>JAJECD010000257.1 GCA_022822215.1 Candidatus Poribacteria bacterium | reverse complement strand
ACAGGAACGTTGACCTATTCGTCCCAGAAAGCCCGCAATACAATAGAGGAAAAAATCATATTTAATTTCGGACGGCCTACTGGCTGCGGTGAACTTGATATTGATATACGTGTTTACGACCGAGAAGCAGATGCCATTGATGCTCTTATTAGCCGCGGTTTTAGGGACGAATCCGGCAGATATGTCCAAAAACTTGAGGCGAGACAGATCCTAAATGCCAGTAACGGTATTGGCGTTTATCGAAATGGATTCCGGATCCGACCACTCGGTGATCCCGATTTCGACTGGTTGAAACTCAATGCTCGAAGAGTTCAGAACCCCACCCGTTGTATTGGTAGCAATCAAGCAATCGGGTACGTTCAGATTCAGTCGGAGGATCAGTCCCAATTGATTGAAAAAAGTGCTCGGGACGGACTCAAGGAAAACGCAGCTTTTAATCAACTTAAAGAGGTCACAAAACAGATTATAACAGAACTTGAATGGCGGCGTTTTAACTATAGAAAGAGTGCAGGTTTGAGTCGGCCTGCTTTCAAAGTAGAAAGCAATCTGCAGACTCTTTTTTCTTTTGATGAACTCAAACAGAGTATAGAAACGGAACTGAGCAAGGCCGCTGTTGATGGAATAACGACTAACGAAATCCTTAGATGCATCAATGAGGATGCGGAAGATAAAAATAGGATCGCTGAGGAAATCCGCCAAACTGTTGCTGTCTATCAAAGCCAAATTACCTTGGGAAAAATTATTAACGTTTTACTTCATGAAGCCAGACGACCTCTCAGCTACTTCCGAAATCGAATACCTTATCTCAAGCGCAGGTACGACGCATTTCAGAAAAATGGAGATCCGGTAGACCTCGAAAAAACTATGGAAATTGTCGATGGAATCGCCGAGAATTCCCAATTCTTTGTGAATCTTTTTAAAAGACTTGATCCTTTAGCGGCCAGAAAACAAACCACAAAAAAGTCGTTAGAGTTGAAAAAAACGATAGAGAATGTTTTTTCTGTCTTTGAAAACGAAATGAAATCCCATAACATCTCTGCTGAAATCAAAGGTCCTGACGAATTTAAATTCCCAGCTAGGCATCAGGACATCTATGCAATTTTCACGAATCTTGTTGACAATAGCCTTTACTGGATCAGTCAAAAAAAACCTGAAATACGAGAAATCACGATTGAATTTCTAATGGACAGAGGTTCTTTAATTCACATTGACTATCACGATACCGGACCAGGAATTGAACCCAAACTCACTGAAAGCGGAGTGATCTTTGAACCCCATTTTTCCACCAAACCAGACGGAACGGGGCTGGGATTAGCGATAGCTGCAGAAGCCGCAGACCGGAGCGGACTTGAACTGAAAGTTTTTGAATCTGAAGAAGGCGCTCATTTCAGACTTCAACCTAAAATGGAAGGTGGAAAGTGAAAAAATTAAGATTACTTATAGTGGAAGACGTAGAGCAGGAACTTGAGAGTTTCAGAGACGATTTGGAGGACTACGTGCGCGAAAAAGGACGAGACTTTGATCTGTTTGAATGCAAAACATTGGAGGAAGCATTAGAGAAACTAGATAATTCCTTTGACGGTGCTATTATTGATCTGAAACTCGCGAACTACCGAAGTAATGAGGGAAATCAGGTTGTTGAAAAGATCAGAGAGTCCTTTTTCCGTATTCCAATTGCGATATTTACCGGAAACCCAGGAGACTGGGATCACGATCTGAATGAAAAAACTATGCTTATTGATGTTTTCACAAAAGGGGAAACTGGGCACTACGAACTCTTAGACCGGTTCTGGGAGATTTATAATACTGGACTCACCCGTATCATGGGCGGCAGAGGATTAATTGAACAGCAACTTAGTAAGGTTTTCCTCAAAAATCTTCAACCACAGATAAAAACGTGGGTGTCTTACGGAGCAGAAAATTCAGAACGAACTGAAAAAGCTCTCCTCCGATATACTCTGAATCACTTGTTTCAACTTCTTGAGGAAGACGAAAAACACTGTTTTCCCGAAGAGGTTTACCTACACCCACCTATGTTGGAGAAAATTACAACCGGAAGTATTGTAAAAGAGGAAACGGGTGATCAATCGTTTGTAGTTCTGAGTCCAGCATGTGATCTGGTTGTCAGAAGAAACGGTGAATTCAAGACGGATCGGATTCTCCTTGTTGAGATCGAAGGTGAAAGTGAGGTCGTGAACGTTGCATTGAATGGCATTAGAAGAAAACAGAGTAAAGAAAATAAACTCCGAGATGTCTTTAATAACAATCATACAGACTACTATCACTGGCTTCCAAAGACAGATTTCTTTGCAGGCGGATTTCTCAATTTCAGAAAGTTAAATGCTCTGAATAAGACTGACTTCGATGAAAAATTTAGGGAACCCACAATTCAGATTTCTCCATTTTTTGTAAAGGATATTGTATCACGTTTTTCTTCGTTCTACGCCCGACAAGGGCAGCCAGACATTGATAGTAAAGATTTTATTGATCGTTACACTATTTGATTCCCCCATATAACACCCCAAAGGAACCCTATGCCCACATTGGAATTCAAAGGAAAACAACACATCTACGCCCACCATCTCACCGTCCCCTATCGTCCTTTAGAAATAGACGCTACCAAATCCTATACATATATTATCCCCCCCCCTCTTGAACCCAACGAAGACAGCTCCTGCAACCCGACCAACACCGATGACAACCTCATCATCCACGGCGACAACTTGCATGCCCTCAAAGCATTACTTCCGCGCTATGCAAACCGTATCAAATGCATCTACATCGACCCACCCTACAACACCGGCAACGAAAACTGGGTCTATAACGACAACGTAAACAGTCCTCTCATGCAGCAGTGGTTCACCGAGAACACACCCGTTGATAACGAAGATTTGGAACGACATGACAAATGGCTCTGCATGATGTGGCCGAGGTTGCACTTGCTCAAAGAACTCCTTGCCGACGATGGCGTGATTTTTGTTTCCATTGATGATAACGAACAACATCACCTACGGATGATGATGGATGAAATTTTGGGAAAGGAAAATTTTCTTGCAGATATTATCTGGCAACACCGCTATGGCAGAAGTAATAATGCCAAATTATTTTCAAACCAACGTGAGCATGTTATTGCATATAGAAAATCCGATGCTGTCTCTCACATTCGGGTTAAACGGGACGAAAAACTTAATGAAACATATTCTAATCCCGACGACGATCCACGTGGTAGCTGGGTCTCCAGTTCGTATGTCAATCCTGCAACAAAAGAGAAACGTCCAAATTTAGTTTATGCAGTAATAAATCCACACACGAGGGAATCCATAAATCATCCTACGCACGCTTGGAAATACAGTCGAAGTACTTATGAGAATCACGTTAAGGATGATAGGCTTTGGTGGGGCATAGATGGAAATTTGCGTTATCCGCGTCTTAAAAATTTTCTTAGCGAATCTGAAGAAAAAGGTATTGTTCCAATTGATTTAATGCTGGCAGATGTTGCAGGGACCACAGACGAAGGCACAAAACAACTACAAGTTGTTCTCCAAAGTACTGCCCTTGAGTTCAACAATCCCAAACCGACAAGATTAATTGCGAACTTAATAGGGATTGCCGAAGGGGCATCAGGAAAAAATGACTTTATTGTCCTTGACTCTTTCGCAGGTTCAGGCACAACTGCCCACGCTGTCCTTGACCTCAACAAAGAAGACGGTGGTAACCGAAAGTTTATCCTTATTGAGTGCGAAGATTACGCCGATACCATCACTGCTGTTTGAAACAAGCCTCTTTAGAAAAAGGAGACTTAGACTAATGCGTTATCTTGTATTTTTTGAACAAGGCGATACGAATTATAGTGCGTACGTTCCGGATCTTCCGGTGTGTATAGCAGTTGGTGATACACTTGAAGAAACACGTAAGGAGGTCGCTGAAGCCATAAAATTTCATATCGAGTGTTTGCAGGAAGATGGAGAAGTTGTTCCGAAACCCACCTCAAAATTATCCGATCAAACACCTGAAGGTGTTTCAGCGGAATATGTTAACATCGAAGTAGATACCGTAAAACCGAAGAAACAGTCTGTCTTACCTTTCCTCACTCCTATCACGTCCCGCTTTAAACGGAAAATGAGACCATGATGGAATTGAAGGCGTATCAACGTGGTGTACTCGACGCTTTGACCCGTTGGTTAGAAACACTTGAAGACACCCGACGTGATTCAGAAACCATCATTGAGGCACTCAGACAGACTGGGATCGACACACCAATTCCCGACGAATTTCGCAACTATCCCAAAGCTGCATGGAAAAAATTAAAAGAAAACGGCGGTGTCGGACGTGAAAATCTGCTTTCAGAATTCTCACAGGTACGCTGGATCATCACAAAATCCGCACTGATGGAAGGATGGGATTGCCCGTTTGCCTATCTGTTAGTGATGCTCGACAACACACAAGCACAAAGGGCAATCACGCAACTCGTGGGACGGGTAATGCGGCAACCACACGCCCAACTTACCGGTAGAGAAATTTTGGACCAATGCTATGTCTATTGCAATAACGCCGATGTCGGCACCGTTGTCACACAAGTTAAAAACGGTTTGGAGGCAGAAGGGCTAACAGGCTTAGGCGATGAGATAACGGGCAGTCCAGATTCACAACAAACCAGCGAAGCCCAAGAAGTTCAGACGCAGTCAATAAAACGCCGCGAGAAGTTTCAGAACCAGTGTATCTATCTACCTATGGTCCTCCATAAAGACGGTGACAATTGGATACGACTCAATTATCAAGCGCACATTCTACCACACATAGACTGGGCAGCCATAGAACCCCCCGACCCACAAGCCTCTGCCCCGCAAAGCACCCGACGGCAATCTGCAACCGTCGATGTTGATGGGACAGCATCGGTTTTCCATCCCGATCAAGAGACGTACATTGAAAAAAGTGTTGGTATCTCTGACTTCGCGCGTCGCCTATCCGATATTATGCCAAATCTCTGGCAAGCCGCCCGCATTGCACAACAGATGTATGAACGGCTCAAAGCAGATGGTAAAACCGAGGCGGAAATCTATGATCGCCGCTCTTACCTCGCGCACGTCTTGCGAGAACATGTAAAAAACGAAGTCGAAAAGCAAGCAGAGCAGGTTTTTCGTAACAAATTGGAACAAGGCGAAATCCGTTTCGACTTAGAGGCACAAGAACCTAATTACCGGATGGTTGACAGTTATGAATTACAAGTTCGCCCTAACGATAGCCAACTCGAAAGGTATAGCGAACCCATGCAACTCACACTGTTCGAGAAAGTATTTGAACAACAATTTGATTCCGAATTAGAAAAGAAATTTGCCTACTATCTTGATGAAGAAAAAGCACTCCGATGGTGGCACCGAGTCGCGGCACGTCAACGCGGTGAGTATTACCTACAAGGCTGGAAACGCGGACGCATCTATCCCGATTTCGTTGCGATGGCAAATGAGGTCGGTGGCGTGACGCGCGTCCTAATTTTTGACACAAAAGGGGAACATCTGGAAGGTAACCTTGATACCGAATACAAGCGAAAGGTTTTAGAAACCCTTGAAGGCGCATTCAACACCACTGGCACACTGAGAATGTCAGAAGGTCCTGCGCAAGGTATCTTTCAATTAGTCTTCAACGAAAACGAATTCCTTGAAATCTCCCATCGTCTGAATGCCGAAAGATATACCACCAGGCATTAACAATGACCCTACACCACCCTTAACCGCCAATGCCTATCTGCGAACCTATAACACATTTTTAACTTGACATCAGTTAGCAAATAAAGTATAATTTATTATAAGACTTTCCAAAGCGGTGAATAGTATATCAATCTCCAAAACCTCAGCGCGAAAACCGACACGACATTTTCAACCGTTACATAAGTTTCTTACGAGCTGCTAACCGCAAACAGCGAATAGCGAAAAAGAATGTTACACTTTTCGCCCAATTCTCTTTTTTCACATAAGAAAAAATCGAAAATTTAAACGTCAACGAATCCTTACAGCCACTGGGTTCTCTAACGTTATAGGCAACACACCAAATGGTACACGAGTGTAACATTTTTAAAGCGAGAACGCGAAAAATGTTCCGTTAAGTTAAAGCCATATTCACGTCTATATGTTTACAGCGAGAAACAACGATGATCTTTCATAGAGAAACGAGACAACACGTAAATGCCATCAATGGTATATCAGCGTTGTTACAACTTCTCACCGTCTTCCTATGCTTACATCCTGCCTTCACACCACACCCCGTCAGCAAAGAAGTCGGTGATAATTGGAAAGCCCCGGTTGTCTACATAATGTGTATGACTGCGGCAGGTTTCACAGGCTTCGCCGCCTTGGTGAAAACGCCTGTATGGGTTTCTATCACTAGCGCAGTCGCAAGCGGGATCGCTGCTGGGACGGCAATATCGGAATGTCTCGATGACGATTGCTACGATTGTGATGGATCAGGATGCATTACGTGCAAGCCAGCGAAGTCCGGACTTTGACACTCACAACCCAAAACTCAAAACCCCCAGTCCTCTTAACTGACCGCTAAAACCTAACATCCATTCCCCAGTCATATTTCGTTTGCTTTATTGACGGTACACTGCTATAATTAAGAGCAGGAAAAACCAAAAAAATCCAATGAATAGCCATCAGCGTGTATAATACCAAAAGATTACACGCTCGGGACGATCGTCGTATGGTAACACAACAAAAAATCCCAGAAAGGTTCTGGTCCGTTAAACAGATAGACATCTTTCGCGACCTCACCGAGGCAGATGCAAACGCGCTCGCAAAGATTACAACCTTTAAATCGCTGAAAAACGGGGAGTCGCTCTGCGCTGAAGGCGTTTATCTACTCAAAGAAGGACGCGTCAAGATATACGAAACACCGCTTGACGGGGAACCCGTAACTTTAGAACTCCTCGAACCCGGCGAAATCTTCGGTGCCGTCCAATGGGAAGAAGATAAAGCACATCCGAACGTCACCGCTGAGACACTCACAGAAGCCGTTGTCGGGGTCGTCAAGGCAAAGAACTTCCAGTTCTTCTTGAAGCAAAAGCCACATCTGGCGATGCCATCACACACGACCTTCAGACACCGTATCCAGCAGTACATACACAGATGGAAAACCGTTAGAAATTTTATCAGAAGGAAACCGGGAGGACTTGGATGGAAGGAGGGAGGGATCGACTTGACCAGAAAGATCAAGGGGCGGAAGGATGGGCTTCCCAATCTTCCAATCTTCCAATCTTCCAACCCGCTTCTAAACATTGCCTTTCGGAGTCCAGCATCACGGCTCGCGCTCCTGCTACAAAATTACGCCGATGCCCCGAAACACAATCAGACCCGGACAGGACGTGGGGCGCAGTGTAAGCTACACAAACTCTCAACAAAGAAATTGGCGCGACGCATCGGCAGTTCCGTTGAAAAAACGGAAACACTCCTCAACCAATTCAAGCAACACAAAGTCCTTGAAAAAAGGTTTCGACGCATTCAGATATTTGATCCGTGGCAACTCAAAAAGATTGCCAACGCAAGAATGGAAACGATACCACAAATCCCGGAAGAGAAGAACGAAACTTATGAACAAAACGAACCCCTATTTGCAGATCGACCAGCAGATGGTCGGTGACATCTACACCTCGCAAGCATCAATGGAAAATTTGACAGTCCTCTGCGATGAATACGGCGCAAGGTTCGCAGGAACGCCTGAGGAATACAAAGCCGCAAACTTTATCGCCGACTGCTTCAAACGTTACGGACTCAAAAACGTCAAACTTGAGGAATATCCTTATGCCGGTTGGACGCGCGGCACCGCAACTCTTGAAGTGATTGAACCCATTCGCCGAACACTTCACTGTATCTCACTCCCGTATTGCCCCGCTGGAGACATCACCACCGAACTCGTCTCCGCCGGATACGGAAGCCCTTCGGAATATGAAGCACTCGGCGACACCGCCATCGCGAGACTCGTTATGGCACAGAGCGCATCACCCCCTGACCTCGGCAGATGGGTACATCGTAAAGAGAAATTTGAACGCGCCTTCCTCGCTGGCGCGTGCGGATTCATTTTCGTTAGCGAACACCCAGGGGTAGGACCCGAAACAGGGAGCCTCCAAAACAATCAAGAAGCACCCATTCCCGGTATATCCGTCTGCAAAGAAGACGGCGAATTCTTAAAACGGCTCCTGGCGCGGGAGTCCGGTAGCGTCACATTGAACCTCAAGACGACCGATATTAACGAACCCCGCACTTCATGGAACGTTGTCGCCGATCTACCCGGACATGAGAACAGCGAAGAGATGATAATCCTCGGATGCCACTACGACGGACACGATATTTCCCAAGGCGCGCACGACCCCGCTTCAGGAATGGTATCCGTCATAGAAGCCGCCCGCGCACTATCCACCTACGCTGCCGACACCCTTAAACGAACCGTTCGGTTCATCGCCTTCGGAACAGAGGAAATCGGACTCACCGGCGCGTTTCGTTACGTCGATGCGCATACATCGGAATTAGACAATATTCGGTTCATGCTGAATATGGACGCAGCAGGTGGCACGAGTCGCAAAGGTATTGTGCTCCATTGTTGGGACGCATTGGAACCGTTCTTTAACACCGCACGTCAGCAGATGCACGCCGAAATGCCGGTCGGACAGAAGGTCCACTCCTACTCCGATCATTTCCCATTTTTCCTTAAAGGCGTACCTTCTTGCCACATGGGTGATCCTGAAGCACCCCCATCAGGCAGAGGCTTTGGACATACCGCTTATGATACGCTCGAAAAAGTAAAACTGGAGAACCTACGTGCCGCCAGCGCAGTCGGCGCAAGGGTAGCACTCCGATGTGCGAACGCCGATGATTTTCCTGCAAAACGACGGTCCGCTGAAGCCGTCCAGAAGATTGTGGATACCGACCCAGGACTGGAAGGATACCGTATCTCTCTTAAGCTGAAACGTTAAGCAATTTTCAGTATAAAATTTACGTTTTTGCCCCCAAGATGAGTTGGAAGCTTGGAAGTATGGAAGTTGGGAAGATAATAGAGACAGCACTTCTTCCATCCTTCCGCAAAACCTAAAATTTGTTTCTTAATATTGCTTGAAATGGTCGCGATATCCAAATAACTACACTTGCAGCAGAAAACAAGTCTATGATATATCTACGCCATTGCTACCGTTACAGCCTTCTCATTTCACTGTGTACATGTTTCGCGCTCGTAGGGTCACTTTGTCCGAGTGCGCACAGCGCAGAATTCCGGGGCAAGCATACACAAGAGGCGGTTACAGCATCACGACAGACAGCAATCGTTACAGCCGTCGCACACGCCAGTCCTGCAGTCGTCAATATCAGCGCAATCCGTACCGTTGAAAGACGAACCCGGGTGAACGAATGGTGGTTCTGGGACGATGTCTTTTATCCCCGTAGACGTTCTCTCCGAGAAGTCGGTTCAGGCATCATTATCGACAAAAACGGATACATCCTGACAAACCATCACGTCATCAGAGATGCCGATAGCATCACCGTAACGATCTCGGACGAGAGAGAATTCCCAGCGCGCCTCATTGGATTTGACTATCTCTCAGACCTCGCCCTTTTGGAGGTCGATACAGGCACTGTTCTACCAGAAATCCAATGGGGCGATTCAGACAGGCTGCTCATCGGGGAATGGGTCGTCGCCATTGGAAACCCGTTCAATTTATCAATAGGCAACGCGCAACCCACGGTCACGATCGGTATCGTGAGTGCCACCGAACGGGCACTCTCGATTGAAGACCTCTATCATGAAGACCTCATTCAGACGGATGCCTCTGTTAACCCAGGCAACAGCGGCGGTGCGCTCGTAAATATACACGGACAACTTATCGGTATAAATACCTTCATCAAATCAACAAGCGGCGGTTCACAGGGCATCGGATTTGCCGTACCTACCAACAAAGCCCGGAAAGTCGTTCGCCAGATTCTCGAATACGGCAGTGTCGTTCCACCGCGCCTCGGCATCAAGGAAATCCAGTCTGTGACTGAAGAACTCGCAGAAAAACTGTCGATACCACACAACACCGGCGTTCTCGTATCCGAGGTAGAGAAACAAGGACCCGCCGCTGACGCTGGTATTAAACGAGGGGACGTGATCACCGGTATTTCAGGACACCGCATCAGGAGCGAAGACGATTTTAAAGCCATCACACGGCTCCTACCGCTCTATCAACCCATAACCTGTGAACTCATTCGGCGCGGTAAAAAACGACAATCCGAATTCACACTGAAGACCTTGGAATGGTACTACGCACCTGCTGGATGGGGCTTAACTTTCTCTCAACCCGACAAGGCGATGGCACGCAAATACCGACAGCCCGGTGTTATCGTCTCAAATGTTGAGAAAAACAGTGGTTTGAAGGACGTACTCAGGCGCGGGGATTTCATCTATCAGATTGACAATATTAAAATTCACTCGCTCGAATTCCTTAAAATCGTTATTGACGAACTGATCCGCACCCAAAACGGAATGCGACTCTACTTTGAACGAGACGGTGTAGATGAAACAATTGTTGTCACTTTTAATAGAAACAATCGATGGAGATAAGTGTTTTAATAGTTGTCAGTTAACAGTCTACAGTTAAGCGTCTATGTATGGAATTGACACATTACGCCACTGCTACAAGCATTAACTCACAACTAATAACTAACAACTCACAACTGCCCGGAGGCAAAAGTAAGAAAAAATGAAATTGCAACTACCCACACTTATCGCTGTTTGCATCGCCATCCTCCTGATTGGTGGCATCTATTTCTACGGCAGAGACAAGGCAGAACTGGGCATCGCCGTCAATTTAGAAAGTGAGGAATTTAAACAACTCCGCACCCACGCTACCGATGCCTTCAATGCCGGAAAATACAAACAAGCCATTGAGCTTTACAGTGAAGCCTTAAAGATGCGCCCTGAGAACGCCGAAATCTATAACGACCTCGGAACCGTTTATTACGAACAGGGTCTCAAATACGCCGGACCGAGCTGGCCCTCATGGGAAAAAGAACTCAGAGAGGAAACACCCGACCAAGCAGTCACAGAACTGAAACTCGCCACGGCGAAAACAACTTCTGGGGTTATCACGTTCAAAACACGAGAGGCTGCAGTCGCTAATGCTATTGCGGAACACGCCCGGCAACTCGGTGGCGAAGTGTATCAACAACGCTGGGAAAATGAAATCACCATCAACATTCTCATCGGAGAAACAAAAACCTACATGCTCCGTGCCAGAGACCACTATTATCGCGCCTTAGATTTGAAACCGACACACAGCGTCGCCTATCGGAATCTCGGTTCCTTCTACATGAAAGTCGGCAAAACCGACACGGCACTTGATAATTATCAGGAAGCATACAAGTTAGATCCACGTGATGCCGAACTTGAAGAATACCTCAATCAGTTTAGAAAGTAATTGGTAATCATCTTTCACCGACCTTGTGCCAGGACAAAAATATCATGGAGCACAAACGTTGCGCAAATTGTGGATTTTTAAACCCGTCCCTCAAATTCTGCGGTGAATGCGGTGCATCCCTCAGTGACGCACCGGACATATCCGAAGCTTCGGCTGTGGACACCCCTGCCGTAGAGGCAACCCTCACACACGGTGCCGAACGTCGCCAACTCACCGTCCTGTTCTGTGATATTGTCGATTCCACCGCATTTACTGAAAGACTCGATCCCGAAGAACTCCGAAATCTTTTGGAGGTGTATCGGACCTGTGTCATGGAAGTCGTCTTAGCACAAAACGGACACATCGCGCGATACTTCGGGGACGGCATCCTCGTCTATTTCGGGTATCCAATCGCACATGAAGATGCCGCACACCGCGCCGTAAGAGCCGCACTCGGCATCGTTGCCGCTATGGAGACCCTCAAACCCTATCTCCACACCACCTTCGGCGTAGAGATTAGCGTACGCCTCAGCATTGACACAGGCCTTGTTGTCGTCTGGCACATCTCCGACGAAGGGTCGCCCGAAGCAATCGACATCGTCGGTAAAACGCCAAACCTCGCAGCCAGAATGCAGAAACTCGCAGCACCGAACAACATTGTCATTGGCGAGACAACCCACCAGTTGGTCGAGGGTTTTTTCAAGTGCGAACCTCTCGGTGCTGCGCCCCTCCGTGGGATTTCACAACCTGTAAATATCTATCAAGTCTCCGGTGAAATCCCAGTGCAAAGCCGATTAGATATTGCCAGTGAAAGCGGATTGACCCCGTTTATCGGACGGGATCAGGAGGTCGAACGCCTCAAACAAGGGTGGGCACAAGTACTCGCATCTAAAGGACAAACACTTCTGATTGAGGGTGAAGCCGGTATCGGAAAATCACGATGCGTACAGGTGATCCAAGAATACGTCAACCGGCATCCAGAAGCAGTTATCATAGAAGGTAGATGCTCGCCTTATTACCAGAATAGTCCGCTCTATTCTATTCTCTCGCTGTTTCAAGAACACATCGTACAGTTTACAAATGCCGACACCCCAGAGATGCGACTTGATAAACTCGAGAATCTCCTGCGCGATTACAGTGTTCCAACGCTCGGATCGGAAAATTCAGACAACGAAGCACAAGCAAACACAACGCAAACATTATCGCTCCTCGCCGAACTGCTTGAAATACCTTTCGAGATTCAGAGGCAGACGGAAACCGGTATAGACCTCCAACGCGTTTGGGGTCTGGGTCCCATCGGAAACGTGCGGCTTTGGCAGACGGAAACCAGTATAGGCACCCAACCCTACATCAGACTGATTGAACAAAATCCATACCCTTCAGGCTGGGGGGGGAGACAGCGCCGCCAGCAAACTTTAGAAGTCCTTGTGCAAGTACTCCTAAAGATGGCTGAACAAAAACCAATACTTTTTGTCCTGGAAGACTTGCATTGGATCGATCCGTCAAGCATAGAATTTCTTACGCGCCTAATCTCCCAAATCGAAAACTCACGAATCTTTACAATCTTGTCCTCTCGTTCTAATGTACAAACCCTCCGATCCAACGAGCAATTTCAAGATGGACCCGAGAGAAATGCCGGTGGCTCTGCCCTTGATAGAGAGGCTTTGGCGGAACTCCTACGTCCTGAATGGGCAAGCACGCTACCCCTATCAGCACTAACGCCTGCTGAATCGGAAACCATGATTCAGCATGTCGCTGGCGACACGCCACTCTCACCCGATTTATTGAAACGGATTGTCGGAATGACTGAAGGTGTCCCGCTATTTGTTGAAGAACTCACCCAAATGGTGCTGGAAAGCGGGGCACTCTCCCTCATTGCTGATGTCTCTGACCAGACAACGCTACATTCGCAAGCGACTGACATTCCCGTTACACTACAAGACCTGCTGACGGCTCGGTTAGACGAACTCGGACCGGCAAAAGAGATTGTCCAACTCGGCGCAACACTCGGAAGGGAATGGACAGGAGAGTTGCTTTATAAAGTCGCTTCCGGCATACATCTGGAGAACAACACCGCTGTCGACCTCACATCTCTCAAAAGACAATTGAGCGAATTAGTAGACGCATACATCCTCAATCGCAACGAGACCTCCGACAATCAGGTACGCTACACCTTCAGACACCCACTCCTTCGTGAAACCGCTTACCAATCTCTGCTCAGAAGCAGACGGCAGCAGTATCATCAACAGATTGCTGAGGTGTTACAGGACGGTAGCGGCAACATTGGCGATGGGTTCCAGCCCGAATTGGTCGCATATCACTATACAGAAGCTGGACTCCCCGAAAAAGCAATCCATTATTGGCAGCACGCCGGACACCGTGCCTTAGAACGTTCTGCTAATATCGAAAGCGTTCGACACATCAGGCAAGGACTCGCAGCTCTCGAACAATTGTCCGAGAACACAGGTATACAGGACCTTGAGGCTACCGCCCAATTAGAATTGGAACTACAAACCACACTTGGTACTGCTTTGATCGCGACAAAGGGATATGCCTCTGAGGAAGTAGAAGTCGCTTATACGCGAGCATACCAGCTTTTAGACACCCTCGAAGCCAGAGAATTAGCACCGAGTGAAGGCTCCGAATTTTCAACGGAAACCGGCTTAAAAGACCTCCGCTTTCCTGTTCTATTTGGGTTATGGCTATCTCATCTTGTCCGCGGACGCTTGCTTTCGGCGCGTGAATTTGGTGAGCAGTGCTTCACGATTGCTAAGCAGGTCGGAGACCCGGCTTTTGAAGTCGAGGCGCGTCGCGCACTCGGGGCAACGCTCTACTACCTGAGTGAATTCCGAGCGGCTTGGGAGCACTTGGAGGCTGGTATTGAACTTTATCAACCGCAACATCACCCAGTCCCGACATTTCTGCACTATGTCGCAGATCCCGGTATGACGTTGCTCTCTTATTCCGCCCCGCTTTTGTGGTGCCTCGGCTATCCAACACAAGCAGAATCTCGACTTTATGAAGCCACAGCGATCGGTAAAGACAGGAATCATCCTTTTAGTGACGCTGTCTTGCTCCATTTTAAAACCGTGCTTTATCAGTATGAAGGCAACGTAGAAAACGTCAATATCGCTGCAACAGAAATGTTAACGATAAGCCAAGAACACGGTTTTTCTGGCTGGGAAGCCACTGCAATGGTAATGAAAGGATGGGTCCTCGCAGAACAGAACAACTCAGAAGAAGGAATCGCAATGATTTGCAAAGGTATCGCGGCATGGGAGAAAACACGAGCTGAGGTGCTACTTCCGCTCTTTTTCGCACTGCTTGCACAAGCCTATCAGCGTGCCGGGCAACACAACTTAGCACTGAAGACGCTTGACTCCGCATTATCTGCAGTCGATCGAACAGGAGAACGCACCTATGCTGCCGAACTCTCCCGGCAACAAGGGGAACTCTATCTGATGCTCTCGAAGAAAACCAAAACCTCAAACGAGGAAAGCACAACGCAGCAAGCGGAAGATGCTTTTCAAAACGCATTGACAATCGCACGGCAACAAAGCGCGAAATCTTGGGAACTCCGAGCCGCTCTCAGTTTATGTGAACTCTGGATGACACAAAACCGCTACCAAGATGCATACACATTGCTGGAACCGATATATACTTGGTTCACAGAAGGTTTTGACACCAAAGACCTCAAACGCGCTAAAAACCTGTTAGAAGTGCTGGAAGCGAAAAATCAGTCATAACCAACCTATACGGTCAGCTAATCTTGTATCAACCATATTTGTTTTGCGTTGCAAGATAGAAAAGAGGTATAATTAATCATGAGACTCGGTGTTGTTGGACTCTGCGGAGACTTCCGTACACTTACATCGGATGAAATCGAAAACATTAAGGCACTCGAATTCACCGGCTTAAGCTTCCATTTTCGGAGCGCAGAAATTCCTTCTGTGCCACCAGATGCCTGTTCCCGCTGCGTGCGGATGTTAGAGGACGCAAACCTCGATCTCGTGCAATTCGGCATAACTTATGAGGAATGCCTTTTTCATCCAGATGCGCCGGTTCGCGAGGCCGCAATCGCAAGTGTTCAACGCGGCATGGTGACCGCCGCCTCTCTCAACGCGCGCCACTATCTGTTTCGTCCCGGAAGCCTAAATCCTGACGGTGCTTGGACTTCTCATCGAGATAACCATCTTCCAGAAGCAATGGAACGTCTGATTGAGACTTTGAAACCGATCGCAGCACATGCCGAACAACACGAATTGACACTCGTGATGGAAACACATGCCGTTTCAATCATGGGGTCACCGGAAATCTGCCGAGAAGTGGTGGAACGTGTCGGTTCCGACCGACTTCGCATTGTTATGGATTTCGTCAACCATTTTCAAACGCTACTGCAAGTTTACAATAGCGAAGCAAGACTCAACCATATTTTTGACGTGATGGGTCCTGTCGCACCCATGGCGCATATCAAAGACATTAGCGTTCAGAACGGATTGGTGCTTCATCTGAATGAAGAGGTTCCCGGTGAAGGCGAATTGGAACTCGGCGTGGCACTGAAGCGTTTCGATGAACTTTACCCCGATGGCTATGGACTCATAGAACACCTCCCCGCGGAGAAGATCCCGCTCGCGAACGCGAACGTTCGGCGAATCGCCGCTGAAAACGGCGTACGCATCTATTAATCGAGGAGTCGCATGATGTTTAAAAGCGTAAAAATACTAAACCTTTTAGGACATCGCCTACGGTTTTCTCATATTAATACATCCATCTTCGCCCTAATTTTCATCCTATTTTCCCTTCTACCCACGGCAATAGGACAAGAATCAAACGTCGTCGAGGAAGCACAGAAACAGGTACGCAGCTGGTGGGCGAACTCGCAAGTCTACGTTGGTGTTATCATCATCGTCTTTCTGATAAGCAGTATCGGGTACCTGATCAGACTTTTTAGGAAAGACAAACTCCTCAAGAAACTGCTTGACAAATACGTCGTCTTCCAGATGAAGGACGGACAGCGGTACCGAGGTACCATGCGGCTTGAGATCACAGGCATGGAAATCATCTCTGAGGAGTCGCGTCAACGCGGTCATGCCCCAAGTTATATCTTCACCAACGAGGAGCGTGAGGCAGGAATTGTTGCTTACATCCGTTACCTCGATTCAATGAACACCAGCGAATTGCGCGAACGTGCTTGGGAACTTGAACGCGTCTACCACCCACCCCTCTTCTACAAAATCGGACGGAAAATCCGAAACATGTTCATTGCCCTCAGGGAAGCACTCGACGAAGCCATTAGCATGGTGTGGAACAGTTTCAGGAGAGGGGCAGACACGCGATTGGCAAGATACAGTGAAGCCTACCAAACCGCAGCCGGCGGCGACTTAGAAAAAAGACTTCAAGAACTTGAAGATGAATCCGCCAGTTACTTAGAGCAGGAAAGCTACGAACGCCTCATCGAACGCCTCATCGGCACACGCGTCAAAGTCCGAGTCCGTTCTGGTGAGGACGCGACGGAGTATACGGCTATCCTCAAAGACTATAACAACAAACACATCGCATTGATGAATGTCAAGGATAAGGACAACAACGGCTATAAGGACGAATGGGAATATGCCCGCGAATTTAAGAAGGATCTTAATAAACTTAACATTCGGGACGACCGGGGTTTGCGGTGTCGTGCTGAAGGGAACACTATTATCTTTGAGAACAATACACCGTATCCCATCCAACTCGGGCGTATCCGGCTGTGGGACGACGCACCAAGATGGGAAAAGGATTATAAGTACGAATACGAGATCGCCGCTTTTAGCGTTCAAAAACTACCCTTGGATATCGTCATCAATCGTAAAGTAGAACCGTTCGACCGTGTTGCGACCCGACACCGACACGCTATTAGAAACTATAAACATATCTTCTTCAAGTTCCGCTCCTTCCGCGACGCTGACATCGTTTTCCCGCGACGTTATTGCACAATCGTCGAAAGCGCAGAGAAATATCAACCCGAACTTTTCAGTCTTACCGGCTTGACAGACGCAATCTTGGACATGCGTGACGCAGAAGACATCGCCATCACCGACAAAGAAGGCGAACCTATCCACGGCATCAATGTCGTTCACGGATACGTCACAAATATCAACGAGGAACGGATTGATTTGAGGTCGATTGATGCCAGCTACAGTCGACGATGGAATGTTGAGAACGCCTTTCGCCGATTTGATAACAAACTCCGCCACGGATTCCCTATGTCCAAGAGACTCCTACCCACAAACCGAGGTCGGATCGCAGCATATACCACTATTATTGAGCAGATACATAATAACCCCATTCGGCACGCTGCGTTGGGATCGCTCGCTTATCCCCAGACGCGCAACTTAAACACAGCTGAACAGCGAAAACGGAGTTTGCAGCGTGCCCGAAACCGAATCTTGGGATACGTAGATGCGACTATCAACGGGAAACTTTGGAAACCAGAAAATGGCACTACCAAAAGTTCCAGTAAAATACGTTCGGAAGTTCAAATCGCGATGCCACTCAAACTTATGGCATTTACCGGAAATACATCGACTGTGGAGTTCCCTGTTTTAGAACGTTTTGAATACGTCCAAGAACACCATATAATTTACGATCAGGTCCAAGACTTGCGTACCGATAAACTCGCAAAGACTGACATTTTATGGATCGGCAACGGAGAAATCTACAAATCTGGCTACCGTCTGAATATTGATGCCGAACACCGGATTAAAAACTTCGTCAGTCAAGGCGGTATCGTTCTCGTCTCCGGCCAAGATATCAAAGCCAGTGCTAAACAGCGACGCGGCACAGGGTGGATCCCAGAACCGCTGACCGGCATCGAATGCGAAGAAACCTATGAAATCTTTCCGACACTACAAGGTAAACGTTCGCGTATCTTCCAAGCCCCGAACCCACTGAACGGAAACCATCAAACCAATCAACAAGCGATGGATCAACCGCTGATCCGATTGGACGATATGTGGTTAGATCCGCTTGGAAAATGGACATCTCTCGCTAAAACAAATACCGCTGCTGCAGGATTACCGAGCAACGGCTTTGAAAACGCATCACCGCTCCTACTCCTTCCTTTTCAGAAAGGACTATACATCGTCACGAGCTTGAAAAATGAGACAGAAGAGGACGTGCAAATTAACGATAAAATTATGGAAAATCTACTTCATTTCTCCGTCAAATGGCTCGATCGACAACGCAAGGCAATTTAGTTCCACTATGGGACAGATTTCCAAATCCCGACCTTCCAAAGACCACATCTGACAACCAATCCTCACGATTTACCAACACTTGCCAACAAAACCTCGGTAAATTCCTCATCCCGTCCTGCAACAACTAACGCAACCACCAGCACAGCTATCGGAAGTTCCTGGTATTCCATAACAGACCGCAATTTTTGCGCATCTTTCTGTGTCGTAACGACCAAATCCGCCGCCGCTGCCTGAAACGCCGCGTCTATCCGCTGCGCATCCGTTTCCACATAGACGTGATGGTCAGGAAACGCCATCAGTTCAACACTCGCTGGAGAACATCGGGTGAGGGTCCCCACAAAAGCGTCTGGATTCCCAATGCCACAAATCGCAAGCAGCCGTTTTCCTTTGAGTACCTCTATATCCTGATGTTCTCCGCTATCTTCACGGAGCAAGGGATAGAGATGCCTTGGCTGATGGACACTCTCCAAAACCAGTGCGTCAGGTGCTAACCGTTTCACTGCCTCCGTAGCGCACACAGAGACTTCGGGTGTGTCCGCATGTGTCAGTAGGATAATATCGGCGCGCTGAAGCGCAGATGGCGGCTCACGCAAAGTTCCCGCCGGTAGGAGCCTCGCCGGATTCCCAAAAGGATGTGTTGCGGGAATAGTCAGAATATCAACATCACGCCCAAGCTGTCGGTGTTGAAATGCGTCGTCCAAGAGCAAGACATCCACATTAAAACGCTCAAGCGCGATCTGTCCTGCCAAATAGCGTTCTCTGCCCACAATAATTGGAACACCGCTAAGGCATCGCGCCATCATGTACGCCTCATCCCCACTCTCCCTCGCGGAGGCGTATACCTGTTCACCGTCCGAGACAACGGTTATCCCCTCACGCGCTTTGCGCTTGTAGCCACGCAGTAGAATAGCAACACGCAAACCCGCTCCCTGAAGATGTCCGGCAATCGCAATAACAGCAGGCGTTTTTCCTGTCCCGCCGACAGCAATATTGCCGACACTAATGACTGTACATGGGAGTGTCTGGATGCCAAACACACCGAGTGCATAGAACCGATTTCGCACCCATATACCTATAGCATAGAGCCAACTGAATGGAATTAACAGAAGACGTAAAGGTGTGGCGAGAAGTTTTTGTTGTAGCGAGGCGAGGTTATGGTAAGGTGCAAATTTCATCCGACCTGCTCCAATACCAATTCAGCAGTGCGTTCAGCAGCACCGGCTGTCCCAAGTTGGGCATAAACCGCTTGCAGTGCTTTCTGTTGCGTCTCCCGCCTTTCAGGACTCTGCAAGAATTCCAGAGCCAGCTCCGTCAGAGCCGTTGGGGTCAGAGCCGTCTGTAGCAGCTCAGGGACAATGTCGCGTCCAGCAATAAGATTGGGAAGTCCGCTCCGATTCAAAGGAGACAGCGACCTGATAATATTCCAGTTGAGTGTTGACGTACGAAAGAGGATAATCATCGGTGTCCCGATACACGCCGCTTCAAGCGTCGCCGTGCCAGAAGTAACCAGCAGCAGCGTTGCTGCCCGCATCGCTGGATAGGTTAGTTTCTCCACAATTTTAATCGGAGGCACACCAATGTCCACCAATTCCTGCTGGCACTTCGTAATCAGATCGTGTGAAATTCCTGGGGCTAAAGGGAGGACCCACTGTGCGTTCGGATAGACCTTAGCGATGTTCGCAGCGGCTCTCAGCATAACGGGGAAAATGTGCCGAATCTCGGAACGCCGACTTCCGGGCATCAATCCGATGACAGGGGCATCCCGCGTCTGCGCCGTTTCGTCTAAATCAAGCCGTTCCCTTGCTGCGTGCGGGGAGAGAGGGGTTTGTGCAAAATCAACGAGGGGATGACCAACAAATTCGGCATTCGCGCCAGCATTCCGGTAGAATTCCGCTTCAAACGGAAAGATCGCTGCAACAACGTCTGCCCACTTTGCCAACTTCCGCGCTCGTCCCGCACGCCACGCCCAAGCCTTCGGTGGGATATAGTAGACAACCGAAACTTCTTGGTGCCGAGCGTACCTCGCTAACGGCATATTGAACTCGGCAAAATCAACGAGGAGTAGCACCTCGGGGCACTCTTCACGGATACGCCGCTTCAGATGCGCCTGTTTCCGAAGAAACATCGGTAGGACGGTGAGAACATCGGCGAACCCCATAACAGCGGAATCTCGGATGTGAAAATCCAGCTTCACTCCCGCCTTTTCCAAGAGATCGCCGCCCATACCCAAAAATTTCACATCCGGACAAAGTGCCTTAAGTCGATGAACAACGTGAGAAGCGTGCAGATCACCGGAAGGTTCACCCGCAACAATCATAACTTTTAAACTATTAACTCTGGACATCGTTCCACTTCGTTTCACGATGGTTTTTGATTAATTTTGACTCCTTTTTTAACGATCAGGACTTATGTCCGCTCTCTTGAGGTCCCTCTACTCCGCCTTATCAGGGGAGAATGCGTAAGTCCTATATTGTAACCTAAGGCATCATCCCCGGTACCTGTAGCCCAGCGGTTTCCTTGAAACCAAACATCAGGTTGAGGTTCTGAACGACGGCACCCGCCGCACCTTTACCGAGGTTATCAATCGCTGCCATAGCGACAATACGACGCGTCCGCGTATCCACTTCGAGTCCCACATCGCAATAGTTGCTGCCAAGGACGGCTTTCGTCTCTGGATACATGCCGGAGGGTAGCACCCGAACGAACGGCTCGTTTTCGTAAAAAGTAGCATATATATCAAGGGCTTCTTCGGTGGACATCTCTTCTGTGAGACGCATATAAACCGTACTGAGAATGCCGCGGGTCATCGGGACAAGGTGTGGCGTAAACGTTACACAAACCGGTTCTGATGCGACAGCCGTTAACTCCTGTTCAATCTCCGGTGTATGCCGATGCACGCCGATATTGTAGGCAACAGTGTTAGACTCCCGATTCGGATAGTGTGTATTTCCACTCGGCTTCGGACCGGCACCGGAAATCCCTGATTTTGAGTCAACAATAATAGAATCTAACGACACAACACCTTGAGCAACGAAAGGCATCGCTGCCAGTATAGCACTTGTTGGATAACACCCAGGATTTGCGACAAGTTGCGCAGAACGGATACAATCGCGATACCGTTCCGGTAAACCATATACCGCTTGTGGGATCAGATCCGTGCTTGTATGCGCCACATGATACCAAGCTTCGTAGGTCTCAGCATCTTTAAGTCGGTAGTCGGCACTGAAATCGACGATACGTAAACCTTGCGCCAAAATTTGTGGCACAAATGACATCGCAACCTTGTGTGGGACAGCAAGCACAACAGCATCCACTCTGTCTTTGAGAGAATCAATATCTAACGGTTCAAATTTAGCAGATAGGAACCCGCGGAGGTTTGGCAGAACACTATCAATACATTGCCCAGCGTAGGTCTCAGACGTGCAGAGGGTTACTTGCAGTTCTCCAGGATGGTTGACAAGAAATCGCAGCAATTCACTACCACTGTATCCAGATGCTCCAACAATTCCAATTTTTATCATTTACATTTTACCGTATATTTTTTACGAAGGCGTTAATTTTGTATGGGAATTTTACCATATTTCAAGCGAAAAGTCAAATTAGCTACCGTTTCTTCTGTAGGAGCGAGTTCCAACTCGCGACGCTTACTGACCGCCAATTTCAAGAAATAAATTGACAATACACCAAATACACGATAAAATGCAGAGAGTTTCGGCTTATAAACCACGCCGGAAAACCCAAAGGAGACTACTTATGAAACTTGCACGATATGAACTAAATGGCACAATCGGCTACGGCATCGTTTCAGGAGACAACCTCAACGTCCTATCGGGATGCCCGTTCGGTGAACACAGTGAAACAGGGGACACCGTCGCATTAGCGGATGTCAAACTCCTCGCGCCCACAACGCCGACAAAGGTATTAGCCGTCGGTCTGAACTATCGGAGTCATTTAGATGGGGCACCCGAACCAACAAACCCCGAAATCTTCATCAAGACCCCCTCTTGTATCAATAATCCGGGCGGCAATATAGAATTACCAGACGGTGATGACGATGTGCACGCTGAAGGCGAACTCGTCGTCATCATGAAGAAACAGACCCGAAAAGCGACCCCAGAAGAAGCCGCCGCCAACATATTAGGCGTGACGTGCGGAAACGATGTCAGCGCACGCACTTGGCAGAGTAACGATCTCCAGTGGTGGCGTGCGAAAGCATCCGACACCTTTGGACCCATAGGTCCCGTCCTCGTTACCAATCTTGACTACACCGACGCACAACTGGAAACCCGTATCAACGGCGAAGTCGTTCAGAAACAGACCACCGCAGACCTTATCTTTCCGGTAACGACGATTGTGAGTTTTATTTCACAAGCAATAACGCTTGAACCCGGAGACGCAATCTTTACAGGCACACCCGGCACAACGACTGCCTTGAAAGCAGGTGATGTCGTTGAAATCGAGATTGAGGGCATCGGCGTGCTGAAGAATCCCGTAGTGGCACAGTAATTCTTTCGTAGAGGGACTTTCTAATCTCTCCGCTGGCGAGGTTCCCTAACCTCGCCTATATCCAAACAACCGAGGCTGACACTATGCCAACTCACATTGCCCACGGTGGAAAAGACACCGTCATCACAACCGAAGAGAAACGCGCCTTACTCCACGAGGCACTCCTCAAATTGGGGGGTATCCCAAAAAAGATACTGGTAATCCCGCCCGACATAACGCGCCTCCATTCAAATGCCGGAGAACTCACCCAAATCCTTTATGAATTGTGGGACGCGGTCAACGGCACAACTTTCGATATTCTCCCTGCTATCGGTACACACGCACCGATGACAGAACCACAGATTGCCGAGATGTATGGCGATTTACCCAAGGCGACATATCACGTTCACAACTGGCGCACCGGACTCCACCACTTCGGTGAAGTCCCAGCGGAGTTCGTGCAAGAAGTTTCAGGCGGCAAGCTGGATTACAGCATCCCTGTTGCCGTCAATCGCCGTCTCGTAGAAGGAGATTACGAACTTATCATCTCTGTCGGGCAAGTCATCCCGCACGAAGTCATCGGTATCGCCAACGGATTTAAGAACATCCTCGTCGGTGCGGGTGGTGTTGAGATGATTAACAAATCGCACTTCCTCGGTGCTGTAGACGGTATGGAACGCTTGATGGGACGGACGGATACCTCTGTCAGGAGAGTGCTGAATTATGCCCATACCCACTACCTAAAGCAGCTCGGTATTCTGTACGTCATGAGCGTTATGGATGCCGATGCCTCTGGAGAACGCGTCATGCGCGGTCTTTACGTCGGCGATGACGCACACACGTTTGAGACGGCTGCCGAATTGAGTAGAGCCGTCAATATGACGTTCTTAGACGAACCTTTATCAAAAGTAGTCGTCTATTTAGATCCGATAGAGTTCAAAAGTACGTGGCTCGGTAACAAAGCGATTTACCGTACGCGGATGGCAATGGCGGATGACGGCGAGTTGATTATCATCGCGCCCGGACTCCGCGAATTCGGTGAGGATGCTGAAATTGATCGGCTCATCCGAAAATACGGCTATTGCGGCACCCCTGCTACACTCAATGCTGTCTCAGAAAACGCTGAGTTGCAAGAAAACCTCTCCGCTGCTGCACACCTGATTCACGGTAGCACCGAAGGACGTTTCAAGGTCACTTACGCGACAGAACATCTCACGCAAACAGAGATTGAATCCGTCGGCTATCAGTGGGCACCGGTGAGCGAAGTAATCGCTGAATACAATCCCGAAACACTTGCTGATGGGTTCAACGACAGTGGCTTTTTCTATATCAGTGAACCCGGACAAGGGTTGTGGGCATTGCGGTCGCGGTTTGGCGAATAGCTGAATTTCTATAACAAAGTAAGGAGCACAGCATGCAACCCTTCAAAATTATCGTTGAAAAACATACAGATGGCTATGTCGCCTATCCACTGGGATTGAAAGGCGTTGTCATAGGGCAAGGCGACACCTATGAGGAAAGCATCGCGGATGTAACCTCTGCAATTCGGTTTTATATAGAAACTTTTGGAAAAGAAGAACTTGAAATCGAAGAACCTGCCTTGGATGTCTTTGTAACCGAAGTAAATGTCTGATGCCGCGTTTTCCAACAGATGCCCCAAAAAACAGAGTTATCCGTGCCTTAGAACGATTAGGATATCGTATCATTCGTGAACGGAACCATATTTGTATGGCACGTGAAAATCCAGATGGGAGCCGCAGTGTGCTGGTTCTACCAAATCACCGTCGTATCAAAGGATCAACTTTACGTCGAATTTGCACGCAGGCTGGAATTCCCAGAAATACTTTTCTGGAAACATATAAACAAAGATAAGAGGAGAAACGATCATGCGCATACTCTCTTTTATTTTTCCACTCCTACTTGTTTTCGGTATCTACACGGCGCAAGCAGTCGATGAAGAGGCATTGCTGCTTTATCTGCCTTTTGACGATGGCGCAGGGAAAAGTCCGAAAGATGCCTCCGGCAACGGAAATAAAGCCACTATTCAAGGGAATTTGAAATGGGTCAAGGGCAAAATCAACGGTGCCCTTGAATTTGATGGAGATGCATCGAATTTTGTCGAAGTCGCGCACAGTCCCGATCTCGAAGGCATGAAACAGTTAACGGTTGAAGCCTGGGTTCAACCTTTGGGACCAGATGTACTTGCAAGAGGTATCGTCTCTAAACGCGCAGCATGGCAGAATTCGGATGTTTACAATCTCTTTTCGTGGAATGAGAGCAAGTTCTGGGCAAGGGTGAACGCCAAGGACGGCCAACAAATTTCATCGGAATCCGTCTTGGCAGACAAAAAATGGATGCATCTGGCTTACGTGTATAACGGCAATACAAAGAAGCAACTGCTCTACGTCAACGGCGAACTCGAAAACGAAGTCGATCACCCTGAAGATGAAGTTAGCAGGGGTGAAGAACCCTTATGGATTGGTACACTCAACCAAGGATATGCCCAAACGTGGAACGGTCTCATTGATGAGGTCAGAATCTGGAGCACCGTCCTTACCGAAGATGAAATTAAATTGTCAATGGATGGAGAACTCCTACCGGTCGAACCTTCTGGAAAAGCGACAACCACATGGGGACGTATTAAGGCGAGATGAATACAGATGTCACCACCTGGGAACTCCCAGACGAAGCCATTGCCCGATTAGGACGTGGAATCATAAGAGACCTGGAACCCTCGCCGGACGGAAAGCATCTCGTTATGGCGACCACTATCGGGGTCTGGTGGTATGAACTCGCCACAATGCAACCCGTCGCGCTCTGGGAAACGGAACGTGGCTATGGCTGGACACTCAAATTCTCACCCAACGGCGAACTACTCGCAACGGGTAACGCAGACGGACATATCAAAGTGTGGGATATCCAAAGCCAACATTGCATCTTTGAGATGCGTCGGGAGGGATGGCTTAATACAGTTTCCCAACTCGCCTTCTCACCAGACGGACAACGCCTCGCCTCTTCTGGTGGAAAATACGATGCCGTTTATGTTTGGCATTTCCAAACCGGTGAACAGATTGCAAAATTTACAGTTGACGAAGGATGTCAACCTCACCATCGTAGGCCTCGTATTCCAATCACTTTTTCACCTAATGGCAAACTTCTCTTAGCCGCAACTCCCGAAAATATGTTCTCTATCTGGGATATCGAAACCGGTGAACGCATTGCTCACCTTACCGCACATACATTCCCGCTGACGGCTCTGTTCCTTTCGCCATGTCGTAAATTTTTGGCCTCGGTAGATCAGGATGGCAACCTCCGCAAATGGGAGGTTGATAAACTCACCACCGATGAATCAATTCCAGTCATCACAGACTTGCCAAAGGCAATCAATCTGGTGCATTATACCTTCTCACCCGACAGCACTTTGCTTGCTGCGGCGGTTTCTGGAACAACGATTACAGTTTCAGATGTAGAAAACGATAGAGAAATTGCAACTTTAGTCCATACAGAACCTATTAAGAGAGTCCGTTTTTTACAAAAAGGGTCACAATTGGTTATAACCGGTAGGGATACGCTTCAGCTGTGGAACGTCGGGGATCCCGCACCCCAATCTCCTGCTATTCGTGACCACACCGCTGTATGTGGTTCGGTAAAATTCTCACCGGATGGACAGACCCTGGCTGCAGGATATTTCTCAGGTGAGATTCATTTACGGGACCTTGAAACACTAAAACTACAAACAAAATTCAGATGCGAAGGGCTTGACAGGATCCGCTCCATCGACTTTTCGCCCTATGGCAACAAATTGGCTGTCACTTCCTACGATAAGATTGTGAGAGTATGGGACATTACGCAACCAAAGGTACCACCTGTTGAACTCGTCGGACACCAAACATACCTCTATGCTCTCGCTTTCTCTCCAAAAGGCGATCTACTGGTAAGCGCGGATTCTAACGGCGTTTTAGGCGTATGGGATGTAGAAGATGACCATAAACTTCAACTGTTTACGGAAGAAACGGATTCGATCTGGTCAATCGCGTTTTCACCCGATGGTGAGTCTGTTGTGAGTGCACACGAAAACGAAAAAGCCCGGTTGTGGGATATTAAGAGCGGAGAGCAGATTACTGAACTCTCTATGATTCATCCTCAAGATCCTGGAAAATATAAAGGCGATGATCACCAAATTCAGAGGAGACTCAAATGGTTGGAGAAAGGCGCGGTGTATAAAGCTACGCCGGAACCGATTGCATTTTCTCCTGATGGAACCTTAATTGCAGGTGGTGTGTTTCGGGAGCTTTGGTTGTGGGATGCAACGACCTACGAAACCCAAATGGTAATATGTTTACCACATGGATGTTGGAGAGCTGAAGCGTTGACTTTTTCCCCATGTGGACGCTATCTCGTTTCTGGTGCATCGTGGCAAGGCACCAATAAAGTCTCCATCCGTCTGTGGGAAGTCGCTACCGGTAAAAATATCGCTACTTTCTGGAGTCATCCGACCGATATTCAGTCGCTCGCCTTCTCGCCTGATGGAACGGTTTTAGCGAGTGGCAGCTTTGATGGCACTATTCTGTTATGGGATATGAAGCCCTATCTTTCCTCAAGTGATACACACTAAGGTTTGTAGGCATTGCACTCACAGTTCGGTAGGAGGAATTTGTAAATCCAAAGTGGATTTCCATAGAAAGGATAAAAATAACATGCGCCTCTTCAAAATTATCGTTAACTGGACACCGAAAATATGGTTTCCGTTGGCAATTGTTTCGTCGAACGGTGTCATTAACTTTTTGGAGAGGCGACACGTTTTCGCACATTTAGATTTTGGACGTTTTACTCATCCTAATATTCAGATTATCAGTGGATTTTTCGCTATCGCCGGGGCATTGATCAATTGGATCCTGATAAGCACTCTCCTATTTTTTGGGTGTCGGTTATTTTACGATGGCAAAGGTGTTTTCCGAAATTTCTTTGGGATTATAGGCATGTGCCATCTCGTTTTGTTGGTAGCCACATTAGGACACTTCATTTTCACTTTAATCAGTTTTCCCCCTGATCCCACAACGCTTGAATTGACCGCTTTGCCTCCTGATCTCACAAAGCTTGAATATAACACCACGAATTCACAAGAATCATCAGAAACAATTACCAAGGCGTTGACTTCACTCAAACTACCAACCCAACTGATTAACATTGTAGGTCACGTCTGTTTCGTGCTTATCCTTGTAGCAGTGGTTCAAACTTTCTTTGAAATTAGGTGGTTTTATGCTCTTTGTAACGTATATGTCTCTTATGCTGTTTATTGGACCTTGAGCAAAGTTTTGTGGTCCGGTTTTTTGTACGTTTTTATGTTTGTTTTCCAACAATTCTTTTTTCAGCCTTGGCAACCAAACGACCCGACTTTATTACCATAACCTAATGTGGTATCAGCATTTCAGGCAATTCAGACAGACTTTGAATCGTCTCATCCCATCTACCGGTTTGGGTGCTATCGCGGTCCAGCAATATTGGACGAATCCCAACACCTCGCGCCCCAACAATATCCGCCGCATAAGTATCCCCGACATGAACGGCTTCTTCAGCCGAAACACCGACCGCTGCGAGCGCGCAGTTGAAGATATGCGAATCCGGTTTCTCAGACCTCACGCGCCCATCATGCGAAGCGACAATGGCATCAAAATAGTTAGCAATCCCCAATCGCTCGGTAAGCGGCTCCAACGGTGTATCCCAATTAGAAACAATCGCTAACTTGAAACCTTCATCCCGAAAATGCTGAAGGGTCGGAACGGCATCATCATAAAGCCTAATGCTGTTCGCAGCAAAGAGGTAGTGCCCAGATTGCAGCAGCTCCCACGCGATCTGCTCCACATGTTTCTCGATGCCGACTTCTCTGATAAATTCGCATTCGCGCTCTATTACAGTTATCGACAATTCCAGCAAAGAAAATTCGGTAGTAGGATCGGGTGCCGATGTATCAGCGAAGAGACTTTCCAATGCTGTTTTACAGCGTTCCCAATTGACCGCAACATCATACCTGTTAGCGATTTTTTCAAGGTTTTCCTCAAGTGAATATCTGTGAAAACACAATGTTTCGTAAAAATCAAAGAAAACAGCTTTTACCATAATTTCCCTAAAGCAGCTCCGGTAATTCGGAGAGACTCTGAATCGTCTCGTCCCATTTACCAGCCTGAGTGTTGTCTCGGTCAATGAGTATTGGACGAATCCCTACGTTCCTTGCCCCGACGATATCCGCTTCGTAGGTATCCCCGAC
>JAJECD010000336.1 GCA_022822215.1 Candidatus Poribacteria bacterium | reverse complement strand
AACACTGGGTAAAGATGCCAGAAGACATCGCTGCACTGCTACCTCCCCCGCAGACGTAGCAGTTATCTCACAAAAACACCAAACCTCCTAAAACAATTGTGAATTGATGCAAATTGTGGTATACTTTTTTCAACTATTTGTAGGGAAAGGCGAATACCATGAAAACACTGTCTTTAGAGACTGATCATAAAATCAAATTGCCCCATGACTGGGTGAAAGAATTAGGGTTAGAATCAGGGGTCGTGCTTGAAAAGACAAACGACGGCATCCTCATCCGTCCCTATACTGCCCAAACGTGGGGCGAGGTTTACGCCGAGAAACTCCAAATAGGGACCCCGTCGGCATTAGACTTGTCCGAGGTGAGCGGCGATGACCTTATCTTCTGATCAATTCGCGCCGCGCGGATTAGACGCGATGCTTATTGCCTACTCCCTATACGATTTAACATCAGAGGAAATTCACATCGTGGAGAGCAAAGTTTGAACACACGGACAACCGAACTAAACAGGATTTTGGAGATAATCGGCAGGATAGCAGAAACAACTGCCGATGGCGACTTCATCTACCGCGGCGAACCTCAACACTATGAGAAAGTATCCTCAAGCCTGTGGCGTGAATGTGATAAAGTCTTTGGGGCAGAGCAATTTGATATAGAAGCCATCCAACAACGAATGCTGACAGGGGCTAAAGACTATACCCATGAAGAAAAGGATTTTGAAATCTTAACGGAACTCCAACACTATGGCGGTCATACCAATCTTATAGACTTCACAACCGACAATCATATAGCCCTTTTCTTCGCATGCGACGGATTTCCCGACATACCCGGTAGGTTAATTTTATTTCAAAGAACTGAAGAGACAAATGAAGAATACAAAATTAGAGAACCGCAGAATCCGAAAAACCGTATCATCGCACAAAAAAGCGTATTCGTTCGACCACCCCAGGGTTTTATTGAACCGGAACAATACAAAGTAATTGATATTCCCCAATTGCTCAAAAAAACGATGTTGGAGCATCTGCAAACACAGCACGGCATCTCAACCCAAACTGTTTACAACGATCTCCATGGGTTTATTAGAAACCAAAGCATTCACCAGAAGACATATATAGAAGGTTTCAAGGTTGGAACGCAGCCGAAGGAAGACGTCTTTCAAATCGCTCCATCTCAGCCGATCAACAAGAAGGAGGCGTAAAACATGCAAACACAAGCAAATCGGGCATCTTATGAAACCGACATCCAGCACTATAACAAAGCAATCAGAGAGTTACCCACTTTTGCCCAAGCCTATAACTATCGTGGAGTCGCTTATGGCAATATAGGCGAAATTGACCGCGCCATCGAAGACTTTAACAAAGCGATAAGACTCAAAGCCAACTACGCCGAAGCTTACAGTAATCGCGGTGGGGCATATCGAATTCAAGGGAACTATGAACGCGCTATTAAGGATTGTAACACAGCGATAAAACTTGACTCAAATTTGCCAGAAGCATATAACAATCGAGGAATAATTTATAAACTCACAGGTGAGATAGATCGGGCTATTGAGAATTATAACACGGCTATAGAACTTGATCCAAACTTCGCTTATGCCTATTACAATCGCGGTATTGTTTACCATGAAAGACGTAAATACAATCGTGCCATCAAAGACTATGCTAAAGCAATACAACTGAGACCTGACCTTGTCCATCCCCATAACAATCGCGGGAACGCTTATTCGCAAAAAGGCGAGTATAAACTTGCCATCAAAGACTATGATAAGGCAATACAACTTAATCCTGATTTGGTAGAGGCGTATTACAATCGCGGTATGGCATTTTTACACTTGCAAGAATGGAAAAAAGCAAAAGCAGATCTGACAAATGCCAGAAACATGCAAGAACACATCATCACTGAGAACTTTGGTAAAGACTACAAAAACGTTGCCGACTTTGAGCAGAAATATAGTGTTAAACTACCAGAAGACATCGCCGCACTGCTACCTCCCCCGTAGACGTAGGGAGAACAGAACCTCACGCTATAGAGCAGTCCACTTTACTGACAATCGAAAACTACTAACACATTTCAACTTGACATCAGTTAGCAAAAAGAGTATAATATAGCATAAGACTTTCCGAAGAGGCGAATAGTGTATCAATCTCCAAAATGCTGGCGCAGAAACCGACACAAACCTTTTCAGCGGCTCTATAAGTTTTTTACTAACTATCAACCGTTGACTCCTGACGGCTGTTTGCTGACTGCTGAGAGTGCGGGGAATGCCATTAAGGCATTCATACCGTTGATTTGCGCAGCGGAACGCCCTGACCGCTGATAGCCATAACAAATGTTCTACTTTCCGCCAAATTATTTTTTTTACAAAAAGAAAATCGAGAACGAAACAGCAACGAACCCTTATGGCCACTGGGTTCTCTAACGTTACAGCTGCACACAAAATGTTACACCAGTGTAACTTTTTTAACGAAAATATACCGTTAAGTTAAAACCATATTCACAAAAATATCACATTCCGGTTAATCTTCTAATTTTACAAATTCTGATGCTGACAACCGAAAGTTAACCGCTAACTGCCGATAGCCAAATTTCACAGTACCCTTCACAGGAACCCCTCCCTAAAACACCTCAAAACCCAGTCACCATCTATGTTCACACCCAATTCACAAATTTCACAAATTTCCCGTTTACTGTGAAAACTGTGAAATTTTAGCACCGACAATCGACAACGCATTCCCAATGCCCCGACAAAAAAACTTGAAAAAAACAATAGAATATGAGATAATCTATAGTGGAATCAAAATATCATAGATGGCTATCGGTTACGCGTTGCGGCAGACAAAACGTCTTCGCCTGCTGCACAATTCCCTTACCGACCGCTGAGAAGCGTTAGCAAAACAAACGTCCCGACAGCCAATAACAAAGGAGAACACACGCAAAATGCCACTTGGTAGAAAAGTCCGTTACGGCATGGTAGGCGGTGGCCCCGATGCGTTCATCGGTGCCGTCCATCGTAAAGCCGCGGCACTTGACGGAGAAATAGACCTCGTCGCCGGTGCTTTTTCATCATCCCCCGAAAAATCTCGCCAGCAAGGTGCTGAACTCTTCCTGGATCCAAATCGGGTCTACGGCTCTTACAAGGAAATGGCAGAAAAGGAGAGCCAACTCCCTAAAGGCGAACGTATCGACTTCGTCTCAATCGTAACACCGAACCATGTCCATTTCGACGTTGCCAAAACCTTTATCGAAGCCGGTTTTCATGTTGTCTGCGATAAACCGATGACAACAACAATTGCGGATGCAGAGGCACTCTGCAGCCTCGTCAAACAACACGATGTCGTCTTCGCGCTTACACATAATTACACAGGCTACCCAATGGTGAAACAGGCGCGCCAACTCGTGAAGGAAGGAAAACTCGGAACGCTTCGCAAAATCGTTGTTGAATACCCACAAGGCTGGCTCGCCACATTCTTGGAAGACGAAGGCGCAAAACAAGCCGTCTGGCGCACAGATCCCAAGCAAGCCGGGGCATCTTCATGTATCGGCGACATCGGTTCCCACGCCGAGAACTTGGCACACTACATCACAGGACTTGACATCGAAGAAATCTGTGCCGATATGACCACCTTTGTAGAAGGACGGCTGTTAGAAGACGACGGAAATCTATTGGTGCATTATGAAAACGGTGTCCGCGGTGTGCTGTACGCTTCACAAGTCTCGGTAGGTGAGGAGAACAACCTACGCATCCGTGTCTACGGCACCGACGCTTCGCTGGAATGGCATCAGGAAAATCCAAACTATCTCTACGTCCGCTTCCCCGATGGTCCCGAACAGGTTTACAAACGGGGTAACGACTATCTCGCAGAGGTCGTTCAACACAACTCACGGATACCCTTCGGACATCCCGAAGCGTTCATTGAAGCGTTCGCCAATATTTATCTCAACGCTGCACGCACAATATCAGCGAAACTCGCCGGTGAAGCCCCAGGCGAATTTGACACAGACTTCCCAACCGTCCAAGACGGTGCGCGCGGGGTGCATTTCATCAACGCTGCCGTAGAGAGCGGCAAACAGCGCGCCTGGATCGACGCGAGTTATAAACCGCCAGCACAGTAGTTGTCAGGACGCATTGCTACGCAACGCTTTCAGTTGTCAGTTCAGAGACTGCTTCCAGAAGCATTAACCGAAGACCGACAACTGAACACCGACAACCATAGAAAAGGAGACCAACTATGGCAAGACCTGTAACACTCTTTACAGGCCAATGGGCAGATTTAACGTTAGAAGCATTAGCAGAAAAAGCGAGTGGATGGGGCTATGACGGCTTAGAACTCGCCTGCTGGGGCGACCATTTTGAAGTCGATAAAGCACTCTCGGACGATAGCTACTGTCAGGGCAGACACGATCTACTCGCGAAGTACGGACTGAAGGTCTGGTCGATTAGCAACCACCTCGTCGGACAAGCCGTCTGTGATAATATCGACAGTCGCCATCAGGGGATTTTGTCAGAAGCAATTTGGGGGGATGGTGACCCCACTGGCGTTCAAGAACGTGCCGCTGAAGAAATGAAGAACACAGCGCGCGCCGCCGCGAAACTCGGTGTAAGCGTCGTCAACGGCTTTACCGGAAGCTCTATATGGCATCTCCTCTACTCTTTTCCACCAAACGATCCTGCACAGATTGACGCAGGTTTTGAAGATTTCGCCAACCGCTGGAACCCGATTTTCGACACCTTTGACGAAGTTGGGGTCAAGTTCGGACTCGAAGTCCACCCGACTGAAATCGCCTTTGACATCGTCACCGCGGAACGCGCGATTGAGGCGGTCAACGGCAGAGAAGCTTTCGGATTCAACTACGATCCGAGCCACCTCGGCTATCAAGGTGTTGACTACGTCGCTTTCCTTGAACGGTTGAGCGATCGGATCTACCACGTCCACATGAAGGATGTCTGGTGGGCAGACACACCAAAATTAGCAGGTGTGTTTGGCGGACATCTGAATTTTGGCGATCCCCGAAGGAATTGGGATTTCCGTTCCATCGGTCGCGGAAATATCAATTTTGAAGAGATTATCCGCGCCTTAAACAACATGGGATATGACGGACCGCTCTCCATCGAATGGGAAGACAGTGGTATGGATCGGGAACACGGCGCCCGTGAGTCCTGCAGCGCTGTTAAAGGCTACGATTTTGAACCATCTGCTGTGGCTTTTGATGCCGCATTTGAGGAATAGTCGTCAGGCATCGGTTATCAGTCGTCGGTTAAGAGGTCTGATAACAATTCACTACGCCTTGGCGTAGGCCAAATTGGAGATGATTGTTACAAATAGGCTCTTAACTGACAATCGATAACTGAAAGGGTTGCGTAGCAACCCGTCCTGACAACCGGGAACACAACCATGGCAAAAGGCAGCGTTTACCCCTCTGAATCTCGAAGCTTTTACGACCGATGTACTGGGACGCACATTCGGCAAGTCACGACCGCGTCTGCACGCCACCACCATCCGTTCTTTATCATACCTGCCTATGATAATGCGATGCAACGGATGATTTTTATTTCATATCGAACCGGAACCGCACAGATATTCGCAGAAGAACGCGCTACTGGCGAACTCCGCCAATTGACAGACAGACCCGACATCAGCGAATGGTCAGTGCATCCGGGACGAAATGGAACGGCAGTCTTTTTTACAGCAGGCACAAGCGGTTGGAGACTCGATCTGGAGACCCTCGAGGAACGAGAACTTGTCGATTTTTTTGACGCAGCTTGCAAGTCAAAACTTGCTGTTAAAAGTGCCGCAACGACGATGCGGGAAAAGGGTATGGTTGCCGCTGCTATGGGGACAACCTCCGTGAGCCACGACGATCGGTGGTGGGCTGTTCGGTTCAACATCGGTAAGGAATCCGCACTCGCTATCGTAGACACGGACACTGGCGAACATAATATCATCTTACGCAGAGACAACATCGGACATCTCCAATTCTGCCCCGATGATGCCAACCTGCTCTACTATGCCGGTCCTCTCACCGATCGGGTGTGGGTCATTCATCGAGATGGGAGTGGAAATCGCCGCCTTTACAGACAAAACGTTGAAAAGAGAGAGTGGATTACGCACGAAACATGGATTCCAGGGAGGCGTGAACTCGCCTTTGTTGACTGGCCCCACGGGGTACGATGCGTCAATGTTGATACAGGCATAAAACGACAGGTAACGACAGTCAATGCTTGGCACGCCATTAGCAATCACACCGGCACACGCATGGTAGCAGATACGAATTTCCCGGATATCGGCATCCAAATTTTTGACGTTTGCGACGGTATCGGCAAACCGGAGACGTTATGCTATCCGTTCGCTTCATCTATCGGTGAGCACTGGAACGGACCTTTCCCTTACGCAGCGGGTCCGGTTCCAGTTTACGCCCCTCAACATACACACCCGCACCCGTCTTTCAGTCCAGACGGGAAATATGTGGTATTTACATCAGACCGAAGTGGATACGCCCAAATCTACGAGGCGACTGTTAGTCCGGTATAGACGGAGATAGATATAAAGGACTGTTTCTACGTTTCCAGATTTAGGACTTACGCACTTGCCCGGTAGGTGCGGTTTTGCGGCGTACTCGACCAAATGCGATG
>JAJECD010000352.1 GCA_022822215.1 Candidatus Poribacteria bacterium | reverse complement strand
TGTTTTGTTTCACAAAATCGTTGGCATCTCCGTTGAAGCCTCCAGTCGGCTTCTATATTCCACAAATGCTTTCGCTTAAAATTTGCGGAAGCCCAAGTCTTTAGACTTGGGTCTATCACAGGCTTAATATTGTAACACATCAGAGTTACGGCGCAATAACATTTCCGTGGCATTTTCGTGAATATTACTATTGGTGCTTAGAAACTTCTGGTTCATCTGACAACAGCATAGGGCGGATGTAAGAATCCGCCCTTCACAATTTATAGTAGATTTTAGAATCAATTGCACACTCTGCACCGGTGCGGTTAGAAACCGCACCTACCGGGCCTGGGCCAAAAGTGTGTATTTATTTTTAGGATCTACTATAATATCTGACGAAAGATCGTACTACGAGGCATGGTCTTCAGGACGGACACCGCGTGTAAACGTACCAAAACCGAAGAACGTCGGCGCGTAATCGCCTACATAATCAACAACGCTTTTGTCGGGAATAGCATCCTCCATCCCCATACACCAATAACAACCATTGACCAGAAGTCTACGGAGTCCTTCGCTCTCTAAATCGACCGAGGCACCCATCGTTGTGCCGAGGACGCGTGAAGTATTCCCTTCCTCTCCTGTGTAGGTCTTTATCCACACCATCGGCATCGTGACGGTATCCGGCTTTGGGGCATCCGTCGGTTCCATGCCGACCAATACCTGTCCATGGATAAGCACTTGGGCATCGCCAGTCAAATCATTAATGCCATAGACATCCGATGGACCCCACACATCGTCAACACCTTTGAGAATCGGGTGATCTTTCATTGCTTCGTCGATGACACCGCGCGCACTCTCTTTGCCGTGATGTCCGTGATGATTAACCCACGTTTCACCGAGTACCTGTCTGCCATATCCACCCTCAAAACTCTCGCTATCAAAACTATATTTTGCATACGGGCTATCAAGGTTACGGCTGTAACTGAAAGCGTGCGTCGCCGTACGAAGCCCCATTACAGGTTTCCCGGCGTTGGTATAGTCAACGATGTACTTCATTTGTTCATCAGGGAGTTCACGGAAACGCGTGAACAGCACCATCATATCCGCTGATTCTAAATGATGGAGTCCCGGAATATTGGTCTGAACCTCTGGATCGATCTCACCTGTGTCTGGATCAATAGCAAACAGCACTGTGCATGTGAACCCGTGGTGTGTGGCTAACACTTTCCCCAACATCGGCAACGCTTCTTCAGAGCGATACTCTTCATCACCACCAACAAGAACAATATGTTTGCCCTTTCCAGGACCCTCGTTTCCTTCGTAAACAACCCATTCATTTTTCATCAAAAATTATACTCCATAAAATAAGATTTTGTATAAGTATAGCAGATTTTCCTGAGAAAGTCACCTTGAATCTTTTTTTACAGTTATCTGAATCGGGATTTTTCGACTTGTGAGATAAGATGCACAAACTAACAGTTTATGCTACAACTGCAGAAAAAACTTTGACAAATACCGGAAGTTACCATAAAATTATAAAGATAGACTGGAAATATCACCGGAAACGGACTAACAACCTGCGGGAGAATATGTCTATGCACTTAACCTCTCAACAGCGAAACCATTACACAGAACAAGGTTTCGTGGTAATTCCACACCTTTTTAGTACAGCCACGGTAACACTGATGCGTGAACACTACATGAAACGCCGCGCCGAAGGACCGAAACCCGGCGACACTGGTGGTACAACCGACCACGCAGACGACCCAAATCATCAATTCCCGCGCATGATTAATATGCACAACTGGGACGAATCAACCCAGGAATGGGCAGCGGATCCCAATCTGCTTAGCATTACAGAGCAATTGATTGATGATACACCCGTGCTATTACAGACAATGCTCTATTTTAAACCACCCGGTGCACGCGGTCAAGCCCTACACCAAGATGAACAGTATATCACCATAGATCCACTTATCGGTGTTTGGGTAGCGTTAGATACATCGAACGACGCTGTTGGGCGTATGGTGCTGATTCCACGTTCCCATCAACACGGACTATTATCTGTTGAAGCGGCAGACACTGCTGTTTCGTTTACAAACGTACAAGCCGTTAAACCGGAAAACGCAGAAGAATTGGGAATTGATATGTTACCGGGTGACACACTTTTCTTTGATGGCAAAGTTATTCACGGCTCCTACATGAACAAAACACACGACCGGTGGCGGCGAAGTTTTATCTGTCACTACAAAGGCAAGAATTCACAACGGTTCGAGCCAACTGAAGGAACACACGTTTCACATCTTAACAAATAGTATAAGATTGGAGGATATCGATTGTTAAAAGTATCAAAATTCGGCGGGAGTTCCCTTGCTTCGGCGGATCAGGTGCGTCAAGTTTGCGACATCATCACCGCCGACCCGGAGCGCCGCCTCATCGTCGTCTCTGCCCCCGGAAAACGCCATAGCGAAGACATCAAAGTAACAGACCTGCTTATCGCTGCTGCCTCAGAACGACTCACAGGAAAAATTGGTGCCTCGGAATGTGCTGAAGTGATTGAACGCTATCGCAGTATCGCTTCAGGGTTAGGGCTGCCACCTGAAGTTATTAAACCCATTGCACGTGATCTGACGGAACGTCTGGAAAAAAGTACTACCGACGCGAACCTCTATATGGACACAATGAAGGCAGGCGGCGAAGACAACTGTGCACGGCTCATCGCGCAAGCACTACAAGCACGCGGTGTAGAAGCACATTACGTCAGTCCGAAAGATGCCGGTCTAATCTTGTCCGATGAACCCGGTAATGCACAAGTTTTGCCCGAGGCGTACAGCTGTCTACGCGATCTGAACGAACGTCCGGGTATCACGATTTTTCCCGGTTTTTTCGGTTATTCAAAAGAGGGGTACATCGTCACTTTTTCACGTGGCGGTTCAGACATCACAGGCGCTATTCTTGCCAGTGCCGTCCGGGCAGAGGTCTACGAAAATTTCACCGATGTCGATTCCGTGTTCGCAGCGAACCCATCTATCGTTAAAGAGCCAGCACCGATTGCGGAGTTAACCTATCGTGAGATGCGTGAACTCTCTTATGCCGGGTTCTCCGTATTCCACGACGAAGCACTCGAACCCGTCTACCGAGCACAAGTGCCTGTCCACATCCGCAATACAAATAACCCGAAAGCGAAAGGCACGCTAATTGTGCCAAACCGTGCGTCAACGGATATTCCGGTCGTCGGTATCGCAGCAATGGATAGCGTTTGTTGTATCTATCTCAGTAAATATCTAATGAACCGTCAAATCGGGTTTGGGCGGCGGTTGCTGCAGATCTTGGAAACCGAGGACATCTCTTTTGAACATGTCCCGTCCGGCATAGATAACATGTCGGTTATTATTCGCGAGGAAAACCTCTCGGTGCAGAAAGAGAAAAGGGTTGTTGAACAGATTCGCCAGACCCTTGCCCCTGAGGATGTCTTCGTAGAACGCCGACTATCGCTTATCATGGTCGTTGGAGAAGGCATGCGTCACACGGTTGGTATTGCTTCGCGCGCCACACACGCCTTAGCCAGCGCACAGGTCAATATTGAAATGATTAATCAAGGTTCCAACGAAGTCAGTATGATGTTCGGCATAAAATCTGAAGGTATGGAGACTGCCGTTCAAGCACTCTATGCCGAATTTTTCGACTAAAGGAATACCACTATGGAAATCACCGTGCAACCTGAAGAATTGACAGCAGGAAAACTTACAGACGCACACGTTGAACAAGCCGTCCAAGCGATCCATGTTGATGGTTACGTCATCTTAGAAAATGTCATCAATCATGAACACTTGGACATTCTGCGTGAGCGGATGGATGCCGATTCACAGATCCTCATGAATGCAGAGAAATGGGGTGGGGCGGGTCGACTTAAAGGACACCTTCAGCAAGGACCACCCCCTTACGCGCCGTACATCTTCAGAGACATCGTGGCGAATCCCTACGTTGTGCAAGTAACGAGGGAACTCCTCGGTCCGGGTCTCTACAATAACTTTTATAACGGAAACACGAACTGCCCGGGTAGCACAACACAACCACTTCATAGAGACGGCGCACACCTGTGGCCAGATCAAGAAATAGCGCACCCGACAGCAGAGGTTGTCGTTAATATCTCACCGCAGGATACAACAGAAGAGAACGGAAGTGTTGAAATCTGGCCCGGTTCACATCTGGAGGTCAGTGGTAAACGCATAGCGGAAGAGGAAGAAGAAGCACGCCGGAAAATCTGTCCGCCTATCCGTGGCAGCGCGAAGAAGGGGAGCGCGCTCATTCGGGATATGCGACTCTGGCACCGAGGTGTTCCCAATCCGTCTGATAAACCGCGCCACATGATAGCGATGATTCACCGCGTCTCTTGGCTCGGATCCAACCGCCGACTGAAGTATAAAACCGGCTGCGAAGCCGCCTTTGAAGGCAGCGATCTCGACCCTAATGCTGAGTTCCTTGACTTCGCCAAAGACAAAATAGATGATTACGACTATCTCTTCAATCCGCGTTTTTAACGATTGACACGGAGATTCCCATGAGCATCCAAAACAATTGGCTCCCAGCGGAGCCTGACCTTGAAACGGTTTGTAAAACCTATAGCGACCCGATTTATGCCCTCTCCCAAGCCGAAATGCCTGCTATTATTCTTCGGAATGCCTACTCCCCCGAACAGTGCAACGGACTCATTAATCGGTTCACACACATGGGCTTGATGCGCGACGAAGCCGATAGCAACTCTGTTGACAAACGCACCCGTATCGACATCGGCACGAGCCTTGGGAACCGCGGCAGTGATAAGGCGAAATTTTTGGCACATGCTAAAGAGACCCATCACCTCTTTAAATTCCTATTTGATGGATTCAATGATCCTGTTGACTTGATTTATAACTCCCTTGATGTCCTTGCGCCGGGGAAAGAAGTGAAGGTCGCGCGTGAACCCGACGGTTCGCGCTACGGTCCAGCGATCTTCCGCGTCCACTACGAAACCCATAGCTACAAACCACATATCGATCACGTCAAATACCGTGAGAATCGCACTGATTACCAAGTCTACCGCTTCGAGCATCAGTTTGCAGGTGTGCTGTGCGTCCAAAACGCAGACGAACACGGGAAAGGCACGCAAGCCATCTTACATCGGTGCCTCTGGTCTGAGGACATCCAACCTCATATCGCCGAAGAAACGTTTGACAGGTACGCTGCTGAAAATGGAATCGAAAACTATCAGGTCAATCTTCAACAAGGCGACCTCTACTTTTTTAACACGCGCTGTATCCACGAAGTCCCACCGGTTCAAGGTACACGCGCCCGTATCGTTTTGGCAGTGTTTATAGGTTATTCTCCTGATGATGACGAAATATTCGTCTGGTCGTAACTTGTTCAAATTCTGAACATCTTTGTGCATACCCTGCACAATCTGGGGCAGTAACGGAAGATTGGAAGGTAGGAAGATCAGATGACTTCTGCTTCATTCTTCCTACCTTCCATACTTCCACCCTTCCCCTTCCTCCATTTTCCCACCCCTCCAATCGTAACTGGCACGATATTTGCTATATGCTATACATAACGCGTCAGATAGGAGGGCGAACCCGTGAAGCACACCACCCTTTTCTTCTACACACTAACGATTGCTGCCATTCTCTGTGTATCAACCCCTTTGCATTTACGAATCGCTGCTGCAGATCCGTACAGCACGCAGATAGCATTACCAGAAGATGCCAAAGCGCGTCTGGGTAAGGGCAGTATCAACGCGATAGCGTATTCACCCGATGGCACCCGCCTCGCCGTTTCAAGCACCCTCGGCATCTGGATGTATGACCCCCACAGCGGGGAAGAATTGGAAGTGCTCGTCGCACGGAATGCGGATGCTGCTATCATGCAAACTGCGCCTGTGAGCATAGGAGACATCGCCTTCAGTCCGGATGGACGGACGCTCGCAAGTGCGGGGTACGACAGCGTTGTCCGTTTATGGGATGCTGTAACCGGGGAACAGAAAGCAATATTCACCGGACACGAGCGGAGTGCCATTCAGATCGCCTTCAGCCCCGATGGACAGACACTCGCAAGTGGCGGTGGATATTGGGACCCAACCGTGCGTCTGTGGGATATTAGCAGCGGCCGGCAAAAGGCCATATTCACGGGGCATGAGTCCGCTATCACCAGTCTTGCGTTCAGTCCCGATGGACAGACACTCGCAAGTGCAAGCAACGGAAATGAAGTTAAAACGATCCGTTTGTGGGATACTGCCAGTAGACAGCAAAAAGCAATACTCACCGCACATAACGCCCCTGTGTATAGTCTTACGTTCAGTCCAGACAGTCGTATCCTCATAAGTGGGGAGGGATATGACCGTAGAACTGTCCGCCTATGGGATGTCAGCAGTCTTCAGAAGAAGCAGACACTCTCGGGGCATCAAGGAAATGTCTATAGCGTCGTTTTCAGTCCCGATGGACAGACACTCGCAAGCGGCGATTCCGATGGTCACGTGTTTCTGTGGGATACAGTCAGTTGGGAACAGAAAACTTCCATCGCGCACACAACGGATGTCCAACACATCGCCTTCAGCCCAGACGGTAGGACACTCGCCATCGCTAACTCGGCAGAGGTGCATTTATGGGATGTCGTTAAAGCGGTTCCCATAAGACAACTTACCAAGCGTCTTGATGCACCGCTATCAGTCACCTTTAGTCCGGATGGACACACCCTTGCCAGCGGCAGCCGTGATGGGAGCGTTCAACTCTGGAATGTTCGCGAGCAGCAACTCATAACCTCCTTGCCTGCCCCGCCACTGCTCAGATATGGATCCTGGGGATGGCATCCGTGGCGCGTCGAGAGTATAGCGTTTAGTCCGAACGGTAAAGTCCTCGCAACCGTCGGGTATGAGCAGATATATCTATGGGAGCGCGTTCCACAACAATCAGGGTTACAAACCCCTGCCGCTATGTTATGGTGCCAAAAAGCGGTACTTACTGGGCACACGGGCAATATTTATAGCATTGCCTTCAGTCCGGATGGACATCTAATCGCCAGTGGAAGTGCTGACCGAACGGTACGGCTTTTTGATGTTGAGAGCGGTCAACATAAGCGCACTTTCATAGGACATACAGGGACTATTTTAAGCGTTGCGTTCAGTCCCGATGGCAAGACCCTCGCAAGTGGCGCTTATGACGACACTGTCCGATTGTGGAACACTGTTACAGGTGAAAATACAAAAATTCTGGCTACAGATACTTGGGTCACGGATGTTGCATTCAGTCCTGACGGGCAAACCCTCGCAAGCAGTGGGAGTTGGCGAGACAAAAATGTGATGTTGTGGGATGTTGGCACTGGGACCCGTAAAACCACCTTTGCACATACAGCGGAGCTGATGTCAATCGTCTTTAGTCCGGATGGGCATACCCTCGCGGGCGGCGGTTCCGATGGCACTATACTGCTATGGGACATGCAGACGAAAACACGGAAACGCATACACCACGGGCATACCGAATCAATTACGAGTATGGCATTCAGTCCCGATGGGCGCACATTCGCGAGCGGAAGTTATGACAGCACTGTGGTACTCTGGGAGTTTGAACCATCGGTAGAGGTAATACCAGCGACATACGTAGATGATGGTGCAGTGGTGAAGGTCCACGATAGAGACGTTGTTGCGCCACCCTTCAGACAGGATGTAACACAATGGCATCTGCCTGAAGGGGCGAAAGCGCGCTTAGGAAAGGGCGGAATATCTGGGAACATTGTCTTCTCACCCGATGGCACGCAGTTGATCGTTCCAACGTCGATCGGCATCTGGATATACGATACCGATACAAACAATGCATTAAAACTTTATACCGAACATTCTCATAGGATCGGACGGATTGCGTTCAGTCCAGATGGCAAGACGCTTGTCGGTAGTCGGGACTGGGGAGATACCAAGGTGTATTTGTGGGACGCTAACACCGGTCAGCACAAAACTACCCTCGCTGGACATGCGGATGACGTGACGAACGTTGCTTTTAGTCCCGATGGGAACACAATCATCAGTAGTAGTGAAGATGGCTCTCTATTCTTATGGGATGCTGTTACGGGTATGCCTTTCGCCACGTTCGGGGGGACTGAAGACGGTTGGATGAAGGCTCTCGCTATCAGTCCAGATGGAAAAACGATCGCCAGTGGCGGATGGGCGGCCCCCCTGCAGTTATGGAATATTAACACTCGGCAAACCGTTGCCACCCTTGAAAGCCACAGATTTGCTGTCGATGCAGTCGCTTTTAGTCCCGATGGTAGCACGCTCGCCAGTGGGGGTTACGACGCGACAATCCGTTTGTGGGATGTTGAAAGCCACACGCTCAAAGCCGAACTCAGCGGTCCAACACGTCGAATCTGGAGCCTCGCTTTTAGTCCTGACGGGCAAACCCTCGCCAGTAGCAGTGATGACGGCACTGTATTTTTGTGGGATGTTGAAAGCCACACGCTCAAAGCCACGCTCACCGGCCATACCCGTCCAACCACGAGTATCGCCTTCAGCCCGAATGGCTTCACACTCGCCAGTGCAAGCCAAGACGGCACCATCCGACTCTGGGACGGCATAAAGGGTGACCACCGAGCGACTATTGCTGGGCATGCTGTGGAGGTCTCCAGCCTCACATTTAGTCCTAACGGGCAAACCCTCGCAACCAGCGGTTGGGATAGCCTTGTGCAATTATGGGATATAGCAGATCCCGCACCGCTCAAAGCGATTCTGACAGGACATTCAGAAGGCGTTGAAGCCATCGCGTTCAGTCCGGATGGGAAAACCCTTGCCAGTGGCGGCAGTAGTGGCTGGGCAGACAACAAAGTGTTCTTATGGGATATAGCGGGCACAGCGACACCGCGATCATCGGAACTCGAATGCCAATTCCCTGTGTCAAGCAATCACGCAGCTGCTTACTTGCCTCATATCTCAACGGTGGGGGCGGTTACCTTTAGTCCAGACGGAAAAACACTCGCAGTCAGCGAAGAATATGAAAATAACAGGGTCATTCTGTTAGATGTCGCGACGGGTATGTCCAAAGCAGTGCTTGCTATCCCACAGACGAACAATTCAGACGGGGTCGCCTGCATTGCGTTCAGTCCAGACGGAAAAACACTCGCAGTTGGGTATTACAGGAACCTACGACTGTGGGATGTTCCCAGTGCAACACTCACTGCCACACTTGAAGGACATCGACATTGGATTTCCGATGTTGCATTCAGTCCAGATGGAGATATACTTGCCAGCAGTAGTTACCGGGACTTAGTACGGGTATGGGATGTTGCCAGTGCTACAGAAATTGCAGCACTCAATGGACATACAGATGGTGCTCAGAGTGTCGCATTCAGTCCGAATGGCAAAACGCTTGCAATTGGCGGCACTTATAGAGACAGTATGGTGCGACTGTGGGATGTTCTCAACGCCAGACATAAAACGACACTCGTAGGACATAGGGATGGCGTAAACGACCTTGCGTTCAGTCCGGATGGCAGAACCCTCGCAAGTGGCGGCGGAGACGGAACCGTTCTCTTGTGGGAGCTACCGGCTGAACCTGAAATGCTCGGCGCACCACCCCAAACTTTACGAACCGCTAAGCAGACAGCTTTGCTGCAGAACTACCCCAATCCGTTCAACCCAGAGACGTGGATACCTTACCAACTGGCAAAACCCGCAAATGTCACCGTCGCCATCTATGCCGCTGATGGAAAATTGGTGCGAACATTAGCATTAGGACAGCAAGCCCCCGGTAACTATCAATCTCGGAACCGTGCCGCATATTGGGACGGAAAGAATGAAATCGGGGAGTCCGTCGCGAGTGGACTCTATTTTTTTACATTGTCCGCGGGCACATTCACCGCAACCCGGAAGATGCTTATCCGGAAGTAGCCGACGGCTGATAGCTACTAAAACAGGAGGTTCAAAATGATCAGAGCAAGGGATTTTCTGATTTTAACGTTATACGCCGTGTCAATGATATTTTTAACCGATGCTTCTGCCCAAGATCCCTACGTACAGATAGCATTACCAGAAGGTGCAAAAGCGCGTCTGGGTAAAGGGA
>JAJECD010000297.1 GCA_022822215.1 Candidatus Poribacteria bacterium | reverse complement strand
TCGAGTTCAAAATCTTCCAGCGTTGCTGAGCGTTTTGCTGGCATCACAATCTGTTTGCCTTTCATATCATTGTGCTCCTTGTTGATTTTCTTCAGTATGTATGGTATCATATACGCACAACTTTTCATAGTGGATAATGTGAAACAGAAACAAATTTAGAGGGAGACATTTTTCTTATGAAACTCACGCCAGAGCAGTGTGAAACCTTTTGGACGCAAGGGGTCCTCATCGTCAAAAATGCGTTGATTGACGAAGACCTGCAACCTGTGATTGACGAGATTTCAGATTTGATTTCCGAACGCGCCCTTGCCTTAAAAGAGGAAGGTGAGCTCGAAGACCTCTACGAAGACGAACCTTTTGACCGCCGATTTGCAAAATTACTGGCACAATCCGGTGAGATGGCACACGGCTTGGATATTATGCAATATCGAGGTGAGGCAATCTTTGAATTCTTGAGAAATGACAACCTTTTGGATGTTATTGAGGGGATTGTTGGACCTGAAATTACCTGTAATCCGATTCAACACTTACGGGCGAAACCACCCGTTGTAGATGGGAATGCAAGTTGGGCGGGTGGTGTGCCGTGGCATCAGGATGCAGGGGTGATGATGCCGGAAGCTGAAGGATCAAACATCATCACATGTTGGCTTCCGTTAGGTGATAGTACGGTAGAGATGGGATGTCTTCAGGCGTTGCCCGGTATTACTGAGGAGAAGGGCTATCTGAGCCATCAGAAAGAGGGCGGGACTATGATTAAACCGGAGTTGATGCCGGATGTCGAGCCGCTTATGCTGGAATGCTACCGCGGCGACCTCATTCTGTTGAGCCGTTTCACGCCGCATCGTTCGCAACCGAACACATCTGACCGGTGCCGTTGGTCGTTGGATCTGCGCTATCAACCGACAGGGCAACATACCGGACGCACAGCGCATCCCGACTTTATCGTCCGAAGCCGAGAGAACCCTGAATCTGTTCTTTCTGAACATCAGGAGTGGTGTGATCTGTGGGTAGATGCCTTTGAAAATCCGCGTGGCTTTGCTGGACACCGTTCGGAATAACCGCTTTCTATGCCTTACTTGCAACCTTAGAATTTATAGGGTAAATGATTACGTTACCTTGTGTGTGACGGTGCCTCTTGAATGACAGGGATGACGTAACTCCGAATTGTTAAGTTGTCAAAGCTGTCGGTTTCTACGCGGGGTTCTGGTTCTTTCCGGTGATCAAAGACGACATAGTATCCCTCTTGCACGTTTTCCAGTTTGAGATACGCGGCGAGTTGCTTTTTACCTGCCTGATACCGGGTGTCGCCTCGCCAAATCTTGGTTTCCACAATATATTTTTGCTGATTGTGGGTGATCAGGAGATCCATCTTCCCGCGCCCGGTTGGTACTTCAAATGACATGATGCCGCCCACTGTCTTGACGAACGAATCCAAATACGTCAGGAGCAGGTGCCTTCCGACATATTCTTGCGGAGTTTCAGGAACTTGCAGAATCCTAAAGCCAGCGCGGGCAATAAAATCTCGGAAGTTATCTAAGAGCGGTTCCATCTCAATCTGTCCGGCAGGGGTGAGGTAATTGAGAAATCCGTTGATGTTCTCTTCTGCAAAGTAGTCTCGCTCCAAACCGTTCACTGCCGGTGTAAATGCCTGCATGATATGATGCAGATAAATGGGATTGAGAATCTCACACCTTCCATCAGGTCCTTCCCCGATAATGCCATAGGTTGCGAGCTCACTGATGAGTTCATCGTGTAGATTAAAGCGTATGCCTTCCTCATACGTCATGATCTCCATAAGTATTCTTTCAAAGTGGCGGTTTCTGCGGATGTTCGTTGTTAGATGATCGATGTTGGTGTTTCGTTCACGAAGGAGTCGGGCGTGTGCTTCTGCAAAATGCACCATCGTTACCGGTTCGGTTTTGGGAATGTCTAATTCCTCCGTGAGTATCTGCGCAAGTCGATTGACGAGGAAGGGCTGACCGGCAGTCTGTTTGTGGAGGCTTTCAATAACTTCTGGCGCGAAGGTTTGTCCAATTTCATCGGTGTACTGCGCGAGGAGTTCTTGCACTTGGGTCAGCGTGAAATTGGATAGATGGAACTCATCTTGGATATTGAAGGCCGAAATGGACCGGTCGTAACTCAGTTGTGTGATGCTTTTTACGCCGATAATACCGATACTGTGGGGACATCGGGGCTTGCCGGGGAGATAGATGTGGCGGAGTGAATGCAGAAAACCCTTCACAGCGGCTCGGGGAATGCCATCAAACTCATCTATGATAAGAACGACCTTTTGATTGTCAAGAAAATCAGTGAGGTGTTCAAAGAACTCCCGCATTTCAACGTGGTCGGTTATCCTTACGTTCTCTAAAAATTGGTTTAACGTCTCAGGCGGCGTACTTCCGCGTTTTCGGAAAACGCCCTCAATTTCTTTGCGAATTTCTCTATAAAAGGAGGCGTAAAAAGCAGAAGGAGCGAAGTCTTCATACTCTTCAAAATTCAGTCGGATTGGGAAGTAGGTTGGCTCTGCTGTAGCGGCGATTGGGAGTGTGTCCAAGGCGCGTTGAAAAAAGGTCGTTTTTCCCGACTGACGGGGTGCGAAAAGAACGATATATCGTCCCTCTTTGACGCGGTTGCTAAAATCTGTAGTTTCTTTGGTACGGCTGACAATGTAATGCTCTTGTGCATTGACAGGGCCTCGGGTTCCAAAATTTCTCATCCTTTCGCCTTCTTATTCAGTACCTATGCAATATCTACAAATTATTCGCAACCTTAATGCGGTTTTTCGCGCGCGCGAGTGCCGCTTCTGCTTGCGGACGGTTTAGATCTGGCGCGTCTGCTGTAAGTTCTGCTTGCGCGCTATCACGGGCATTTTCGGCGCGTTCCACATCAATCTCCGATGCCCACTCCGCTGTCTCTACCAGTGCTGTAACACCCGTACGCAGGACTTCAAAGACACCGCCGCTTATTGCCATTAGCTGCGGCGTTTCTGATTCACGAATGCGGATCTCGCCGATGTCTAATGCTGTTAAGAAGGGAAGGTGTCCAGCGAGAATCTCAAAGTTACCTTCGACTCCCGGCGCACGAATGCTTGCCACATCCCCTTCATAAATCAATTGCTCTGGTGTCCGTATTTCAACGTGAAAACTTCTGTTTAGCATATTTTTTATTATCAGGGCTTACGCAAAATCAGAGAATTAAGTCTACCATGAGGAAATCGGTGCGGTTAGGAATGCACATCGCATTTGGTCGAGTACGCCGCAAAACCGCACCTACCGGGCAAGTGCGTAAGTTCTAATTTATGTGTCTCTGAGCATCGTGGAGCGGTGCCCAGATTCAATAGTTTAAAAATTAATCCGCTGCTTCTTCTAATTCTTCGCTTTTCGCTTGTTCAAATGCCTCGTCGATGGTCCCGATATAGCGCAATGCCTGCTCAGGCAGTTCGTCGCAATCACCATTTAAAATCGCTTGGCAACCTTGAACGGTATCCTCAATCTTGACATATTTACCCGGTGTTCCCGTGAAACGCTCGGCGACGAACATCGGTTGCGTCAGGAACATCTCTAATTTTCTGGCTCTGCTGACCACCAACTTCTGCTCATCTGACAATTCATCTACACCAAGGATAGCGATAATGTCTTGAAGGCTCTGGTATTCTTGTAGGACCTGCTTGACGTTAAAGGCGGTCTGATAGTGTTCATCGCCGATAATGTCTGCTGATAAGATACGCGAACTTGATGTTAGCGGATCAACGGCAGGGAATCTTCCCTTTTGGACGATATTCCGTTCCAACCGCGTCACAGCGTCAAGGTGCGCAAATACAGCAACAACAGCGGGATCGGTATAGTCATCCGCTGGCACATAAACCGCTTGGAATGAGGTAATCGAACCGTGTTGGGTTGAGGTGATTCGCTCTTGCAGTTCACCCATCTCCGTTGCGAGTGTTGGCTGGTATCCGACAGCAGACGGCATCCGTCCGAGAAGTGCTGATACCTCACCGCCTGCGAGTGTAAAACGGAAGACGTTGTCAATAAAGATAAGGACATCTTGTCCCTGCTGGTCACGGAAGTATTCTGCCATAGACAAGCCGGCAAGCCCGACGCGGAGACGGGCACCGGGTGGCTCATTCATCTGCCCGAAGACCATCGCTGTTTTATCAATAACGTCGTACTCATCAAGTTCAATCCAGAACTGGTTGCCTTCACGCGTCCGTTCACCGACCCCGCAGAAAACAGAGTAGCCTCCGTGTTGTGTCGCAATGTTGTAGATCAGTTCAGCAACGAGTACCGTCTTACCGACCCCCGCACCGCCAAAGAATCCGACCTTGCCCCCCCGAACGACCGGTTGAATTAGATCGATAACTTTGATGCCGGTTTCTAACATTTCGGTAACTGTACTGAGTTCCGCTTGTGGCGGTGGCGGTCTGTGAATTGAGTATCGCTCGGATTCATTTGTTGGACCTTTTTCATCGATCGGTTGACCGGTCACGTCGAAAACTCTACCGAGAACCGCATCGCCGACGGGAACAGTGATGGGACCCCCGGTATCAATTGCGACTGTTCCACGTACTAAACCGTCCGTCGTGTCCATTGCCACAGCGCGGACGCGATGTTCGCCTAAATGCTGTTGGACCTCAAGTATCAACTCACTTCCGTCGTAACGTTGAACTTTAACAGCGTTGAGGATATCCGGTAGTTCGCCGCCCGAAAAATCCAAGTCAACTCGAGCACCGACAACTTCTAAGATTTTTCCTTCGTTCATGAGATATTTCCTTTTTTAATTTTCAGGAGTTGACTTTGAGTCGCGTCCAAATACTGAAGGGATGTCTTTAAACGCCTTTTTATTTTCCAAGGGCATTTCTAAGGATTCGCTGCTTTCTATTAAACAGAATTGGTCGTTTGTCCGCTCGTATTTGAGGATTTGACCTTCGCAGTGAAACCATACCCACTTCACAGCCGATGTCACTTTAGCGTTAATGTGAAAAATTGCTCGCTCATAGTCAACAGACCATGCGAGAACGAATTCCGCAACGTGCTTTTCTGGACCGTAAATGTCTCTATATCGCATGCAAACTTTGAGCGTAGTTGTAAACGATCATAGACTCGGACACGCCTTTTGGAGCCGAGTCAGTGCCGTTTCCTTATTAATCAACGCGTATTGTCGATTTTGGGTCGGCATCAGGAGATTCACGCGTTGGATTTTCCGATTCAGATTTTCAAGTTTTTCACGATACTGCGTGATACTACGGGCGCGTTCATGTTCAAAGCTTCGGCTGACCGCTTCATGCCGATGCGGATGCCGCTGTATGAGAGCAGCCAACCGCTCTCTACGGGCTTTTAGATTAATGAGGAGTCTCTTAAGTTGTGCTTTCTCTTTTTTAATTTCTTTTTCTATTTCAATCCATCGCGGCGCGAACCCGTTCTCTTTCAAGAGCCGATTCGCCATTCGGACTTGTGGGGTCAGAAAGGGATTCGTATCCAACTGAATCGGTCTACCCTTACCCGGCAAATCTTTGAATTCACCGCGTTCCATCGCCTCTTCAATCTGTTCATCTACATTGATTGGCATCTGGGACCTCCTCGTTTTTTTACTTGTTTGTTGCTAACCCTCCAGTGCGGCCGCCCCGCTTACAATCTCGGAAATTTCTGTGGTGATCTGCGTCTGACGCGCTCTGTTGCGTTGAAGGATTAACTCGTCAATGAGTTCTTTCGCCTTTTGCGTAGCGTTTTCCATCGCCGCCATCCGTGCCGCTTGCTCCGCTGCGTTCGAGTCCAGAAGTACCTTCCACATTTGCATGTTCAAATGTCTGCTGAGTAACATCTCAAAGAGTTCAGTCTGCCCCGGTTCGTAAATATAGTCCAAGAAAAGCGTATCGCCTTCTGGGAACTCAGGAACCAACGGAAGAAGTTGTTCAACAAGCACCGTCTGAAGGATGGCGGATTTGAAGTTATTGTAGATCACTTCAACTTTGTCGATTTTTTTCTCAACATAAAGGTGTTCAAACTCGTGAACAACATCAACGGCTGTCTGAAATTCAAGATTGCGAAAAATATTGGTGTATGCATCGCTGATATTATAACCGCGTCGGTCGAAGTGCTCGTGTGTCCGTCTACCGATACAGATAAGTGTCACGTCTGCGCCACTGTCTTGGTAGTGCTGTGCCCGTTGTGTCGTTGTCCGAATGACGTTACTATTGAAGCTACCACACAACCCCCGGTCGCCGGAGACGGAAATGATGCAGACGTGCTTCACTTCCCGTTCCTCAAGCAGCGGGTGGGTCAATGCCTCAGTCTCGGTGTCCATCCGTGAAATCAGGTGTCCGAGAATCGTATCGAGTTTGTCTGCGTAAGGGCGCGTTGCGTTAATATTTTCTTGCGCACGCCGCAGCCGCGCTGCAGCAACAACCCGCATCGCATCGGTGACTTGCTCAATGTTCTGAATGCTGGTGATACGCCGTCGAATCTCTCGTAAGGTTGCCATTTTTCCGTATTAACTCCGAGTAGATTATGAAGTAGCCCAGTTTTCCTTAAATGCTTTCACTGCATTGTGTAAGGTTTCAAGTAGTTCATCGCTCAATTCACCTGTTTCCGCAATTGCTGTGAGTAGGTCTGCATGATTTCTGTCGAGATATTGCAAGAATTCGGATTCAAATCGCGCGACTTCTTCTTCAGGCACATCGTCCAAGTAGCCGTTAGTCCCACAGAAAATAGCCGCGACTTCACGCTCCACAGGCATCGGTTGATATTCCGGTTGCTTCAGCAATTCAACGAGACGTGTGCCTCGTAAAAGCAAGGATTGCGTTGACGCATCCAAATCCGATCCGAATTGCGCAAAAGCTGCGACTTCTCGAAAACTCGCTAAATCCAGTTTCAGTGTACCCGCGACTTCGTCTGATTTCATGGCTCTGACTTGCGCATCTCCACCGACACGTGAAACCGATGTACCAACATCAATAGCGGGTCTCACGCCTTCGTTAAACAGATCTGTTGTGAGATATATTTGTCCGTCAGTGATAGAGATAACATTCGTCGGAATATAGGTCGTCAGATCGCCTTCAAAAATTTCAATGATTGGCAGTGCTGTGAGGGAACCACCGCCTAATTCGTCGCTGAGTTTCGCGGCGCGTTCTAAGAGACGTGAATGTAAATAGAACACATCCCCCGGATATGCCTCCCTGCCTGGCGGTCTTCGTGAAAGTAGGGACATCTGGCGATATGCCCATGCGTGTTTGGTCAGGTCGTCGTATATGATGAGCGCATGTTTGCCGTTATCCCTGAAGTATTCACCCATCGCAGTACCCGTGTAAGGTGCGATGTATTGAAGCGGAGACGGTTCACTCGCAGGCGCAGAGACGATAGTCGTGTATTCCATCGCGTTGTGCTCACGAAGTGTACTTGCAACCTGCGCTAAAGTTGAGCCTTTTTGCCCAATAGCAACATAGATGCAGTAGACATCCGTATTCCTCTGGCTCAGAATGGTATCAAGCGCAATAGCCGTCTTCCCCGTTCGCCGGTCGCCGATGATAAGTTCACGCTGTCCGCGTCCGATGGGTGTCAAGCTATCAATGGCTTTTAAGCCTGTATAGAGCGGTTCGCTCACAGGTTGGCGTTGAACGATACCGAGCCCCTTCTGCTCGACCGGCAATCGATGTTCAGTTTCGATGGGACCCAAACCGTCAATCGGTTGACCGAGTGCATCGACGATCCGCCCGAGCAGTGCTTCTCCGACAGGGACTTCCGGGAGCCGTCCTGTCCGTTTGGCAGTATCGCCTTCGTGAATAAGTTGGTCTTCACCGAACAGAACGCAGCCGACGTTGTCTTCTTCGAGGTTAAAAGCGATGCCGTAAATGTCGTTCGGGAATTCAATCATTTCACTTGCCATAGCGTTAGCAAGCCCATGCACCCGTGCGATGCCGTCGCCGACCTCCAGCACCGTGCCAGAGTCATAGACATCCACGTCCTGCTCAAACTGTTGCAGTTGTTGTTTAAGGATATTTGATATTTCGTCCGGTCGGACTTCTCTTGCCATATTTTCAGTCCTTTGTGGGAGTCATAGTTGTTGGTCTTCAGTTACTGGTTTTCAGTTAAGAGGTTCTTTTTAAGAATCTATCTTCTCCTGGAATACGCCAAGTAGGTGTAAATTGTTGCGAACCCGTTTTTTAACTGATAACTGACAGCCAATAACTATGAACCTTGTGCAAGTTGGTGCCTCAGGCGTTGAAGTTGGGTCGCAACACTCGCATCAAAAACAGTGTCGTCTAATTGCACAATAAATCCGCCCTGAATTTCTGCGTCTACTGTACTTTCCAAACGCACCTGTTTTCCCGAATATGTCTCTAAATGCTGTATGAGTTGTGTCTCTTGTTCGGGTGTTAGTGCCACGGCTGTCGTCACTTTTGCAACCAGTCTACCAGCTGCTTCGTCAACGATGGCTGAAAAGACCTCCAGCATCGCCGAGAGATAGCGTTCACGCTGCTTCAGGGCAAGTAGCTTGAGAAAGTTGAGTGTCAGCGGATGTATCGCGTCAGTAAAAATCTGATCAAACGTCTCGTTTTTGAATTGCGGCGACAGAATGGGGCTTGAAATTAATTGAGCGAACTCCTCGGAGCCTTCAATCAACGCTTGCAGGTGATCGATATCTGCGACAATATCTGCCAAAGCGTTCTGTTCTAATGCTGCATCGTATAACGCGCGGGCATAAGGTTTTGCGACCCGAATGTCTCTCATAGTTGGTTTTCACCCTAATAAAAATAACGTGTCTTAAAGAGATTCCTACGAACGGGTATCCGTTGGCAATCGACTAATAGATGCGTCAATAATATGCTGATGCCGTTCCGCGCTGAGTTCCGCACTTATGATTTTGCTGGCAGCATCAATCGCGAGTTCAGCGACGACGCCTCGTAGTTCCGAGATAGCATCATCTTTTTCACGCTGAATCTCTGCTCTGGCGCGTGCGACTTCCTCTTCTGCCTCTTGACGTGCTTGTGTAAGGATCTCTTGCCGCTCAGTGTTTCCTTGTTCAATTGCAGCTTGGATTTTAGTTTGCGCTTCGGTCTCAATTTCGGCTAAACGTTGGCGTGTCTCTGCGGTGAGCCTGTCCAACTCTTCACGATCCGTCCGCAATTGTTCCAACTGCGTGACGATGCCGGTTCTGCGCTCATCTAAGAGACCACCGACTTTGCCGAATACAAATTTCCACAGTACTGCCAGCACAATCAAAAAACCGATGACTTGAATGATAATCGTCTTCGGGTCAATCCCGAGTAGACTCAACAACCCACCCTCAGCAGGAGCATCAGCAGCGAACGCATTGTTGACGGACATACTCAGTAAAATAAAACAGCATCCATATAAGGACACGTAGCGCATCGTTTGGAAGTGTCCCTTGCAGATAGAAAGCAGAAACTCTGTACAAATTCTCAGACCCAGTCTCGACTTAGCCAGAAACCTGCCTGAAACGAAGTGGAGGGGTTTTTGCTTGGGTGTTTTTTTAGCCCAGGAGCCCATAGTTAAAAAAATGTTTCGCATAAGTTTACTGTACTCTATTTTGGGAACTGAAGACGTCACGCCTCCTTTTTTTCTATTGAAGACGTCACGCCTCCTTTTCCCTTCTTCAGCCCCGTAGAGGCGAGATATTTATAGAAAGGTGTTATTTAATTTCCGCTTCTAACATCTTCCGTGACTCGATTCGCGTCTGCATCAATCATCTCTTTGAGCACTTCACCCTCTGGGAGTTTTGCCTGCAAGATAAAGAACATTAAAAGCGCGTAGATAACGAGCGATTCGATGAGTGCCAAACCGATAATCATCGCAGTTTGAATCTGTGGTGCGGATTCGGGTTGACGGGCAATACCCTCAAGAGCCGTGCTGGTCGCACTTCCTTGTGCCCTTGAGGCGAAAATGACGGCGATCGGCAAGCCTAAAGTTACACCGAACGCCAACACTGCTAAATAAATCATGAAATGTCCTCCTTGGACGGATA
>JAJECD010000023.1 GCA_022822215.1 Candidatus Poribacteria bacterium | reverse complement strand
TATAAAATTCTATAAAGTTTACGGAACAGCTTGTCAGGTTTGCCTAAATCCTATCACAACCATGCATATTATACAAAGAAAATTGGATAATGTCAATTTTTTAATGAAGCGGATTACAGATCAGAAACCAGAGTTGGTGGATATTCATGGACACTCTTCCGGGACTTATAGTTGTGAATGGGAATTACCCGTTTGAAACTGGAAAGTTGTCGGACAACCCTTTTCAAGGCAGGTTAAAAACCTGCATTTTTTTAGGATGAAAATGTCCTAACGTCCGGATTTCATCCACTTCTGCACCCGTACGAGTTTGTCCGCTGGGATGTGGGAGACATTTGCGTCTGTAGGGAATGTGCCGTTTTCTACCTCTTCTTGATAACCACGGATTGCTTCAAATGTGAGGTCATTGTAATTCTGGTAGCGTTTGGCGTGCTTGAAAGGGGGACCTATTCCTAATACATCGTTGATGACGAGTACCTGTCCGTCACAGAACCGTCCGGCTCCGATACCGATGGTGGGAATGTTGAGGGTCTCGGTGATGATTTGGCTGACCTCTTCGGTGATTTTCTCAAGGACGATGAGTTTCGCGCCAGCGTCTGTGAGTGCTGATGCTGTTTCGATGAGACGTTTCGCTTTTGAAAACGTTTTGCCGTGTGTCGCTGCTTTCGTCCCGTGAATCTGCGGATTATGTCCGATGTGGGCGCAAACCTCTATACCGTGTTCGGTGAGCGCGGTAACAATCGGGACCTTCTCTATACCACCTTCCAATTTGACACCATCTGCCCCGTCAGATAAGAAAAGGTTCGCGTTGGCGACAGCGTGTTTCGCGTCTTTGTCGGCAGCGTAAGGCATATCAACGAGGAGGTAAGCGTTCGTCACACCACGGTGCACTGCTTTGAGGTGGTGGCGCATGTCTGCCATCGTCACTTCTACCTCGCTGCTATATCCAAGGATATTGGTGCCGAGGCTGTCTCCGACAAAGACGATATCGATCCCTGCCGCGTCTTGTAAACAAGCCGTCGGGTAATCGTAGCAGGTTAGCACCGTGATCGGTTGCTGCTTCCGTTTTTTGGTGTGTAGGTAAGTAATATCTTTCTTCAATTTTTTAACGATTATGTCTGGTCGGCGTTTCCGTTGTCAACGCCCGGGGAATGCCTCACGGCATTCATACCGTTGATTTTCTAAAATTGGTAAGCGGCTGGCTTTAGGTTATCAGAAGTTTCTTAACAATTGGAATACCGCAAGGACAATGTCCGTGGTAGGCATCGGACTGGGGGACCCAGCCCCTACGGAGGCACAGGCTAACAGCCTATGCTACAAATATAAACTGACTTTCGGATTTTACTATAAAATATCTGCGACAGTTTCCCCAATGACATCAAGGCTATCAGCCACAGCGATTCCGGCATCTTTGAGTGCTTGGATTTTATCTGCAGCCGTACCTTGTCCACCAGAGATGATCGCCCCCGCATGCCCCATCCGTTTTCCCGGTGGCGCAGTTTGCCCAGCGACAAAGCCGACAACCGGTTTTGTCATCTCATTTTTCACGAACTGTGCTGCCTTTTCCTCAGCCGTCCCGCCGATTTCACCGATGAGAACAACGGCATCCGTGTCATCATCCGCCTCAAAAAGTTTAAGGACATCCACAAAGTTAGTCCCGATGACTGGATCCCCACCGATACCGACGCAAGTAGACTGACCGATGCCGAGACATTTCAATTGATAGGCGGCTTCATAAGTTAGCGTTCCGCTACGCGAGACGATACCGACGTTACCGGGAGTATAGGCGAACTCAGGCATCACACCGATTTTGCATTCGCCGGGTGTGATGACACCGGGACAGTTCGGCCCGATTAACCGTGTCGGTTTTCCTTGAAGGTACGCCTTCGCTTTAACCATATCAAGAACCGGAATATGTTCGGAAATACAAACAATCAGTTCAACGCCAGCCTCGGCAGCTTCCATGATGGAATCCGCAGCGTTGAAGCGCGCGGGGACGAAAACCATTGATGTATCTGCGCCTGTTGCTGCCACGCCTTCTGCGACAGTGTCGTATACCGGAATACCGTTCACATCCGATCCGCCTCTACCGGGAACTGAACCGGCGACAATTTGGGTGCCGTAAGTTGCACACTGCTCCGTGTGAAAACGCCCAGAACGACCTGTAATGCCTTGTACAATTACTTTTGTGTTTTTATTAACGAGTATGCTCATAAAGAATAGTTATTGGTTATCAGTTTTCAGTTAAGAAGAGACGTTTAGTGTGACGGCACAACGGAGTGTACCTACTACTTTTAAGATTTAGTAGGCACGGGCGAAAATTGCGACTTCCTTCGCAGGTTTATCGCAAACAATACACACACCTTCTCCATCGGGTTGTTCTAAGGGGATGCACCGGAGTGTTGCTTGTGTTTCCTCTGTTACTTTGTTCTCACTTTCTTCGTCGCCGCACCACCATACCCGCGCAAACCCCTCTTCAACCGCCTCTTTAAAAGCGTCGTAGGTAGTAGGTTCTGAGATATTCGCATCGCGAAATTCCGTTGCGCGTTTGAGCATATCTGCTTGGATTGTATCGAGCATTTGTGTCACTGCTTCAGCAGCATTGGCAATAGGAACAAAGGTTTTGCCCTCTTTGCCCGGAATATCGCGTCGTGCGAGAACAACCTGTTGGTTGCTCAAGTCACGGGGACCTATCTCTATGCGGAGTGGAACGCCTTTCAGTTCCCATTCGTTGAACCGCCAGCCTGGTGAATAGTCGTGTCTATCGTCAACATGATAACGGACACTGCCTAATGTCTCGCAGATAGTATCAACGGCTTGCATGACTGACGCTTTATCATCTTCTCTGTTTTTCGGAACGATTGGAACGATAACGAGTTGTGTGGGAGCGAGTCTCGGCGGGAGGACTAACCCTTGATCGTCCCCGTGTGTCATGATAATCGCGCCAATCATTCGGGTGCTAACCCCCCAACTCGTTGTCCAGCAGTACTGTTGTTTCTGGTTGGCATCAAGGTATTGGATGTCGAAGGCTTTCGCGAAATTCTGTCCGAGATCGTGTGATGTTCCTGCTTGTAAGGCACGTTTATCACCCATCATCGCTTCAATGGTATAGGAAGTCAGTGCCCCTGGGAACTTTTCGCTTTCACTCTTGCGACCGGGTATCACAGGTATCGCAGCTTCGTTGACTGCGAAATCGGTGTAGAGATC
>JAJECD010000160.1 GCA_022822215.1 Candidatus Poribacteria bacterium | reverse complement strand
TCCCGGTGCATTGCATCGCGACAATACCGTCTTTCGAGGGTGTGATCACATCGCCTCACCGGATGTACACATAGACGAAGAGAACCGCCGCTTTTTTATGTACTTCCACGGAAATCCCCGTGGAGGACAAGTAACCAGTTGGGCGACCTCTACCGACGGTGTGAATTATACTGCCTCGGATACAATGGATAGGCGAAACAGCGCCTACTTTCGCGTCTTTTGGTGGAAAGGACACCCGTATGCGACGTATCACGGTTGGATAAGTCGGGCAGAAACGCCGGAATGGACAGCAGCGTTTATCGAACGAGACACACCGCTTTTTTATCGTAAGTCTCCAGCAGACAATACCGGTTTCCCACGCCATACGGCGAATCTCTTGGAAGGCGATACTTTAACCGTCTATTATTCGCTTTATGGAGACAGTCCAGAGCGTATCAAGAAAAGTACGGTGCAGTTGACAGATGATTGGAAGGACTGGCATCCGTCTGAACCGATAGAGGTTATTGCGCCGAAATACGATTTTGAGGGAGTAGATTTGCCGATTAAGCCGTCAACAGGTGGGTTGGATCGGGAACGTGTGCATGAACTCCGGGATCCTGCGATCTATTGTGAGAATGGGAAAACGTGGCTGCTCTATTCTGTTGCGGGGGAACAAGGGATTGCGATTCTGCCTATATCATAAGATGTTATTGGCGTTTCTCAATAAGCCTTCCGACAAAAAAGATTAAAACACCGAGTGTCAAGAAACCCATTTCAACCCCCATCGCTTTGGCTTCACTGTAATCGAAAGGGTTCACACAACCTAAATAGAGACCCGCACCTAAGCACGCGATCCCCATCAGTTCCAAAGTCTTACCGATGTAATACACAAATTCTCCAATGCTATTGGGTCGTGCTTCATTTGAGTGTAGGGCGCGGTTTGCCCACCCCCTACGGTAACGAATTAGTAGAGACGCTTGACGTGTCCCCATTGGATTAATTTTTGTTGTCGGCTGGGTTCAATCCGTGCTGTAAAGATGAGATCTGGGAGAAAATCGTTGTCCTCCGTGTACCCTTCTGGAACCCAACCAATTTTATTTTCGAGATGCCCACCGTCAACATCGTGATAAGCGATGTCAAATCCGATACTATTCCCTTTTCTCGCCAGATCGTCAAGTCGGAAACTCAACTCACACGTCTGTCCATCATTTCCCCATGCCACTCGCGTCAGTGGGTACTTTAGCGTATCCATCTCCTTTTGAATCGGGATTTCAAAACGATAGAGAGCATCCTTCCGTCCTGAGTGATGTGGGTCTACGTGGAGGATGAGGTGGTCTTCACGAAGTAGTTTTGTTTTACGCGTTTCAAGTTGGTCGTCCAGTATTTTAATAGCGACATAAAGGAAACCATTCCGCCAAACTGCCGCAAAAGAACCGCTGAAATCTGGAGATTCAGGCAAGTGTTCTCCAGTAATTAGATTTTTGTCCAATTTTCCAGGGATTACCTGCTCCCAAACTGGATCGTCGAGGTAGCCATCTACGATAGGCGCGACTGAAACGAAATCTGCATTGTATTGAAAATTTTGAAGATTTGCCCCCGTGACATGCCCTAATGCACAAGGCACTGTTATGAGTAGGAGACTCATTACCGCAAGGATATGTCTATTGAAGTTCATGAATTCCTCCTTTTTAGGATAATTCATTAGATCGGCTTTCGTAAGTAAAAGAGCCGTATCCCTCATTTTCCCGTCCCTCTTTTGCCAGAGGATTTCAGTAGATTTAAAGTTGTATTATTTTATATTGTCAATAGGTGCCGTGAATTGTCTATTTTAGCGTTGCTTAACAGTTCTGTTGCATCTGTGGCTTCGCTCCTTCGTTAAAAGTATACCGTAAACCCAATTATTTATCCAGTTAAAATTACACGATATGCGCGCGAAACCCCTAAAATAGTTATTTTTTGTAAATTCGGTTGAAATTTGAAAAAAAATCTGTTATACTTTTAAACATATTTTGAAATCACATTTTTGTCCGAGATCAGATTTTAAAGAAAGAGGCACTTGGTTGTGAACAAAAATACAAGAAGCATGGTGATTTGGTGGCTGATTATTGCAGGGATCGTTGTCTTTGGCATCTATCAGTTATTTAACCGCAGAGACCCTATCTATCAGTTGGCGACTTCTGACTTTCACCACTACATAAAACTCGGACCAGACCTATTTGATGGGTATCTGCTTTTAGATCAAGAATGGGTTGAGGGACGTTTCCACGCAGAGAGTTTGCCCCAAATTCGCACTGAAATCCTCAGGGATGTGCCGCTTGAGGAGCAAGAAACTCATTTTCCCACGAATTGGGAAGGCGAATTTAGAGCGAGCCGTGATACACTTGATGAATATGACATTCAGGCAAAACTTGATGAATATGGTATTGACTATAATGTTAAACCGCCATCTAAGTTTCCCCAAGGGTTAATTATTTTCGGGACGACCATCATACCGCTTCTCATCTTTTTAGGACTGATGATTTTCTTGTCACGTCAAATGCAAGGGAGCGGAAATCGCGCCCTCTCTTTTGGTAAAAGTCGCGCAAGGCTCCATTCCGAGAATCAAAATAAAATTACCTTTGAAGATGTCGCAGGGGTTGATGAGGCAAAAGACGCGCTTGAAGAGGTTATTGAGTTCCTTAAAGCACCGAAAAAATTTGAACGTCTCGGCGGCAGAATTCCGAAAGGGGTTTTGCTGATGGGACCCCCAGGCACAGGTAAGACAATGCTCGCGCAAGCCGTCGCAGGCGAAGCCGATGTGCCCTTCTATAGCATCAGCGGGTCCGATTTCGTTGAGATGTTTGTTGGTGTGGGTGCCTCTCGTGTCCGGGACCTCTTTGAAACGGGAAAGAAAAACGCACCCTGTATCATTTTTATTGATGAACTCGATGCAGTCGGCAGACATCGCGGCGCAGGGATCGGCGGCGGACACGATGAACGTGAACAGACTTTGAACCAACTCCTCGTTGAAATGCAAGGATTTGACGCATCGGAAGGTGTGATTCTCATCGCAGCAACCAACCGTCCTGATGTTTTAGATCCGGCACTCCTCCGTCCAGGGAGGTTTGATCGGCAAATCGTCGTTGACCTGCCTGACGTTCGCGGAAGAGAAGCGATTCTCAAGGTCCATACAAAACAGCCCTATAAACTTGCCGAAGATGTCAACTTGGATCTTTTGGCGAAGGCGACACCTGGGTTCTCAGGTGCTGACCTGGAGAATATGGCGAATGAAGCCGCACTCCTTGCAGCAAGGCGCGACAAAGAACAAATTGACATGCTCTGCTTTGATGAGGCAAAAGACCGGGTCCTCATGGGGCCAGAACGCCGAAGCCTTGTGATTAGTGAAGAAGAGAGACGTGTTACTGCCTATCATGAAGCCGGGCATGCCCTTATGTTACATTTCGTGCCAGAGAGCGATCCGAACTATAAGTGTACGATCGTTCCACGCGGTAGAGCGCTTGGTGTCACGGCGAAACTTCCACTTGAAGAACGCCATAACATGAGCAAAAAACGACTCCTTGCTCACATTATTTTCGCGCTCGGCGGTCGTGTCGCTGAAGAAATTATCTTTGGCGAGCAAACGACTGGTGCGCAAAACGATTTCGAGCAAGCCACGAGCCTCGCACGTCGGATGGTTACCCAGTGGGGCATGAGCCGCATGGGACCCCTCACTTTCGGTAGACGCGACGAACAGGTCTTTCTTGGCAAGGAACTGGCTGTGCATCAGGATTATAGTGAAAAAACTGCCATTGAAATCGACAAGGCTGTCCACGATATCGTTATGGAGTGCTATAAAAAGGCATGGGACATTTTGGAAACCAATATGGACGGATTGAAACTCCTGGCGGACGCCCTCTTAGAACGCGAAACCCTTGTTACCGAAGATATTGACGAAATCCTTGGCCCCCGACCCCAACTTCCCGCGAAACCGATTATATGATTTGTCGCGGGAGAACACTCACTTTAGGTACGAATACGCATGTGATGGGCATATTGAACGTCACGCCGGATTCTTTCTCTGACGGCGGAAACTACCTTGATGTCCAACAGGCGATCGTTCATGCTGAAACGATGGTCGCTGAAGGTGCTACGCTCATTGATATCGGTGGCGAGTCTTCACGTCCAGGGGCATCGCCGGTATCGGTCAGTGAAGAATTAGCACGAGTGCTCCCCGTGGTGCGTGCGCTTGCTGATACTGTTGATGTGCTGCTTTCTGTTGATACGTATAAAGCGGAGGTGGCGCGTCGCGCCCTTGAGGTTGGTGCACATGTTGTTAATGACATTACTGCACTGTGTAGCGATCCCGACATGGCGGCAACCGTTGCTGAAATGGAAGCGGGTGTTATTCTGATGCACATGAAGGGGACACCGCGCACAATGCAGCAGGCCCCGGAATACAACGATGTCGTTAACGAGGTCTGCGCATGGCTTAAAAAAAAGATACAAAGCGCTGAGGCACAAGGTATCGCTCCCGAACGTATTATTATTGATCCCGGCATCGGGTTTGGTAAAACGACGAAACATAATCTGGAACTCCTCAAGCGTCTCTCGGAATTTCGAGCGTTGAAGAAACCGCTGCTTATCGGGACTTCGCGCAAATCCTTTATTGGAAACATTTTAGGGGTGCCCGTGACCGAGCGCGTTGAAGGCACAGCTGCAACGGTGTGTTGGGCAATTGCACATGGCGCGGACATTGTACGGGTTCACGATGTCAAAGCAAACGTTCGGGCTGCACAAATGACAGATGCCCTTTATAGAGGTATAGGGAAGTATAGATAAATCGATGCACTACCAGAAAATTCAGGGAATCGGTATTGATATTGTTGAGGTCGAACGGATTCGAGAGGCGTCCCAGCGGTGGGGCGCGCGTTTTGAACAGCGGGTCTACACCGAGCAGGAACTGGCGTATTGTGGGGACACACCGACCCGATATTGGCGACTCGCTGCCCGTTTCGCTGCTAAAGAAGCAGCACTTAAAGCACTTGGCACCGGTTTGATTACTGGCATGCGTTGGCAAGATGTAGAAGTCCAAGCGAACGCTGTCGGAAAACCTGAGCTCGTCTTACACGGTGAAGTCCAACGCTATGCCACTGCGCATAATATCAGTTCGATATTCGTCTCTATGTCCCATACAAATGTGTATGCCGTGGCACAGGTAACCCTCTGTTCCTCTTGACTTAGTAGACATCCCTATATCCAACTCCCATATTTTTGCCATGCTAATGTTTGATATGAGGTAAAAAGTGAAATATGTTCACAGTTCGCTTGCTTTTGTATGCTGCTTTCTGGTTTATAGTAGTGTTGCTCCAGCTGCGAATACAACAGCAACCGCCGATGGGTTTCTCAAACACCTCGTTGGGGCTGAATATAATGGAATGGGTGGTAGCTTTGTAGGGATCGTCCGCGGGGCAGATGCCTTCGGGAGTAATCCTGCCGGTATCGGTGCAGCGGAAGGAAACAGGCTTGTTATTCACACAATCCGTTTTCCGCGGACGATTGCACTCCTTTCTAAGCCGAACCTTTATTCTAATTATGAAGACTACAGCCAGTTTGAACAGCGCGCATCTGGCATTGAAATGCTCAATTGGGCGTTGCCGATGGGTAAATTCGGCACGCTGGGGTTGGGTGTCGCTTTTGGGCAGCAAGGGGTCTTCCGTCGCGTGGACCATCTCGGAAAAGCGATTAACAGTTTTCCCGAAAACAATCTCGCTGTCGGTTTCGGCTACGGATTAAATATCCTGCACAATACAGTTATCGGATTTGACGCGAAATGGCTCCGTTCAAAAGTAACAGATGCTAACGCTAAGGAACACCTCGGACACGGCTATGCCTATAATGTCGGTATTATCCAACGGTTGGATAGTGGGATTCAGGTCGGTATTGCGGCACGGAACTTAAGTAACGGACTCTCCTTTTCTAATGTTGATATTCCTGATAGAATAGAACGTACAATTGTTGCGGGTATTGCCTACCACCGCGAAATGTCAGATGTATCATTGCGTGTTGGCTTAGATGTGCATCCACCGTTCCGTGATGGCGTGCAAGCAAATGTAGGCGCTGAAATATGGTACAAAAACCGGATTGGTGGTAGAATTGGGTATCTCAGACAGACTGAAAAACGCTACGCCTCTGTATTTTTACTTCAAGATGCTGCGTTTGAAACACAGGAGCGGCTCTGGAAGGCAGAAGGGGTGTGCTACGGATTGGGGATCCGATTCGGTAGCATGACACTAAACGCCGCATACACCCCGCAATTCAAACCTACAGTGGTGACGGTAGAACGGCTGCATGTCGTCCAAGGCGAAGCCGTTTATACCTTTTCGATTGGGCAAACTTTTTAGGAACGTACCGACTCACAACTCCACGGGATCGGAGTCGTGACACAATAGATCCTATTATATTTAGAATGAAGTCTACGCATCTCGGAGGGATTCGCGATGAGTAATATTGAGATAAAATATACAATAACACATGAGTGGGCTGAGATCCTTGATTCAAAGGAGTGTAGCGTCGGGATCACCGAGCGCGCTCAGGAAATCTATAGCAACATCATTTTTATTGAATTGCCGTCTCTGGGTGAATTTGAGCAAGACGAGATTATGGGACACCTTGAAACCTCTGATGGCAGAAATTTCTATATCCACGCACCTGTAAGTGGTGAGGTCTATGAGGTCAACACCGCTCTTGAGGATGATATTGAACTCCTCAATCGTTTCCCAGAAGGCGACGGTTGGATTTGTAAACTCCGTATTGAGAATCCAAGTGAGATAGAGGCCCTGCTCACGCTGAACGAATATGAGGCGTATGAGGAGGAAGAACTCAATGAAGAGGAGTACCTACCAGAAACTGATTTTTACGAAAATATTGAGGATTATTAGACACAGATAAATCTTGAGAAGGAACCCTATGTCACAAACAGAAAAGATTCGCATCGGGCACAGTCCCGATTCCGACGATGCGTTTATGTTCTATGCCCTTGCCAAAGGGCTGATTTCAACTGAACCGTTTGAAATTGTCCATGTTATTGAAGATATTGAGACTTTGAATCAGCGGGCGCTCGCCGCTGAACTCGAAGTCACGGCAATCTCTGTTCATGCTTACGCCTATGTCGCCAAGGATTACGCACTGATGCCCTGCGGCGCCAGCATCGGAGACCAATACGGACCGCTTGTTGTTGCTAAAGCACCGATGGAGACCCTTGAAGGTAAACGCATCGCGATCCCGGGCGAAATGACGACCGCTTACCTTACGCTCAGTCTTTACCAACCTAATTTTCAGGCGGAGCCCCGTCCCTTTGATAAAATATTAGATGCCGTTCAACAGGACGAAGTGGATGCCGGACTCATTATTCATGAGGGGCAGTTGACTTATGCCCGTGAGGGCCTTCACAAAGTTATCGATTTAGGAGAGTGGTGGCACGAGGAAACAGGACTTCCCTTACCGCTCGGTGCGAACGTCATACGCCGCAACCTCGGCACTGAAAAAATTCGCCAAATAACAGCACTACTCAAGCAGAGCATTCAGTATTCACTTGAACATCGAGCGCGTGGGTTAGAATACGCTATGACCTATGCGCGGGACATGGAGACCGCACTCGCTGATAAGTTCGTCGGGATGTATGTCAATGACTACACGCTTGATTATGGTGAGAAGGGGAGAGCTGGGGTTCGAGAATTGCTTCATCGCGGCAACGATGCCGGTATCATTCCGCATCGTGTGGAGGCAGATTTTGTCACACTCGAAGAGTGAAGTAGTGAAGGCTTTAATCTCCGTCAGGCGAGGGTCACGCCTCGCCACTTTCCTCAGCAAAAGAAGAAACTATGGACGCGAAACGCCGCAAATATTTCCATTTAGAAAATGCTGATGGTAAAAAACTTGTCTATGGTGTCCTCTATGATGAAGGAAATGTACAAGTCCTCTGGCGGGCAGACCAAGGTTGCACGGCGGAGCAGTATTCATCTCTCACGCTCGTCCTTGGCGTGATGCCGGACATCGTTGCGCTTCGTTTTGAAGATAGCGACGGATAAAGCTAAAAAATAGAGGTGCCGTCACAGGCTAACCGAGTATCTAACGCAGCCTTTGATCGGCTAATTTGATAATCTTTCCATTCTCCTGCGCGATGTACATATAGCCCAATCCATCCAATACAACGCCTTCCTGTTCATCACCGGGTAAGAGATATTGCCCCAGGATTGTGCCTCCCTGCAGTTCCACCAACAAGTTGCTGGCATCGCTGACCAAGACCAGATGATCACCTTGGGCATCGTAAGCCAATCCTGAAATATCAATGAAATTCATCCGGTAGGCACTAATAATAGTGCCTTCTACCTTGCGGGCTGTTCCAGAGCGGAGCGGAACACTCACTTCACATATAACCGAGGGTTCATCCTGCGGTTTGAGGCTAAACGATTGATTGCCAATCCAGAAGGTCCCTCCTTCTGGGTGCGAAGCATCAGGAACAAAGACGATTGCCTCAATACCCATACCGCCTTTTTTCAAGAGCTGTTCGCCTTCAAAATTCCTGTCAATCCAGAATTCTCGCTGAATTGTCAGTGTCTCTGCATCCAATTCTAAGATCGTCTCATCGCCTTCGACCGCAGCGTATAACATGCCCGTATCCGGGTTCACTGTGATACCTTCAATGTCGCGTTCGCTCAGCCCTTTCGATTGAACTGGGGTGCCATCTAACCGAACTTCATGAATCCTCCCTGAATCGTCGGCGATAAATAGGCTCCGCCGTGCCGCATGGTAGGTAATACCTGAGGGTTCCGCGATTTGCGATTTTGTGATATTGCCGACCCAACTATATGGGAGCGCGACAGGACGGGACTCCGCTGTCTTTTTCGTCGCAGACTCTTCCATCTGGATAAGAAAATAGACAAGACCCGCCGCACAGATACCTGAAATAAAAATCATTAAGAGCACTCTTTTATAGGACATGTGGATCCCTCTTCCCAGTTGATGAAGTTTCCTAACCATCTTTCACAATCTCGGAACGACTGTAACTCTACTATAAAAGCATTCTTTACAGGTACTTTATCATACTCTTTCTGACTAATTCAAGAGAAAACTTAAAACTTAAGAGTCGTTTGATTTTCAAGAAAAAAAGTATTTTTTCCTTGACAAACCGTATCTGCTAATTGTATTTTAATTATACTTTCAGTTTGGTTCACAAGCGACGCAATGACGCGCTGCTGCCAAATGCGCGTGCTTTGGTTAGCCGATGTATGTGCTTTCTGATAGCACTTGTGAAATCGAACCGCTACGCTTTCGTATAGCGGTGATACCAGAAACAAGGATCAGTGATGACTAACATGCCGAGGCTCGTCGTTGAAGTTTTTGAACATGTGAACTTTCAAGGACGTAAAGTAACGCTCATTGAATCCGTACCAAATACAGGCGAAATCGGGGCACAAGACATTATCTCCTCGATCAAAATTTATAAGGGACCAGGGTTCAACGCGTCTCCAAACTATAAAGCTATCTTCCACGAGCATGAAGACTATAAGGGACGCCGATTGGTCCTGCCGCCGGGGTTTTATCCCAATATTCACGATATCCCCTATAATTTCGGGGACGCGATTACGGCTATCAGTTTTAGCCCATCGGCGCATCCAACACCCCCTGAATATGGGGCTGTCCCCGTTATCATTGAAGTGTTTCGGAGTGTAGACTATAGCGGACAGCGGAGTGTTATCATGCGAGATGTCAGTTCAATGTTCGACATCGGTATGAATGATACGGTCTCCTCTATTCGTATCCAGCGCGGGCCGAGTTTTCCGTTCAGTGGATGTCATGTTATTTTTTATGAACACGTCAATTTTGAAGGGCGCCGGTTAAACCTAAATTTAAGTTCGCGAGAGTTCCAGTTGGCACTCCGTAATCTCAGGGACCTCCCGCATTCGCAATCATTTTCAGATATTATCTCTTCTATAAAAATTGTTCCGTTAGGTGTATTCCGAGTCTTGGTTGTTGTTGGCGATAATAGGTCGGGTGAGCCCGCAGTATTAGAATCGCTTACCACAATCGAAGGATTAGAATTCCAATTCACTACTGTGCATATCAACGATAATCCTGACAATCATGGGGATGCCAATAATGCTGTCAAACTTTCAAGTATTGTGCTTTCGGATTACGATATTGTCTGGTTGACCTGGAACGCTCCGGGACATGATGGCGCATATTTCGTTGAAGACGCTGATCGGGCGATTCAAGACTTTGTACGTAAGGGGGGGATCGTCTGGGCTTCCGCAATGGATAATAACATCATACCCCCCGATGGGGTCCATACTACTGAACCCCAATGGCGTGGAGACTGGCTCCCTGTTGATCGACACCCGATACGGGTTACAAACTCTCAGGATAGCAACGTACGCGTTACGGATGACGGGCAGAAAACGGGTATGTTTACTTGGCCCCATAAGGTTAATGTTGATACACTCGTAACCGACGACCACTGGGTAACAAACGACAGAAGCTATCGGAAATTAGCAGTCAGAGAGGATAACAGAGATGCCGTGAGCCTACAATTACAGTGGGGTGAAGGTTATTATGTCACTTTTGCTGTGGACACTCGCGATGCTTACCGAACGACCATAGCGAAACCTCTTATTGAAAATGCCCTCTGTTACTTAGCGAACCTCGCATGGCAGACTTCTCCCCGTCAACCGCTCAAAGGGCGTTACCGGACGCACCTCAGCAGCGATACAATCTTCCGGTGAAAATTTGTAGGCACACTCGCACAAGATACACCGGTGCCTCTGTTCTATTCTATACATTATAGGAGAATTGAATGCGTTTCATTGCTGTTATTGTCTTCTTGATTGCCGTAGCCATCGCTGTTGGATGGTTTGCCTTCAAAAACCTCGACAGTTTTGGGCAGAGCGGAGTGATGCGTGTACTCGGATTTACACTACTCGTATTGCTCGCTATCTTGGCAGCATTTGTTGCGATGGTCATCCGATACCGGATACCTAAAGCCGATGTCGCACTCGTGCGAACTGGTGGTTCCAAAGAGAAAATCAGTATTACCGGCGGTCTCTGGGTTAACACTATCATCCATGAAATCAAGGAAATTTCTCTTAATACCATGCGAATTGAGGCGATCCGTGAGGGACCAGAGGCATTGATTACCTATGATTTCAACCGTGGTGATGTAGAAGTCGTTTTCTATCTTAAAGTTGAACCGAATCAAACCGATATTTTGCGCGCAGCTCAGGCTCTCGGTGATAAATCTATGACCCCTGAAACCGTGCGCGAATTAATTGAACCTAAACTTGAAGGTGCTTTGCGGAGCGTCGCCGCCGAAAGCGAGATCCAGGATCTCCTACAGAAACGTCAAGAATTTGGTGATAAAGTTCAAGCAGCGTGCGGTGAGGACTTGCAGATCCAAAACGGTTTGACGCTTGAGACTGTTTCGATTATCCGGGTAGATCAAACGCCTGTTGAAACCTTGGACGCTGAAAACCGGTTTGATGCTGTCGGTATTCGTGAAATTATCGAAATTACAGCCGAGCAAGAACGAGAAAAAGAACGTATCGTCCAGGAAAAAGAGGTCGCTATCGTTCAAATTGAAGTCGATGCCCGTATCCAGAAACTCGAAGCAGAACAGCAACAGGCATGGGCTGAATCTGACCAGCAGAAGAACATCGCTATCTATGCCGCTGAACGAGAAGCGGAAACGCTCAAATTCCAATTTGAGATGGAACAGGGTGTCCAAGAGCGCGAATACGAGATGAAGCAAGAGGTTGAGCGCGCCCGTATCACCCAAGAACAGATCGTCCAAGAACGCGAAATTGAGATGAATCGCGACATCCAAGTCGCTCGTGTCCAACAAGAGCAAGTCGTCCAAGAACGTGAAATTGAGAAAAATCTCATCGTCGAAACACAACAGATTGAGCAGTCGAAAGTTGTACAACTCGCTGAAATCCAACAACATCTTACTGTTCAGATGCAGAAAATTGAACAGGAACAGACAATTGCTGTGCGTGAGATAGAGAAAGAACTGGCGGTCGAGAAGGCACGTATTACGCAAGAAGAGGGTGTCTCCTTACGTGACATCGAACGCGAATTAGCGGTGCAGACGGCACGTTTCAGTCAAGAGCAACAGGTTCAGCAGCGTGAGATTGAGAAGAACCTCGTTGTGGAAACCGCACAGATTGATCAGATGCGACAAGTTGAACTCGCTGAAATTGCGAAAACGTTGGCGGTCGAGGTGACACGTATCGCACAGGAACAACAGATCGCAATCCGTGATGTTGAAAAAGAACTCATGGTCGAGAAGGCGCGTATTGCGCAAGAAGAGGGTGTCTCTTTACGTGATATTGAGCGCGACTTGTTGGTGCAGACGACTCGCTTCGGTCAAGAGCAACAGGTTCAGCAGCGTGAGATTGAGAAGAACCTCGTTGTGGAAACCGC
>JAJECD010000249.1 GCA_022822215.1 Candidatus Poribacteria bacterium | reverse complement strand
ACTTGCATAGGAATTCCTCAAAAAATTGTTATGGATTCGGTGTCTGCTTATATTTCACCATTTTGATAATTGTGCCGTTGGCTTCATAAGTTACAGAATCCATGCAGGCTTCCATTAGAAAGAGGCCTCTCCCACTGCTTTTAAGCAAATTTTCTGGGTCTAGCGGATCCGCGACCGTTTGACGCGTGAACCCCTCCCCCTCATCCTCAATGACAATGGTTAGCCTATCCTCAGCAAGAATGAACTGAAAAGTAGCCTTTTTGCTTAGATCCTCTTTATTGCCGTGTTTGATTGCGTTTGTACCCGCCTCAATGACAGCAAGGTTAATCTGCTCTTGGATGTCCTCACCGAATTCCATCTCTTTCAAAATCTCGCTGACAACAACATCGAGCAGGTAAACATGTTGCATTGAACTTGGGAGAGAAAGCGTAATAACCTGTTCAGTTCTCTCGCCCACGTTTGAAGCTCCTTTTTTATGGGGTTGGACCTTTGCCAAGAACCCTACAAGACAGGTTTTGAGAAGAAGCCCATCTTTTGTTATTTTAATTTGAATTTTAGCTTGATGAAGTTTTGGAATTTGACTTAATAATTTCTCAGCTGCAGAGAAAAAGACACTCTGTTTGCCGAGATCTCAGATTAGGAAACCGAATTCAATTCATAGAATAATCGAATAATATTCATCACGCCAAAAGCATATTATACGCGCAGCACCGTTGTGCGTGCGCTTTACCAATTTACGTATTGCGTTTGATAACAACCAAAGCCCTGTCATCATGTGTCTGTGTACTGCCACTAAAGCGTGCCAAGTCCTCAACAATTGCTTCACACAATGCTGATGCAGACAATATTGCGTTTTCGGAAATGCAAGCAGCCAGCCGATCCTGACCATAGAACACATCTGACGATGTTGCATTTTGCTGTCCTTTAACGTCCTCTGAACCTACCAAACTGTTTTCATTTCCAACCGAGTCATCTCCAGCATTCGTCTCAGTGATACCATCTGTATAGAAAACGACAATATCACCGGGTGCTAAGAGGCAGGTGTTGCTGGCAAAGGTCGCTTCTTCAAACGCGCCAACCAACATACTGCCGGTTTTTAAAACATCTATCACCCCCGTCCTTTTCCGGTGCAATGGATAGCAATGTCCACCATTTGAATATGTGAAAGTGGAAGTCACAGTGTCCATTACGCCGTAGATCATCGTTGCGAAGAGGGTCGCATCCGTGTCGCGGACGACTAAATCGTTAATCCGTTTAAGAATCGAAGCAGGATCATCCGCTTCACGACAGAGCAAACGTAGTGCTGTTCGGATCATCACCATTAAAAGTGCAGCTGGAATTCCATTCCCCTTCACATCACCCAAGACGATTCCGACCCGTGTTTCACTGAGTGGAATAAAGTCATAGAAATCCCCAGAAACAGACATGGAACTCTGGAGCAGTATGCCGACATCAAACCCTTGAAAACTGGGTGCTTGTTCCGGCAATAATTTTTTCTGAATAGCCGCAGCAGCCTGTAGATGTCCAGCAAGTTGTTGAACACCAGCCTCGTTGAACCCAGATCCCATTGCCCTCATGAGGGGGTTCATATATTTGATGGGCCGGGTCCGTCCAAGCACCGCCTTAACCCGTGCGGTTACCTCTCGGAGGTCAAAGGGTTTGGTGATGTAATCATCAGCCCCGGCATCAAGCCCCTGAACCTTGTCTTCCGTTTGTCCGCGCGCAGTGAGCAGAATGACCGGAACGGTCTTTGTCTCCTCTATATTTTTAAGTTCTTCAATGACCTGAAAGCCATCTTTATGCGGCATCATGACATCAAGCAAAATGAGATCCGGCGGATCAAGAGTGGCAGCTTCTACAGCCTGCTTGCCATCACTTGCGGTGCGTACCTCGTACCCATCCGGCTCTAAATTCATCCTGAGGAGTTCAAGGATATCCAGATCATCATCAACAACCAAAATCGTTTCAGCCATTTTCTTCGTGTCCGATCGGTATAAAAAACTGAAAATTGCAGCCTTGCCCGTTATAGCCCGCCTCTATCCATATTTTTCCACCGTGCGCTTCAATTATTCCAGACGCTATTGAGAGCCCCAATCCAGTACCTCCTTGGTGCTGGGTTCGCGTACTCCTGAGTTGCTGGAATTTATCAAAAACCTTCTCGCGTTCTTCAGCGGGAATCCCGAGTCCCGTGTCAATTACTTCAACGTGAACACCATCCACCGGACTTCCATTTTGCAGTGATTTTGATATCCTCACTGTCACTTTTCCACCGTCGGGTGTAAATTTAATCGCGTTTCCTATGAGATTAATAAAGACTTGGCCGATCCGATCCGCGTCAGCAATTAATATGGGTAGATTGAGTTCAGCATCCAACAATAAACGGATAGCCTTTTCATCTGCTTGGGGTCGAAGCTCCTCAATCCTTCTTTCAGCGATCCAGTCTATCTGTACTTGCTCCCGTTTCATCTCAATACGTCCGGCTTCAATTCGGGAGACATCAAGTAAATCATTAATAAGCGCAGCAAGTCGCTTAGATTGTCGGTGCGCGCGACTCAAACTTTCATACTGCTTTTGATTTATTTTCCCAGTTTTTCCATCCAGTATCAGCGAAATAAATCCGATGATAGAGGTTAGTGGTGTACGTAATTCGTGTGAGACCAAGGAAACGAACTCCGACTTCATCTGCTCTATTTCATGTTCATGCGTGATGTCATCAAAGACGTAAACCACCCCTGCGACGTTATTTCTCTCATCAGCAAATTGGCTTGCTATAATGCGAAGCACTCGCACCTCATCATTTATGCGATCTCCACCAACTCCGATTTCGGCAATCATCGTTTGATGCTGTTTCATTTCCCGCTGTGAGGCAGACAACACTTTCAGATCAACGGTTCTTGTATCTGCTGTTGCAGATGCATCACCAACCAATCGTTTTGTCCAGGAAATGGTGCCAGTCTTCGTGTCAATAGTGATAAAGTTCTGATAACCAGCAGTCCGTCCCAGATTTAAAAGTCGTTCAGCTACAGGATTGACGTATAGCACGCGTCCACCGGGTTCAACAACAACAAGCCCCTCACCGAGGTTCTCGACAATAGTGGTAAGTTTTCTTTCTTCCTGCCTGAGTTTATCAACCGCCGTTTTGAGATTTCGGCGCATCTCATTGAATTTTTCAGCGAGGACCCCGACTTCATCCTCACTCTCAATGAGAATTTCACTGTCAAATTCGCCCTGTCCGATGCTGTCGGCTGCCTGTGCGACTTCCAATATCGGTCTTGCTATACGTTGGGCAGCCCAGCATGCAATAATTACAACAATGCCACTTGAGGCAATGGTAACATAAAAAATGTATCTGTTTAGCTTAACGACCCCGGTGTAAGCAGAAGAAGTTGGACGGGAAATAAAGAGTATCCAATTGCTAAAGTTCTGTTGCGTCTTCCAAGATTCGTTCGTTACAGGTCGAGTCCGCGCCCAACCGTAGACGCGTTGTTCATCGAACGCATCCGCTTCACCTTGTGATTCATAGTCATAGTACTTGCCATGGATACCTTTTTTTCCCTCAATAATTGCCTCCTCTACAGCATCATTCATGTCTATGTAACTACCTATACGATATCCGCTATGAGGTGATGCTGCAATAATTTTCCCAGAACCGCTTGTTAAAACGGTATATGTTTCGGCAAGATCCTGTTGTGATCCGACTAAACTGGTAAGTTCAGGTAGCAACAAAATCGTTCTGAGCACGCCTATTGTATCGCTTTCTTGTAGAGCAGAAGAACTTTTAGTAGACGTACGTATCGGGAGTGCGACTGGAAGCAGGTATATCCCGCGCACGTCATCATAAATGACATCTTCCACAAATGGGTAACCGATGCCGTTGTTGTAAGCGCTTTGCCACCACTTTTTGTCTTTTACGGTATATGGTAGTTCCTCTTTTGTGTCGTAATCCAATTGTCGATTGTTCGAGCGAAGGACAGATCCCGAAGCATTAACAATGGTCACTTCAGTTTTATAGCCAGCATAAGTCTCAAGCAAACGGATACTATCTTCGAGGCGTGCCCATACGCTGAAAAACACCGACTGCTGTCCATTCGCAGTATTCGACCGTGCGACTGCCGGCCGGATGTTCGGAAGTTCTGCTTGAATATTTGCGATTCTTTGAGAGATAGCCTTATCGGCGCGAGCCAGTTTTTCTGCCGCGAGGAGCACGAGGCTCTCTCCGACACTGTCCTTGAGAGCATTCTCACCAAGAACTTTTATAACCAATGAAACAGCAAACAGCGGCATCAACGCAACTAACAAAAATAGAACGATCTGTTGACCGCGTAAACCTATCTTAAATCGAGAACGCTCCATAGGGCTTTGCCTCCCGTGTTACCACGGGAATTCTTGTAGGCACATTTTTGGCACTGCTATATCAAAGCGGCACTTGCGCTCTCCTCCGTATCATAAATTTCAATAACGGTTGCGAGCTGCGTCACTTCCAAGACTTCCCGAACGGCCTTCTGTGGATTGAGCAAAACTAATTTACCGCCCGATTCCTGACAGTATTTTAACGTAAGTACAATCGCTCCCAACGCGCTGCTGTCAATTAAGGGAACATTCATTAAATCAACAACTAATTTACCCTGTGCTGCTTGAAGCTGCTGTTCCATCTCTCTGCGAAATACATCAGCAGCATTTCCAAGAATCTTTCCCTCTATATGAAGAATAGAGATATTTTTTTCTCCAATCGTTGTGTCAAAATTCATAGAATTTTCCTTAGTTTTCTTATTTAAGGTATTGTACTTTATAAAAACATTGCCCTCGCCCTATTACGCGAAATTTGCACGCTTCACACTTTAACACGGCGCATTACAATATAACTGCGATTGAACTTTGCATTTGTGAGGACAGTTTCAACAACTCCACCGAGCGTATTTAGACGCGTCGCGCTTTCGTCAATTTCAGTTTTGATTGTCTCCACGCCAGACTTATAGGCTATCCACTTTCCATTCTGTTTCAGCAACGGCAAGCAAAAGTCGGCTGAATCCGCGATGGTAGCAATGTAGCGGGTGAAGACCCAATCGTATGCCCCAATATGTGCAGGCTGTCGGGCACAAACTTCGGCACGCTCGGCAAGTATGGCAACGTTTTCTGCTTGATACAACCGCAATTGCGGAACGATAAATTTTAGAAAACTCGCTTTCTTTTTTGAGGCCTCAACAAGTGTTAACCGGACCTCCGGGACGTAGATTTTTAGGACAACGCCTGGGAATCCCGCACCCGTTCCCACATCAATAATAGAATCTCCATCTCTCAGTGCGATGTATTCCAAGACACTTAGCGAGTCGAGAAAATGTTTATGGATAATTGCGTCATCATCCGTAATCGCCGTCAGATTTATACGGGCATTCCACCGAAGTAATTCATCGCGATATTGCGTAAATTGTGCGACTTGCTGTGTTGTTAGCGGAAATCCGTAGCGATTAAACGTCTCTTTTAAGTGCTGTTTATAATTTACCAATTGCTTTATCGCTGTTCGCGATTCGTTGTTAGTCGTTCGCTTTTCGCGGCTCGTAGTTTGTCTGGCTTTCTTGTTAATTGCTACCTGCTATTCGCGAATCCCCATGTGCGTTGTGTTGATGAAGGATAACCGTCAATATTGAAATATCTGCAGGCGAAACACCGGGCAGCCGCGAGGCTTGTCCAATAGAAGCAGGTCGAATTTTCATTAGTTTTTCACGTGCTTCCGCCTTTAATCCGGGAACCTCATCATAGTCAAACGCATCGGGTATCCGGAAGTTTTCCATCTTTTTGAATTGGTGAATTTGTCGCTGCTGTCGCTGAATGTAGCCCTCGTACTTAATCTGAATCTCCACCTGCTCCTTCACGGCTTCTGATAAAATCTCAGGCGTTAGTATCATCTGACCTATATCTTCATAATGAAGTTGAGGGCGTCTCAGCAGTTCCGCCAAGGATGTGGGTTGCTTTAATTCACCGGTTTTGACTATAGTTGCCCAACTGTCAGCAGGCACAACCTGTCCGCCTCCAATAAGAGGCGGTTCTCCGGGTTTGAGAACAGTTTCGTGCAAGCGTTTTAATTCTGTTTGGATATTTTCAGCTTTCCTTTGAAATTGACGGTATCTGTTGTCATCAACAAGTCCAATGCGTTTACCGATTTCAGTGAGTCGTAGATCGGCGTTGTCCTCCCGCAAGGTCAACCTGTACTCGGCACGCGACGTGAACATCCGGTAAGGTTCACGAATATCCAAGGTAACAAGATCGTCAATAAGTACAGCGACATAGGCTTGGGACCTGTCAAGGATAAGAGGTTCTTCACCTTTGACTTTTAGTGCTGCGTTGATTCCTGCCATAAGCCCTTGTGCGGCGGCTTCCTCGTACCCCGTAGTGCCATTGAGTTGCCCTGCGAAATAGAGTCCAGGTACGCTTTTCGTCTCAAGCGTTGGCTGCAGTTGGGTCGCCGGGGCAAAATCGTACTCCACAGCGTATCCGAAGCGCATGATTTCGGCGTTCTCTAACCCCTTGATGCTATGCACCATCTCGACCTGTACATCTTCCGGTAGACTTGCAGAAATCCCATTTAGGTAAATCTCATCCGTATCCCTCCCCTCCGGTTCGACGAAAACTTGGTGTCCAGTTTTTTCGGCGAATCGGACCACCTTATCTTCAATCGACGGACAATAGCGGGGACCGATGCCAACGATGCGACCGCTGTACATTGCAGATCGGTGGAGATTTTCACGAATGATCGCGTGCGTATTCTCGTTTGTGTAAGTTAGATAACAGGGCAGCTGTGATTGGGTGATCCGTTCAGTTGTGAAGGAGAAGGGGAGTGGGTCTTCATCACCGGGTTGGATTTCCATTTGGCTAAAGTCAATTGTATGGGCATTAACGCGCGGGGGCGTCCCCGTTTTGAGCCTGCCAATCTCAAAACCGAGGTTCAAAAAACTCTCCGAGAGTTTCTCAGCAGAAGATTCACCAGCCCTACCAGCACTATAGGAAACGTCGCCAATATGAATTATGCCTTTCAAGAAAGTCCCAGTTGTGAGAATTACAGTTTCGCCCAAATAAGCAGTCCGCGTCTGGCTTAAAATTCCAATACACTTTCCATTTTCAACGAGGAGTTCTTCAACCAATACCTGTTTGATATCAAGTCGTTCTTCTGCCTCTAAGACGCGCTTCATTTCATCTTGGTACGCCTTCTTATCCGCTTGTGCGCGACTCGACCTAACAGCGGGCCCCTTTTTGGTATTGAGACGGCGGAATTGAATGCCGGTTTTATCAATAGTTTTTGCCATCTCGCCGCCGAGCGCGTCTATCTCTTTAACAAGGTGTCCCTTAGCAAGCCCACCAATGGCGGGGTTACACGACATTTTCGCGATAGTATCAAGATTGATAGTGACAATGAGTGTTTCACAACCCATCCGCGCAGCGGCAAGTGCAGCCTCACAACCGGCATGCCCTGCCCCGACTACGATAACATCATAACGTTTTTGATAAGTATTCATTTTCTTTTAGTTGTCAGTTGTCGGTTGTCGGTTAAGAGACCCTTTAGTAACAATCTACCTAAATCCAGCGGTCTATCCAGTTTAACTGAAAACTGATAACCAAGCACCGAAAACGCATTAAAGCCCATCATAAATGATACTCACAACGAGCGTGGCAACGATTTCCAAGCTTTTTGGACTACATTTGTCCACCGTGTCTTCAACGGTATGCCAATACGGGTAAGTGAAATCGATGATATTCACCATTGGAATCCCCACTTTGATGAGGGGAACGTGATCGTCCAAAATTGCTGCCCCTAACCGCTGCTGGAAAGGTGCTAAACCGAGGGTTGATGCCCGATTCCAAATGGCTTGAGTGAACTCACGATTTGCTTCCCAAGAGTAACGCTCTATTGGAAGACTCAAATCCTTGTCTCCCACCATATCCAATAGTATGCCGTAATCAGGTCTCCACTTTCCAAGATTTTGTGCGAAAAAGCGAGAACCGATGAACATGTCGTCAGTGGATCTGCCATAATCTTCACCATCGAAAAGTACGATAACAATTCGACGTGGCGGTGGATGTAGACTGAGAACCCTCGCAATCTCAAGAAGTACTGCAACCCCAGAGGCACCGTCGTTAGCACCGAGAATCGGTTTATCTTGATTTTCTGGCTGTGGATCTCGATCAGCGAAGGGACGTGTGTCCCAATGTGCAGCGAGCAGAAGCGTCTCTCTGATCGGTGCCACGCCAGTAACACCTTTCGGCTCAAACGCTGCTAAGATATTGTTGAGTCGAAGCACTACACCGTCCACCTCGTATTGACACGGCTGAAGTTCTACGTTATCCGCATATTTTTGAAGTTCAGTGAACAAATAACGCTGAGTTTGACGATGTGCTGCCGAACCCGGGGGGCGCGGTCCAAAATCACATTGTTTTTCTAATATCGCGAAAGCCCGTTGTGTATCAAAGGTGGCTGTCGGCCGTCGACTGTCAGTTTTTGGTGCTGCTGCAACATGAAAAACATTACAGGACAGACTAATGCCGAGCACTATGAATATGAACAATTGCTTTCGCATCTAAGCTCTCCGCCTGCCTTCAAGGGCCTTCGCAAGCGTCACCTCGTCAATGTATTCCAAATCACCACCCACAGGAATACCGTAGGCAATACGAGTGACATCTACCTTAAACATCTCCAAGTGCTGCGTAAGGTAGAGTGCCGTTGCCTGTCCTTCGGTGGTCCAATTTGTGGCGAGTATTACCTCCTGAACAGGTTTTGCCCCAGCAGCAGGTTGCTGAATCCGTTGAAAGAGTTTATTTATTCCGAGTTCATCGGGTCCAGTTCCATCCAATGGTGATAAAACACCCCCTAAAACGTGATAAAGCCCCTTATACCCATTCGTTCGCTCAATTGCCCACAGGTCATCAGACTCTTCAACAACACAAATGACCTGTTGATCGCGGCGGGGATTTGTACAGATATAGCACGGATCGGCATCGGTAATAGCACCACAGATACCACAGTAACATAACCGTTTCTTTACCTGCGCGATAGCTTCTGCGATTTGGGCAGTCTCGGTATCAGGTAACTTCAGCATAAAGAACGCTAAGCGCTGTGCTGTTTTCTGTCCAATCGTAGGAAGTTTCTGGAGCTCTGAGATAAGTTTTGCCAACGGTTTCGGATATTCTTGCATGAATTTTTGCTTATCAACAGTCAACCATCAGTCTTATGTGTAGATCGTAAAAATTTTTCGGCAAACACAACATCTTCTTGCTAATAGCGACTTGCTAACAATTCTGGTTAGGGTAGTCCCGGAATTTTAAGTCCACCGGTCAATTTGCTCATTTCCGAGGACATCAATTCTTGTGATTGTTGTAGTGCTTCGTTGATAGCAGCGACAACCAAGTCTTCAAGCATTTCAGTATCGTCCGGATCAACAACTTCCGGTGTAATATGGAGTGAAACAATTTCCTGTTGCCCATTGACGACAGCAGTTACCATTCCGCCGCCGACGGTTGCTTCGACGGTTCGGTTCGCGAGTTCTTCCCGGATTTCAAGCATCCGTTTCTGCATCTGCTGCGCCTGTTTCATCAGGTCATTCATTTTCATAATTTTTTATTTTGCCTCCAAGCAATTTTATCATCGTATACGCATAAGTGACTGACTTGTTACAAAAATGCTTAGTACAATAGAAATTTCCTTATAAGAATACGTCTTTCCCATTAGAAAAGACGCGACTATTGGGTTTCCAAAACCTTAGCCTCAAAGAGAGTAAGTGCTGTTTTCAGTTGCGGATCGTCCTCAGCTTCAACCTTCCGCATCATTGGGGTTTTCTGATTTGTCTCTTCGGGCATTTTCCCAGGTCTTGCTGGTTCAGGAACAGTATCTAAAACAACCAACTCAATTTTTACAGGTTCGCCAACGGCGCGCGCAAGTGCATCAGTTATAACTTTTTTATCGGTATCCATGATTATGGGGAGGGATGCAGGCGAACAGGCGATTTCAACCACATCTGGTGCGTTCACTGATAAGACGGATTCGGCGAGTAAACCACGACTGATTTTCATGGGAAGTTTCGATTTAATTTCCTCCCAAAATGAAGGTAATTCTGCCAATGAACAGACAACATCAGGCATCCGTGGACGGGTTGACCCGTTCGGTACCCGCGAAGCGGACATTGCGGCTTGTTTGTCGGAATCTCTACCTATCGCTTCCTTTGCCAAACCGGATGAGTTTGTGGTAGAAGCCTCTTGCCCCGTAGGGAAGAGGCGTTGGTTGGATGCGGCTCGTGTATCCCTTGGATTCTCGCTCGAAAATAGAGAGCGCTGTGGTGGCATTTCCTGTATTGCGGAAATTCCAGCTTCATCAAATTTTCGCTCTAATGCCGATAATTTGCTAACAATCTCCTCAAGATGGACACCTTCTTCAAGCGAATTAAGTTGAATGAATGCAGCCTCTAATTGGAGTTGCGGGTATCCATACTGCTTGATATCACGACTGGTGTGCATCAAAATTTTAATAATCCGCGATAACCGACTGACCGACATCCGTTCAGCCTGTTGTTTGAGTTCAGGGAGATCAGACTGTGGACTCTGAATCAGTTCACCCAAGCTATCATCAATTACCAAGAGCCGCAGATCCCGAAAATGACTGATGAGATGATCAAGACATTTCGACAAATCGGTGCCTTGCTTGGTTAAGTCACTCAGGGTCTTCAATCCTTTTACGAGGTGTCTTTCTATAATCGCAACAGCGAGATCACGAAGGAGGGAACTGGATCCGAGTCCAATGGTTTGCTCAACAGTTTCAAGCGTCAAATCCTTCCCAGCCGAAGCGGTGAGGCGTTCTAATAGGTTTTCAGCATCTCGCAGACATCCTTCAGATTGTCGGGTGATGAGTGCGAGAACATCCGCGTCCGCCGAAACTTCTTCTTCATTGGCAATCAATTGTAGACGTTCAATGATTTTTTGGTCTTCTAAGTGCCGGAAATCAAAATCTTGGCAGCGAGAACTAATTGTCTTCGGAATTTTGGCATGTTCAGTAGTCGCCATGATGAAGATGACATGTGGCGGCGGCTCCTCAAGCGTTTTAAGCAAGGCATTAAATGCCTCTGGCGAGAGCATATGTGCTTCATCTATGATATAGATTTTATAAGTACAGGTAGCAGGGGAGAGTTTAACGTTTTCGCGGAGGTCTCGAATGGTATCGATCCCGCGATTGGAGGCGGCATCCATCTCGAACACGTCAAGGGAGCGACTGTGTGAGATGTCATTGCAAAATTCACAGTCATTGCAGGGTTCAGCGGTGGGGGTGGCATCAAATTCCGTTTCTTGAAGACGGTTAGGACAGTTGACGGCTTTGGCAAAAATACGTGCAACCGTTGTCTTTCCTGTGCCGCGCGGCCCCCAAAAGAGATACGCATGCCCGACGCGTTCGGACAAAATCTGGTTTTTCAGCGTCGTTGTAACGTGCTCCTGTCCAACAACATCACTGAAGTTTTGGGGACGCCATTTTTGGGCGAGTACCTCGTAAGACATCACACAAGCCTTCCTTAAACAACCTGAACTTGGGAATTGGGGTGTTGTTAGTCGGGTCGAGACGCTCCAAAGACGGCTATGCACCCAGAGTTGACAAGCTTCTCCGAGCGTTGCCCACGCCGTTAGCTCAGGTCAGGCACCCTTGCGTCACACGAGCAACTTATTTACCGCTGCTTCCTTCCGGACCTGACGGGGTTCAACAAGCACTCGTTGCTCAAGACCCAACCATCAACACCACGTGCGCGGGACAGGCCCCACAGAAACAGGCCGCATACTGGGAATTCAGTTCTGCTTTAGCGGATTGCAGATACAGGGCACCGCTACCTCCCCACCTAGCATAGCCAAGATCTTTTAACGATTAAATCTGAGCTGCTGCGTCCGTTGTCCTTGCAGATTCTAAATCGTTAAGAAACCTTTGATAACCTATAACAGGTTTTCTGATTCACTTCTCATCACGATGAACGATGTTCATAGCACCGAGATTTAATACCTAAAAAATCGTAAAAAGAAAATGGCGGAGAGAGTGGGATTCGAACCCACGGTACTGCAAAACAGCACACATGATTTCCAGTCATGCCAGTTCAACCAACTCCTGCATCTCTCCGCAAAATAAGGGACTATAAGGAAAATAGGAATTTCGATTTAGTTTGTAAATCGAAATTCCATAATGGAGCAGACGGGATTTGAACCCGTGACCTCATCCGTGCGAGGGATGCACTCTCCCAACTGAGCTACTGCCCCAGAATTGTAAGACTTCAGCGTCTTACAACAGTCAAATTCTTTTGAACGCTGTCACACAACTAACAAATAAAAAAAACGGAGAGAGTGGGATTCGAACCCACGGTGACTTGCGCCACAACAGTTTTCGAGACTGTCCAGTTCAACCACTCCTGCATCTCTCCTTAGTGGTTATCAGTTATCGGTTTTCGGCTGTTAGTTAAAGAGGTCTCCTGTAACAAACCAGCATTTCCTAAAATATACCAATCAGGGGAAGATTGTTACGGACGGTCCTTAACCGACAACTATTAACGCCTATTTCCGACGGCGTTGCTGAAAAAAAGACTTTAGAAGTGCGCTGCTCTCTTCTGCTAAGACACCACTCACCAATTCGACGCGATGATTCAAACGTTCATCTTGTAGAATGTTATAGAGTGTTCCAGCTGCCCCAGATTTCGGGTCTGCCGTCGCATAAACAACCCTTGGAATACGTGCTAACACGATCGCCCCGGCACACATTGAGCACGGCTCTAATGTTACATACAAAGTTGTGTCAACAAATCGCCAGTTCCCGATTTTCTCCGCTGCTGCTTGTATCACAAGCATTTCTGCGTGAGCGATGGGATTGCCGTGCTGTTCACGCAGATTATGCGCTTCAGCAATCAACATATCTTCTCTAATCAGCAGTGCAGCGACTGGCACTTCGCCTTTTTCTCCCGCCTGCCGTGCCAACTCGATTGTCTGTCCCATCCAAAAAAGATCACGATTCAAATTTCGTCCAACATAAAATTTGAAAGCGCCTGAGAGGACTCGAACCCCCGACCTGCTGATCCGTAGTCAGCTGCTCTAATCCGCTGAGCTACAGGCGCGTATTGTAATAGCTTTCAGTCAAATGAATAACTATGAGAACGGAGAGGGTGGGATTCGAACCCACGATGGCTTACGCCATAACTGCTTAGCAGGCAGTCCAGTTCAACCACTCCTGCACCTCTCCAAATGGCGGTGGGAGTAGGATTCGAACCCACGATGGCTTGCGCCATAACGGTTTTCAAGACCGCCGCTTTCGTCCACTCAGCCATCCCACCTGACCTTACTGATTTCTTCACATAGAACTTTATATATTATACTATATTTGGGCAAGGTTGTCAAGTTAAATTAAGGCGCAATTATTTTTAAGTTTCTCTATTCCATTCCAGCGGTTGATTTTGCAAATACGGGAGAAGCATACCCTGCAATCGCTGATGCGCATGATGCAAGTGTGCTTTAATTGTCCCTTCCGACCTGTTTAAGAGCGCTGCGATCTCTTTAATTGCGAGTTCTCTCCGGTGGCGCAGATTAAAAACACGCCGTTGACCCGGTGGCAATTTCTGTACCGCCTTGCGGATGATACGTCCGAGTTCCTCAGATTCGGTAAGTGCCTCTGGGGACGGATGTGAATTCACCATTCTCAAAACATCGTCAGCATCAAATGATAATTCTTCAAACGTCAGAACTTTAACACGGTTTCGCTGACGCTGGAAATCTATGCTGCAGTTGATGGCAATCCGGTAAACCCAACTATAAAACGTGGAATCACCTTTGAAATTAGGTAGTGCCTTAAACGCCTTTAAAAACACCTCTTGGCACAGGTCTTTTGCTGTTTCTCGATCACGCACGCGCCGATACAAGAAATTATATATTTTCTTTTGATATTTGAGAACAAGAGGGTTGAAAGCCTCTGTGTCCCCATTCTGGAACCGCCGAATAAGCTCATCCTCACTAATCTGCTCAAGATTTGGATCTGTGTATTCTACATCTGTGTGCGAAGTGCCGAATTGCATGGCATCTGTCATCTGTATTTTCTCCATGGGAACAAAGTTAAGTTTGAAAACCCTGAGTTTATAATGTTCATTGAAAAGGAAATGCTCCAAAATTTACACACCATAAGTCCTTAAAAGTTCCGACTTTCATATATTAGACATGTTATATACAATTTTTGTTCGCTTAAAATTTCAATTTCAAGGATGCTTGTCATCTTTCTCGTGTACAGAAACGTCCAATGCTGCGTATATGTTGACACGCCTATTGCTTTAGGTTATACTGAAAAACAATATCAGAATTTGTAGAAACCGCCCGTAGCCCCGATCTAAGAAAAGAGTGAGTCTAATGCGTCGATATAGCATTCAAACCAAGATCGTTCTCCCGTTTTTACTTCTCTTTGCTGTAGTTGCTGTTGTGCTACCTTTGGTGGCTATCGAAATCTTTGCGTGGAAGTATAGCCAACAGTTTACGCGTGAAACGGAAGGATGGCTTGATACCATTATAGAAACGGGCTATTTTGAACAAGATCAAGAAAAACTCAAGCGTGCCTACAGCGTTGAGATTATGATTTTTGGCTCTGATTATACGCTAAACTATAATTCACTCAATGGACTCTCTAATGAGGAGCAGGATTGGGCGAATTTGGCAGATAAAATGCGGCTCCACGAGGTCAAGCAGCGTTTTGAAAATCCAGACGGAACATCCGTTACACAAGACGTTACACTCGCCGGGAAACCGTATAAGGTTTTCTATCTGCCGCTCGAATTCGGACGCTTCTACTGCTTGTTGCGTCCGATGGAAGCGATCGCCGAGGCAAAACGTACGTTCACATGGTATATGCTCAGTATTGCCATCCTCGTTCTGGCTCTGGTCGCTTTTATCAGTCAAAGGATTGGGAAAAATTTGACGAACCCAATCACAGTCTTGGTTGATTCGACAACACGCGTCGCTACAGGGGACTTAGATGAACAGTGTGATCTTAAAACACACGACGAAATAGGCGATCTCGCCGCTGCGTTTAATCAGATGACCAGAGATTTGAAGCAGTCAAGGGATCGGCTGATTCAAGCGGAACGTTTGGCGACAGCAGGAAAAATGTCCGCCTCATTCGCCCACGAAATCCGAAATCCCTTGTCATCTATGCGGATGCTGGCACAGATGTTAATGCAGAAACCTGAAATGTCGGTGGAAAAGCACCAGCAATCGCTCCGTTATATCCTTGAGGAGATTGAGCGAATTGACACTATTGTTAAAGGGTTGATGGACTTTGCACGCCCCACGGTGCTTAACCTCACACAACAACCGCTTGTCCCTGTCCTGCAAGAAGTCTTAGCTTTGATGGAAGCCAACTTGGTACACCACCAGATTCAGTTAGTGTTAGACTTGTCACCTGTAACCCCAGAAGTTCAGTTTGATTCAGATAAATTGAAGCAGGCGTTTATGAATGTCGTCCTGAATGCGATGGAAGCCATGCCACAAGGTGGTGAGCTGAAGCTCTCCACGGTGATAGAAGATAACAGTGTATGTATCAAAGTCAAAGATTCTGGTGTTGGGATACCCGCAGAAGATTTGGAACATATCTTTGAACCGTTCTTTACCCGAAAAACGAAAGGGACAGGCCTCGGTTTGGCAAATGTCAAGCGGATTCTTGAAGAGCATGGCGGTGACGTGACGATCAAAAGCACGTTTGGGGAAGGGACAACGGTTTTAATGTGGTTGCCGATGTCTGAATATGGTAAAACCTAAAAATAAAGAGACATTTGCCCCTCCCCCAGTAGGGTTTTTGCTTGGGTGTTTCTTCAAGGTTTCTAACCTCAGAATCACAAATCCGACCCTCTGATATGGCTTTTTCCAACTCAGTCGCGACCGTGTTGGCACGTATTGGCTTTATGTCGTGACTGATGATACCTCCCAAGAAGTGCTGCCTGCTACTTGCATGGGATCTGGGGGGTGAGGGGTTTCCGTAAAAGCGGGATTGTTGAAGAGCATCAACGTTAGCAGGCAATTCAGTAGCATCATTAGACAGTTTCTCTTGGAAAGATTCCTTGGCATCCGATTCTGTCGTTTCATGTGAGGCTCCTCATTTGGTGCTGTAGATGATTGCCACTTAAACGTTGGAGCGGTTAGTTATGTTTACAAAACTTATACGCTCCCTTACTAAAATTTGGACAATTTCCACTGAATGTTTCTCTGAATTGATTTGACATCCCGCCTTGAAGATGGTATACTTGGTTCAAAGACAGATAACTGCCTGCACAAGAAACTTGAAAACCCATCGCCTCGGTGGGTAGAACGCTCCGTTCAAGGAAGAAAAATGAGAAGTTTTGGCACCCAAGGGCGCGTGCGTCCGGAGCAACACTATATCGTCCCCCGGACGGGGCAAGTCGCAGATTTCATCACCCGCATCAGAGCTGGAAAATACATCGTCCTCTTCGCGCCCCGCCAGACCGGCAAGACCACCTTTTTTCGATTGGCACTCGACGCGCTCCTGACAGAAACGCCGAACTTCTTTCCGATTCAGTTGAATTTTGAGGAATATCACGACTACACCCCCTCTGAATTCTACCGCAATCTTTACGAAGATATTCATGAAGCCATAGAAAACATTTTTCAAAAACGCGGAGAGACACCTCCTGCAGCTTTGACCCAATTTTTAGAGAACACAGAACTCATCGACCACGTTTCCATGAGAAGATTTTTTACGCGTTTCGCGCGTTTCCTGAAAAACCAGCGGGTTATTTTTATTATTGACGAGTTTGATGGTATCCCCCACGCTGCTGTGAAGGGTTTTCTTCATTCGCTGCGTTATATTTACCTCTCCGATGACCTGCTATGTCCCTACAGTGTCAGCATCGTGGGTGTCAAAAGCATCGCGCAACTCGACTACGACCGGTCTGTTTCGCCGTTCAATATCCAAGATGAGTTTCGTTTACCCAACTTTACACATGCCGAAGTTGATGAGCTGCTGGCACAGTATACCGATGAAGTCGGGCAAGCCTTTGTTCCCGAAGTTATCACCGCCATTCACAGACAAACCGCCGGACAACCTTTCCTTGTGAATCGATGTGCCCAAATTCTTACTGAAGAATTGGACATTCCGAAAACCGAAATCATTTCCATGACGCACTTTTCTAAAGCACATCGGCAACTCCTTCGCGAACGGAATACTAATATTGAGCATCTGCTTACCAATATCCGCAGGAATCGCCGGTTTGAAAGTCTCCTGATGCGAATCGCTTCTTACGAGAGAGGCTTACCCTTTAGTTTGGAAGATGACATCCTGAACGAACTCGCGACCTATGGCGTTATTGCAGAAGGTACTGATGAGATGTGTGAGATCGCCAACCCGATCTATCAACATCGGATTCTGCAAACCTTCAAACCGTTGTTTAATGGGTTAGAGGACGAGTATTTCTCCGAAGAAAACGGGGATGACTTTATCGATTACCTCACCGCTGAAGGCGTGCTTGCACTCGAAGCCCTCCTTGATAACTTCCAAGCGTTCATCGCCCGCGCCGGGTTCCGCATCCTGCAGGTGCCGGACACACCGCAAGAATACGTTGGACAATACCTCCTTTACGCCTATTTGGATGCTTTTATCCGAATCATAGGCGGCGATATGTTCCTTGAAGCCCAAACCGGGCGCGGTAGAATGGATCTTCTCCTACTACACAATCAGCGAAAATATATCGTTGAGACAAAGGTATGGGAAGGCGACCGATATTATCAATCAGGCAAAGCACAACTTGCGGCATACTTGAAATTAGAAGATACCCAAGAAGGGTACTATGTCGTCTTCGATCACCGCCAGCATCCAGAGACGCGGGTAGAGACAGAAACCATAGCGGGTCTGAAGATTCGGAGTTACGTCATTCCTGTGATGCAGGAACGTCCTTTGGCGGCTTACGGGTCTTAAGGGGATACAGACTTTGCCCCTACAGCAGTCTCCCAGCTATCATAAGGTCTTATGATCCTATTTCAGAATGAGCATCTTCTGCGTGGCAGCAAATTCCCCTGCTTTGAGGGTATAGAAATAGACACCGCTCGCCACTCGTTCACCGACGTTGTTTCTGCCGTCCCAATACGCCGCGCGGTTCTTACTTTCATAGACCCCCGCGGGTTGATGTCCCAATGCTATTGTCCGAACCAACTTTCCATCCGTAGCATAGATAGTCAATGTCACATCCGCAGACTCGGAAAGATGATACGGAACCCACGTCTCCGGGTTGAACGGGTTCGGGTAATTCGCAAGCAGCACTGTATCTTTTGGCACTAACACCGCGAGGAGTTGTTCCAAAACGAGAATGCCGCGCTGAAGAGTCGGTTGTGTTACGTCCATCTGCCGCGCGTCCCGCAGCCACTGCTGCACCGCCGAAGGAGTAAACAGTTCTAAGGCTATCGGATGCAGCGACGGGGCACCCGCGTCAAGTTCTATGGCATCGGCAACCAAAAGAATGTCTTCCACATCCACGATGCCATCGCCATTGACATCTATGCGTGGATTGGCAGGAGGATTTTCTCCGTGTGCCTTTGCCACCAAAAGCAGATCGATGGGGTCGACGACACCGTCCTCGTTAACATCTCCCGGAACGGTGGTATCTGGAGTGCTAACAACTCCTTGGATGCTATCATCTGGCTCGATCCAGAAAGATCGATATGCGATATTGCCATGCATATCAATCACCCGAACGGATGCCTCCGTACTGGCTTGGGTCGCTGCAAATCCAAAGGTAATGCCTGAGGTGCCGTTGAGTGCCTGGAAGTGCTGTAGCGATTCTGGGTTTCCACATCTATTGTTTGTAACATTCTCGGTAAGAATGAGTTGTGCCTGATGGAGGCCATCTGTGTCTGCGATTTGGAACTGCAGCTGAGAGGCACGGGGTGAGAGTATTTCAATGGTTGTGTGATTTTCGGAATTATTCGGTTGACTGGTGTTCAAGAAGGGGTGTACATTTAACCATTCGGCGGCCGCGTAAGAGAAGCGCGGGGTTTCCGCCCCGTGATTCATGACGTAATTTTTATCACGGTAATCGTGTGATAGCCCGAAGGTGTGTCCGAGTTCATGTGCCGTTGTTCCAACGCCAGCACAATGCCCCGAGGCATAGACGTAAACGAAACGACCGGTATTCGCCATCTCGTAAGCCCATCCGGAACCGGACTTGGTACCTCTACCTCCATAAGTTGCCAAACCGCAGAGTCCACCCATGGAACCTTGAAGGCTTGCGTCTAATGCAACGAGATAGATGTGATCCACGCGATCAAGCGTATCTTCTAATTCTCTCCTAATTTTAGGACTCCCTCCACTTATATACGCTTCAGCGGAACTGTTCCCTTGCATGTGATGCACCACAGCATTCCCGTTCAAATCGGTTTCAAACGGGAACGTTTTTCTACCAAACCCGTGGCTTGCCATCTGATCGGCGTAGAAGCGCTGTGTCTCTTTTATTAATGTCCTGAGTTTCGCGTCTATGTTTAACGGTGGGGTGTGGTCGTTCGGGAAAAAGTAGATGATCCGGACCCGGGGCGGGCTGTCGGGTAGAGGCGGTAACAGGACGGATGTTTGTTCGGAAGGTTGCAACAAACCAGGTGCCAGTTCCCATAAAAAAATGAAACCATCGTGCGCTCCGCCAGTGGCGAGTGTCTTTCCGTCCGGACTGAACGCAAAACTGTGGCTATACCAAGGAAATGTAGCTTTGACAACGCCCGTGGCTGCGTCCCACAGCATTACATCTTGGTGCGTTTTGCTTTGCGTCGCGAGCGTCTTGCCATCTGGACTGAAGGCGAAAGTCACTGCATTACTAAACCCTTTCTTAACCGCTTTGTACTCACCTGTGGTCGCATCCCATAACCATATCTCACCCGATGTGGAAGCTTCAGTTCCAACAGCGAGTGTCTTTCCGTCTGGACTGAACGCCACACTATAGACTCTCTCTACGGGTCCTGTCAAGGTTTGGCGGTGCTGTCCCGAGCGTGCATCCCATAAACTGACCGTTTTATCCCGACTCCCCGCCGCGATTGTTTTTCCATCCGGGCTGAACGCCACACTGCTAACAGTAATTGTGTGGTCTGTGAGAATCGTTGTGTATGTCCCGCGAACGACATCCCACAAGCGGAGGGTTTGGTCCCCACCACTCACAAGGGTTTGTCCATCGGGACTGAAGGCGACACTCGTGACGAACCGCTCATGTCCGAGAAATGCCGCTTTTTGGACACCAGAGACGACATCCCACACGCGGACTGTCCCGTCCCAGCTGCTACTGGCGAGTGTGCTACCATCGGGGCTGAAGGCGATACTCGTAACGG
>JAJECD010000083.1 GCA_022822215.1 Candidatus Poribacteria bacterium | reverse complement strand
GTGCGTTTCGCGGCAGCTTTACTGCCCCCGTTATTGATGAAATCAAGCACGCGTTTGCGTAAATCTGTGGAATAGGCCATAATCATAAACGCTAACATAAATTTCAGAAAATGTAAACTTATTTGTTGACTTTACTATAATAATAGAGCGTGTGAATCGCACCGGACAGCTTAATTTTACAAGACTCGGCATTTGATTATAGTAAATTCCAAAAATAAATACACACTTTCATCCCCCGGTAGGTGCGGTTTTGCGGCGTACTCGACCAAATGCGATGTGCATTCCTAACCGCACCAATGCTAAGTGTATAAATAATTACAGAATCTACTATAAATCTCTTGACAAAGGTAAACGCGCCCCCTTTTGTTCATTAGGAGGAAGTTTCGTGAAAAAAGAAGACGATGTTCAACTAATACGCAAAATCTTATCGGGCGACGACGCTGCATTTGGTATCTTAATCGAAAAGTACCAAAAGAGCATTCATGCCCTGGCATGGCGGAAAACCCAAGATTTTCACCATGCGGAAGATATTATGCAAGACACTTTCCTTAGGGCATACAAAAAACTTCCGACCCTCAAGAATCCCACTCAATTTGCGGGATGGCTCCATGTTATCGCAGATCGGCTTTGTATTGATTGGATGCGAAGCCAAAAGTCTGTGATGCAATCGCTGGAAGACACACCCGTTGAAGAAATCGAGGAATCCTCTTATACACATCATATATCGGAACAGCGGATGACAGAGAGAACCGAGCGTTACCATGAGCTCGTGAAAAAACTTTTGGAAAAACTGCCAGAGAATGAACGTGAGGTTGTAACACGCTACTATCTTGACGAAATGTCAACGAAAGAGATCGGCAAATTCATGGGAGTGTCGGTGAATACAATTACGAGCCGACTCCAACGTGCGCGAAAGCGTCTGCAAACAGATCCAGAATTCTTAAATCAAGAATTCTTTGGTCATTTAGAACTATCAGATAATCTGAAGGAGAACATCATGAGTCAATTAGAAGAAATTCGCAGCAAGTTCGATGCATTCATGGAGAAAGTGAAATCTGATCCTGCATCACGATCGGATATTCTTACAGCAGCCTGCAACGAGATTGAAGCTGCACTTAAGGGTGAAATCACGCCTGAGTTGGTGCATCTTGCTGCCGATGAGATATACCCCTATATGGGCAAACTCGGCATGGAAAAACGGATACCTCTACTCCGTAGGTATATAGATGAGACTTCAGATAATACGGAGCGTTTCTGGGCACATGAGGGGTTAGTCTATAGTCTCGCTTCTCTTGAAAGAAATCGAGAAGCTATTGAGGAACACGCTCGGCTTTACCGTTGGACATGCCAGCACTTGCCAGATAAATATGTGTTGGAGGCTGCCTCCAACTTGAAGGTGGCTGGATGTTGGACGGCGGAAGATCGTATTGATGACTGGATTCAATTTTATAAGGAGGCATCTGAACGCTTAGAGAACCCAGATGTCAGTTACTACAGCCGTTGCGAGTTCCTGCAAACCGGGGCAGATGCCTTACGATGCAACGGCAGATTCGATGCAGCACTCCTTGCAATAGAAAAGTTGGAACGTGCGAACAACGAACCCGGTTCGGAGCACTATTTTCAATTCTGGTTAATTGTGAGAGAGAATCGGCTTCTGGTGTATGGTAGGCAAGAAGATTGGCGGCGTTTCGATCAAATCTTTACGGAAGTAAATGCGTATATGGAGGGAGAATTGAAAAAACGGGAGGCAAGTCAGCCTGTAAATCTCAGCGATCTTGCGTGGTTAGCGCACGATGTCGGTTGCTGTCTATTGTGGTTGAAGAAGTATAACGAGGCGAAACGGTTCCTACAAGTCGCCATTGATTTGGACGATAACAACCATTACAGCCACTTCCAGCTTGCCGCAAGTATCTGGGCTTCTGAGAAGGATCAAGAAAAAACTTTACAACATTTAAAGATCGCCCAGAACTACTATGTGGTAAATCCGTATAATCAGGATACATACTACCCGACTTTCCTTGAAACCCCTGAATTTTCGGATGTCAAAGATGATAAAGCGTTTCTGAAGGTTCTCGGGCAGAAGTAGGACAATACGTGTTCAGGTGATTAGTAATCTCCGAAGATTTGTCGGATTTCAAGCACATCGGCAGGTCCTTCCGAGTTCTGAGGCAGAAAAAGGTGAGGCAATGAAACTGCGTGATGCTATCGCTGCAGGTGTGAAGCCCCTTGCGCAAAATAGGCTCCGTGCAGGATTGTCCATTCTCGGCATCTTCATCGGAATTGCGGGTGTGCTGTGCATGATCGCTATCGGCGATGGTGGGAAACGCATCATCGCTCAAAACCTTGAAATGATGGGCGGTGCTAACCAAATCGCATTCTGGACACGGACTTCTATTTGGAAGGGGCCGCGGCTCGTCCGGCGCACGATAGAACGATATACCGTTGAGGACGCTTCTGCAGTCGAGGCAGAATGCCCCGATGTACTGTATGTCTTGCCTAAAGTAGAAGACTTCAATACCTTTGTTAGCAGCCGAAACGGGAATCAAGCGAAAGCGCGTTTAGAAGGCATCACAGCAGACTACGCTCCCGGCATGGGTTGGGAAGTTCACGCCGGTAGATTCCTCTCCGACAGCGATATCGAAAATGCAAAGCAGGTCTGTGTCCTGGGTGCTAACACCGCCAAGGAGCTTTTTGGGGAGGCATCGCCCATCGGACGAGAGGTGAAACTTCGGTATCATTGGCGGCAAGCGCAGATCAGGTTACGGGTTATCGGAGTGATGAGAACAAAAGGCATGAGCCTCAGCGACACGTATTCTTTAGACGACGCTATCTCTGTGCCACTGACAACCTATCAACAACGGGTGAAAGGCTTTCGTTATGTTGATTACTTGCTCGTCTTTTTTAGAAAAGGTGCAGAGATTAACAGTATCATTGATTCTGTTAAAAACACGCTGCGTAAAAGGCACCGAGGAAAAGATGAGTTTATCGGGGTTTGGATAGCGAAACTGACGGCTCAACGACTTTACCACATTCAAAAAGTGATAAAAATCACTTTGGGCAGTATTGCAGGTTTCTCGCTGTTCGTCAGCGGCGTTGGCATCATGAATATCTGCCTCGTTTCTGTCGGTGAAAAGACGCGGGAGATAGGTGTGCGGAAATCGGTCGGTGCGAAACGAATTGATATTTTCTATCAGTTCTTGACGGAATCCATTTGTCTCTGTCTCTGCGGTGGGGTGCTCGGCATCGCCGGTGGTTGGGTGGCGGCGCACGGGATGGCACGCCTTGCGGCACGAATTGTACCCGTTGTGGATGTGTGGCCCGTCGTGTTATCCTTACCGTGGATACTGACCTCTGTTATCTTCTCAATTGTCATGGGCGTAGGTTTTGGTGTCTATCCTGCAATGCGGGCGGCGCGGCTTTCACCCGCCGACGCACTCCGGACTGAAGATTAATATTGCAGGTATTAAAGCGGTGCTGAACGCATCCTCGTTTCAAATTGTTGACTCATCTGTGAAAGGTAGACAGAGAGATCTTTTTCTTGACAATTTTCGCTAATCCTGCTAACGTTTCTGCAACTATTAACTAAGGAGGAAGCGAAAGATGAAATCCAGAATGTTATGGATTGGTATAACTGCGCTATTTATTGTAGGGACGTTAGCCGTTTCAAGTGATGCAGTGTTAGACCCTGACACCATCGTCGGTATATGGAAATTTGATGAAGGGAAAGGCGATACGACGAAAGATAGTTCAGAAAACGGAAACGATGGAGAGCTCAAGAATAAACCCAAATGGGTAGATGGTAAATTTGGTAAGGCACTTGAGTTTGATGGCTCATCTTTTGTGGATATGGGTAATGATGCATCCCTCCAATTTGATGGGAATGTGACAATCGTTTTCTGGGTTAAACCTGAGAGCGTCAGCGCGGGTCGCCAAAACTTAGTTTGCAAATCTTACGGCGGCGAAGGCTGTTTGACATTGGAACCAGACGGTCGATTGAGTTTTTATTGGGGTGACTGCGGTGCAAACTGTCAGCCGTACGTAGAGGTTGCAAGACCGGTTGCTGGCACTTTCGTAGATGACGAATGGATCCACGTCGCCGAGACAAGAAACGTTGACGACCGTGAATACAAGATGTACAAAGACGGTGAAGTTACCGTCGAGGACAAATGGGTGAAATGTGGCGCACACCCGTGCGGAGATTCCAGCCCCAGCAACCTTAATTTGCTCATCGGTTTCGGTTATGCCGGTCACTTTAGGGGCATCATTGATGATGTTGCTATTTTTAATGTCGTCCTCAGTGAAGATGAGATTACGCAGATCATGGAAGATGGATTGGAAGACGCTTTTGATGTCTCACCTGCTGACAAACTCGCCACTACATGGGCAAATATAAAGCGGTAATGGATCTACGTACAGAGGCGGGAACACAGCGTTCTCGCCTCTTTATTTCTATGAAAAATCCGTGCGGTATACACAGAACTATTGGCAAGTCTGTTTTAGCAGTGATCATATTTATATCTATTTGTTTAGCGGAAAAACAAGAAATCACAATCGAAAAGGATACGGAGATGGAAAAAAATCGGATTCAAATTTACCAAACGAACCCTCGTTACTGGCAGTATAAAAGCGAGCCAATTTTGTTAATTGGTGGTTCAGTGGAGGACAATCTATTTCAGATCCCGAACCTTAAGGAACACCTCGAGCTGTTGAAGTCGGTCGGTGGCAACTATGTGCGGTCTACAATGAGTTGGGTTGATGAAGGTGATGTACCACCTTTCAAAAAAGTTGGCGATCAATATGACTTAGAGCAGTGGAATGACGAGTTTTGGAAGCGTTTTCGGAACTTCATAACATGGACCCACGAGATGGATATTATCGTTCAGATTGAGGTGTGGGCGACCTTCAACTATTATCGTGAACCTTGGGACAACAACCCGTTCAACCCAAAAAATAATAGCAATTATACTGTTGAGGAAACAGGATTACCGACTGTTGTCAAAAGCCATCCGACTGCAACGGAAAACAACTTTTTCTGGTCCGTACCGAAAGAGCGGCATCAGCAGACTGTGTTGAAATATCAGCAAAAATTTGTGGATAAAGTCCTCTCTGAGACGCTTCAGTACGAGCATGTACTTTACTGCATGGACAACGAAACATCCGTCACACCCGCCTGGGGTGAATACTGGGCAACGTATATTCAAAAGCAGGCAGCAGCAGCAGGACGGACCGTTGAAACCACAGAGATGTGGGACCCATGGAATATATTCCACGAAAAGCATAAAGCGACGTTTGATCATCCTGAAACCTACTCGTTCTGTGATATATCACAGAATAATCATCAAAAGGGGCAGGCGCATTGGGATAACGCGCAGAGATACCGGTCCAAACTCTCACCTATCCGTCCGATTAATAACGTTAAAATTTACGGTGCCGATGGTGGACGATTTGGGAGTACCCAAGATGGGTTGGAGCGGTTTTGGCGCAATATTTTCGGTGGTTTGGCATCAGCCCGATTCCACAGACCCGACAGTGGCATCGGTTTGAACGAAACGGCACAAGCACACATCAAAAGCATCCGAATGCTTACAGACAATATAAATATTTTTACGTGTGAACCGCATAACGACTTACTTTCAAACAGATCAGAAAACGAAGCGTACACCCTTGCAAACCCAGGACGGGAATACGTCCTCTATTTTCCAAATGGCGGCTCGGTTGATGTTAATCTGAGCGTTGGAAACACCGAAAAGGGAATAATAAGATGGTTAGATATTGGCAAAAGCGAATGGACCCAGGAAGCAGAAATTCTTTTTAGCGATAGCGTAACACTGTCTGCGCCAACCGAAGAGCATTGGGCAGCTTTGATTCAACCCAAATGAAGTTCGATCAAATCATAGGGCAAAACGACCAACTCCGATTTACCTACAGCCGCCTATAAATAAGCCCGCGCCTCCCGATAATTCCCCAGCTTTTAATTGCAAAAAACATTTCGTTTTTTTTGCATTCTCCATAATCTTGTGATATAATATATACCGTTGCTAACGAGGTAACATGTTCCCCCACTCATTTTCACGCTATGTATAGGAGTCCCCGTTATGTTCAAACATCGGCTCAATCAGTTGAAAAATGAGAATGTTGGGATGTTCGACCTCGCTTCCATTGGAATAACGCTTGCGCTCGCGATTTGCATCGGTTATTTTGGGGGTAAGTGGATCGGTGGAAAGTTAGGCAATGCAGCAGTTGGATCATACATCGGTTTCGGAATAGGGGTTGCCGCCGGATTCATGGAGATGTTTCGTTCGGTTGCGCGCTGGAACCGGCGACTTTACGGTCAAAAAAACCAGCGTCGCGCTACGTCAGAACAAACACAAAACTCTGAAAAACGATAACACCCAAAAACATCCGAAAGCCGTAAATTTCGGCGACTGTGGTTTGCCGTTATTTTGACAAAGGAGTCACTTAGATGGGTCCCGTTTTGGAAGTTGGTGACCGATTTATCCGCCAGGTCTATATCTTGACAATCTGTCTCACCATCGTCGTTGCAGCAGCGTTGTTAGGATTCAAACGCCCCGCACTCCCCAGTTTTCTTATCGGCAGTATTATCAGCCTTAGCCTCTTCTGGTCAATTGAATTTGTAGTCCGACGCCTTATCCAACCTGGGAGAACAAAGCGCACAAAGTATTTACTCGGTTTCATTGCGATAGGTAAATATACAGTGTTGGGTGGAATACTCTATCTCCTATTTAAAACGGAGTGGATGAATATTTACGCGCTCGCTGGCGGAATTACTTTAGTGCAAGGTGCTATTATTATTAAGGCAATGGTCTTGGTGGTGGCGATTCTGTCGAATAAGGATACCGATCAGCCATAACGTGGCGTTTCCGAATTGATTTTGAATCGAAAAGCCCCAAAACTACCGCTATATTTAAGAGACACTAATAACAAAACATGAAAAAACTATCGTTTATCTGGTCGGTTGCGGGCTTGAGTTTAGCGACAGTGGCTGAGAGTTTCGCAGCTGACAACGGTCACCGCAGTTTGCTCTATCCGATCTCACGGATTTTACCGGATGAAATGATCCCAGAACCGACTCGGTGGCATCAGCCTGATTTAATTCCCAACACATACTTTGCCGTTCTCGTCTTAGTCGTATTTTTTATTTTCGCCACTCGCAAGTTGAAACGGATACCCGAAGGGAAAGGTCAAACGCTGTTAGAGGTGTTTGTTGGCGGTATCATGGATTTCTTCGGTGGTATTTTAGGCGATCACGGTAAAAAATACGTGCCATTCGTTGGCTCCTTCTTCATCTTCATTCTCTTCCTGAACTATCTCGGCGTTATTCCCGGGCTTCAACCTCCAACAGCAGACCTGAATACAACGCTTGCCCTCGGTATAACGGCTGTCTTAGGCGTTCAAATTATCGCTATTAAAGAGAACGGGATAGGCGGCTATCTGAAACATTTAGCGGGTAACCCGCCGTGGTTAGGGGTTTTGATGTTTCCACTTGAAGTTGTGGCGCAGTTATCGCGTGCTGGTTCACTTGCCGTCCGGCTTTTCGGAAACATTTTTGGCGAAAAAGCGGTTGTGATTGAACTGACAAAACTCGGACTGATTGTGCTAATTGCAGATGCCATACCGATTATCCCGGTGCAAGTACCGATGCTGTTCTTCGGGCTGTTTGCTGG
>JAJECD010000076.1 GCA_022822215.1 Candidatus Poribacteria bacterium | reverse complement strand
TGTGCGATTGTGGAACCGTCTGTCCATTCGACCATGGAATGAACGATACTCTCCGGATGGACCACAACATCAATTTTTGAGATTTCTATATTAAATAACCATTTCGCTTCGATGACCTCCAGTCCTTTGTTCATCATCGTTGCGGAATCAATAGTGATTTTCTGCCCCATTTTCCAGTTCGGGTGTTGAAGTGCCTGTTGGGGTGTTACAGCGTAGAGTGCCTGCTTGGGTGCTGTGCGAAAGGGCCCCCCGGATGCCGTAATTAGGAGTCGATGGATCTCTGCCTGTCGTTCCGTTGCACCTTCCAAGCACTGGAAGATGGCACTCATTTCACCGTCAATGGGTATCAAGTTAACGCCGTTTGCTTCGACAGCGGCGTTGACGAGTGCCCCAGCCATCACCATGACCTCTTTATTGACGAAAGCGATGTCTTTGCCAGCGTCAATCGCTGCGAGTGTCGGTAGCAAGCCGGCACTCCCGCCCATCCCGTCTAAGACTTGCACGGCTTGCGCCATCGTTGCGACGGCTTGAAGTCCTTCCGTCTCAGTGAGTACCTGCGTCCCATTGATGTCCCGAATACGTTCACGGAGTTGTGCTGCTGCGGTCGGTTCATTGAGCGCGACTAATTCGGGGCGGTAGTGTCGGATCTGCTGTTCAAGGGTATCGACATCTCGGTTCGCAGCGAGACCGACGACCTTAAATTCATCAGGATGTGTGTCGACGACACTCAGTGCATTCTTCCCAATAGACCCCGTGCTACCGAGTATGGCAATCTGTTTCATGGTTCGCTGTTTGCTGTTAGCAGTTCGCTATTAGCAATTCGCTAACGGCTAAAAGTGAGCGCAGCGAACGCCTTAACTGCTATCTGCTATTACCCCTTAAGCCAAATGTCCCGTGAGTTTTAGATAATAATAGAGGACGGGTGCACTGAAAATCAGGCTGTCACACCTATCAAGGAACCCGCCATGCCCTGGAATCACATCCCCAGAATCCTTAACACCGGCAGTCCGCTTCATAAGTGATGCGCTGAGATCACCGAGTTGTCCCAAAACAGTCAACAATAATCCGATGACTGCGGCGTGTACCAAAGAGATTGTCCCTTTTAGGAGAATTGCACCGAGTCCGAAACCGACGAGTGTGCCTATAACCAACCCACCAATAGTCCCTTCGATCGTTTTCCGTGGGCTGAGTGGTGTGCCGAGTGTGTGTTTGCCCATCGCTCTACCGATGAGGTACGCGCCGGTGTCCCCGCACCAAATCGTTCCCGCCAACAGGAAGCAGAGGTGCATGCCGATGGTTTCTGAATTTCGGAGCAAGATCAGATGGTAGCCTAACGCCCAACCGATTGTGAGAATACCTGTCAATTTCAGTGTGACGGTGAGTAATTCACCGGCGACCTGTCCTCTAAAGACGCTCTCGGCGAAGATGTAAATCAGCAGAAAGATAAAAAAGCTAAACATTACCGTCGAAACGGATAATGTTTTTGTCAAGGTCGGCAAAAAATACGCCAGTAGACAGAATGTCACCGCCAAGAGCGTTGGCATCACAACATTCAACTTTTCAGAGAAACGCTGTGCCAGCCGACAATACTCAACTTGCATCATCAGGACGGTGATAGATATGAGGAGTAGGTAAAGCCAACCGCCTTGGTAAACAATAAGGAGGACCAGCGGGAGCAGGACAACGACGCTCAAGGCTCGCCGCCAAAACATAGTTCTGTATCCTCCTTGAATAGGTAGCGGTTAAGTTTCTAACAATTCCGATTCTTTCGCCGAGACGAGTTCGTCGATTTGGTCGATATAGGTATCCGTGATCTGCTGCACGGGATCGGCGTTTGATTTACCGCGTTTTCTATCACCGCCGCGTCCGCGGCTTTTACCGCCCGCAGATGCATCACCGCCATCAAGTTTTTTGACGGCATCATTGGCATCGCGACGAATGTTCCGAATCGCGACTTTGCCTTCCTCCGCTAATTTACGGACGACTTTCGTTAACTCAGTCCGCCGTTCAAGCGTGAGTTCGGGGACTTGGATTCGGATCACATTCCCGTCGTTGTTTGTCGAGAAACCTAAATCGGAAAGGGCGATTGCCTTTTCAATTTCTGTAATGAGTGTTTTGTCCCAAGGTTGGATGACGATGAGCCTTGGTTCAGGCGTTGTAATTGTACCGACTTGACTGAGCGGATTTTTACTACCGTAATAGTTAACGCTCACCTGATCCAAGAGTGCTGGCGTTGCGCGTCCTGTCTGTACATGTGACAGTTTTGTCGCAGTCGCTTCTACAGTTTTTTTCATTCGGGATTCGGTCTGTTTAATAATTTCTTGCATCTGAATTTTCCTTTAAGAGTTCGCGACGCTCAAAAAGCCGCAGTGGTGTAAGGCGTGTTAGTTTCTGCCAACCCACTATTTCATGCCATTGAAGCCGCTACCTACCGTTCGGAGACTCGCTTTCGGTTTTTGTGGCTTCTAACTGACGAATTTTCAGATTTTGCGCAATAACTTGCTGAGCCGGGTGTGAAAGTTAGGGGGTATGGGAACCGGCCTCCGAAGAATTCGGTTACCCACAGACCACCGGTTTCACGACGCTATCTCTTTACTGCCCAAGGACATAAAGCACGAAACGTTTAACGACGATATTCTCACCCAATTGAGCGATTGCGTCTTTTACGAGGGTTTCGACAGTCTTGTCTGTATCACGAATATAGGGCTGCTGTAGGAGGCAGGCTTCTGAATAAAATTTAGAGATACGTCCCTCGACGATACGTTCAGCGATATGTGCGGGTTTACCTTCTTTTTCAGCCTGTGCCTTGAGAATCGCTTTTTCAGCTTCGAGGTCTTCAGCGGGTACGTCCTCTGGTCTGAGATATTTGGGTTTAGCCGCTGCGACCTGCATAGCGATGTCTTTACCCAACTGCTGAAATTGCTCCGTCCGTGCGACGAAATCGGTTTCACAATTCAGTTCGACTAAGGTGCCAACGCGGCTGCCAGGGTGAATATAGGAGATAATCAATCCCTCTTTTGCTGCCCGACTGCCTTTGAGTTCGGAAGCCCGTAAGCCTTCTTCACGCAATTTCTGAATTGCTTGGTCGATATTCCCGTTCGTTTCCGTGAGTGCCTTTTTACAGTCCATAATACCGGCACCGGTGCGCGAACGGAGCTCGCTAACCATTTTTGCTGTGATTTCCATTTCGTTTCCTCTTGCCGATTTTCTGATGAATTACGGGCGTGCCGCTTGCGAAAAAAGGGCGCGCCCGTTGTGCATTTATTGAGATTGTTGGCGAGGTGCTCTACCTCTTCTACGTTGACGCGGTGGACGCGTACGTTGCTCGTTCTCCCCGATGGCTTCAGGTTCAGCGGACAACTTTGTTTCTTCAAGGATTGCCTCGCTCTGTGCAGAGCGTCGTTCAGCGTCAAGCATCACATCCAGTTGCTGTGGTCTGTCATCGGTCTGTTCAGCACTCTCTGCGGCTTCTGCGCCCTCTAAGGCACTGCCGCGCCCTTCAATTACTGCTTCTGCCAAAACAGCGGAGATGAGACGAATCGAACGAATTGCGTCGTCGTTGCCCGGAACGGGTAAATCAATTGGATCGGGGTCACAGTTCGTATCGACGATGGCGATAATTGGGATGTTCAGCTTATTGGCTTCGGCAATAGCAGTATGTTCCTTACGGGTATCCGTCACAACGAGGACTTCGGGGATATTTTTCATTTCTCTGATGCCGCTGAGGTTGTTATCAAGTTTACTTTTTTCACGTCGTAGCGACATTACCTCTTTCTTAGGCATCTGTTCAAATACACCGTTTGCTTCGTCTGCATCGAGTTTATCGAGTCGGCTGATACTGCGCCGGATCGTCTGGAAGTTGGTTAGCATACCGCCTAACCACCGATGATTGACGTAGTACATACTGCATCGCATCGCTTCAGCACGAATAGCTTCCTGAGATTGCCGTTTTGTACCGACAAATAGGACGGTGCCGCCTTTTGCTGCAACATCTTGTACGTATGCGACCGCGGTCTCAAGCATCCGTAGCGTCTTTTGCAAATCAATTATATAAATCCCATTCCGCTCGGCGAAGATGTATTCAGCCATCTTCGGATTCCAGCGGCGGGTCTGATGTCCAAAGTGAACTCCGCATTCAAGGAGTTCTTTCATTGTAACTGCCAAAGAAAACCTCCTGGGGTTTGTAGAAGCGTCGCTGCCTCTACAGGGTTTCCACGTCCACCTCCTTCACATCTGCATCAGACTCCCAACATGAGAGAACCCACTGTGCAAATCGAGAGGTGTGTCGTATTCATTACTTATCACATGATTTACCTACGCTGGCGACAATGGAACCAGTGCGGTTACAAACCGCACCTACCGAATGAAGTGCGTAAGTCCTAATATATATTACCACAGAAACGGTTGAATTTCAAGTTTAAGTTTTATAGCATAGGTTTTTGTTCATGTCAAGCATAATTTAGCGATTATTTGTCAGTATAGCCCTATTCTATTTTTAAGTAGAATGCAATTGGTATCTGTGGTATAACACAGTAGGAGGAAATGACCTTGCAACATCTAATTGAACCTATTGCGACTCATTTCGAGGCAGCACCAGAATCCGTTCGACTTGGGCCGATCCAGCACGGGACACGATTGCGCCATAATGTGTGTTCCCTGAATGTTGATGCCGAGAGATACTTGCTCAAAGCGCACGACATCAAAACGGCTGTCGTTGAATCGGGATACACACCGTGCCAAATTGAGACCGAGGTCCTATCCATTTTACACCGTGATGGCTGCAAAGTTCCACAAGTCGTTTGGAGTTCAGCGGCACTGCACGCGCTGTTGTTAGAGTGGTGTGGGGAACAGACGCTCGATGCTGTAGCACAAGGTGCTGAGAACCCACCTGACGACCTTAAACCACTGCTTGAGAAAATTCTTCGAGAATTCTGCGACATCGAATCTTGCTTTGCACTGCGTGCTGAGCATTTCGCGCCTTATGTTTTTCCTTTTAACGCACACGATCACCTCAAAGATTCATTGGAACGGGGTGTAAAGGTTATCGGGTACCTCTCACATCTCGGCGAAAAACCGATGGCGTCCGCACAGGCGGATGCGCTCATAGAAAAATGGAATGCGCTCGCGATTCGGCTACAACTTGCCCCAACAGCACTCGGCGGTCTGGACAACAACGCCCGGAATATTGTCGTTGCGGAAGATACGCCAGTTTTCATTGATTTCGCCAGCATTGGTTGGAATTGGCAAGAGATACGGCTGGTGCAGTTGTTTAACAGCATCGGTGCCTTTTTGTCAACGGAGGCTGAAAGTGCAAACTTCGTTTCACTTTTAGACGCGGAACTTGTTAGCACCTACGCCGAGTGGGTATGCACGCACCGAGAGACCAGTTCAGCAGCAGAGATCGCTGCCCGTGTTGACGCACACCACCTGCTCTTTTACCTGTCGGTTCTCCATCAACTGATACAAGCCATTGCACAACCCGAAACCACTGAGAGCAAAATGCTACTTGAAGCTTGGGGCGATGCCAGACCGAGATTTCAGTGTGCCCTCACGCAGATTATTGATGCGGATTTAAGTGATGATGCGGATACGGCAGAGATTCGGGCGATAATTGGTGAGTTTCGCGCCTAACGCTGTGGGTGTTACTCCTTGATAGTGTCCTTAAGAATCGTCTGACGAAGCCTTTCGAGAAATGCCTCTACCTCCGGGGTGGCTGGTTTTTTCGTATAGAATTCGGTCTGATACGACTTTAGGACATCGTAAAGTGCGGTTAGATTGGTTCGGCGATTTCGGTTCGCTTCTCGTACATCCGTAAATACTGTAACTATCTGTTGTTCTGAGATACCGTCGGGTCGATTCTCCGATTTTTTAAGGTGGTCCTCGACCCCGTTGAGTGCGCGCTCCGCCATCCAGTAGCGAGTCCCTTCAACACCACCGACGCGACGGTAGACGATACCGCCTGCAATCAAACAGACCCCTACGACTGCTAATAAAAAAATGAGAACTCGCCTGTAGCAGCCGCTTAGTTTTTTGTTTATGTTTAGCATGTTTTAGATTATAGATATAAGTTATAAGTTACGGTCGTTTTAGATTTTTCCTTTGCGTATTGTTAACTCTGTCTTTAACTTTCTATCACCGATAAACTTTGTTCCGTGTGCGTCGAAGTATTCAAATTGACCTTCGAGCACGTCAAACACGGCGATATCGGCGACTGTGCCAACCTTCAGATTTCCGATCTGCTCTTCACGCTGGATCGCTTTTGCGGCACTAAATGTCGCTTTCTCAATCACATCTACGAGCGGGAGCCCTAAGTGCATTAACTTCGACAACGTTGTCGGCAGATCGTAGACGGGTCCGTTGATGTTTCCTGTATGGAGATCTGTGCTAATGACATCGGAGATGAACCCCTGCTCCATGGCGCGTTGTGCGACCTCGTAATGGAAACTTCCTGCACCGTGTCCGACATCGAAGATGACGCCGTCTTCACGTGCTTTCCACGCTTCCGGGATGATTCTGCCTTTCTCGTCGATGATATTATCACCATTGCCTTGGAAACAGTGGGTAACCACATCGCCTGGACGGAGAAGCCCCAAAATTTCTGGGAGCGGGACACCGGCGCCGATATGACACATGACGGACGTTCCTGCGCGTTCAGCGGCTGCAATAGCGAGGTTCAAGGGTTCAACGCCGTTATCGCCGACCTGCATTTTGCCCTGACGGACTTTGACCCCAACGGTAATATCACGATGCTGTTGTAAGGTGTCAGCGACGCGCTCGGGGGCGGCATAGGCGATGTCAATCATCTCACCTATAGGTCCGTAAACAAGTCCGATCCCAGAAATATGGATGTAGGTAAGGATATTTGTCTGGGCAGGTTCGGCGATGAACTCTCGGAAACCGGGGAAGGTCACCCAACTCGGGCTGCCAGCATCAACAACTGTGGTCGTTCCGGCAGTTGGACAGACTGCATCGGCTCTGATGCCCCATGTGGTTACACCGTAATAGACATGGGTGTGGATGTCAATGAGTCCGGGTGTGACGTATTTATCTTTAACGGAGACGGTCTGTGTTGCTGCGCGTTCTGGAATATCTGATTCAACCGCTGCGATAACTCCGTCGGCAATAGCGACATCGCGCGGCGCGTTCAGGTTCTGCGCGGCATCAATGACAGTGCCACCTTTTAATAGGAGATCATATTTCATTGTTGGTTATAAGTTATCTGTGTCGTGCTAAACCTGTGTGACTGCCACAGGATTTAACTTATCACCCAGCTGATTCAGACCCCGCGTTTATCGCCCCATATATCCACGTGTGTACGCGGGGAGTAGCGATATCCGTTCTCTTTGCAAAGTTCGACCAACCATTGCTGTTTCTGCTGTAGAACAGTAGGCGTTATACCTTGCGGCATGAGCAGGATTGTCTCTGCCGGGATACCGATTTCTGTTTGTAACGCTTGTATCTCTGCCAAATCTTCAGGTGTATCGACGACAAACTTCACTTGACATGGATATGCATCTAAAAATTTTTGAATAACGTCAGGACAGATGCGTTCGCGCTCGTGGCGTTTGAAGAAGCGGTTGTCAGTCGGCGGATTGGAGTTGCGCAATTTAGGACTCATTGAGATGAGGTGTGCCTTCACCTCCGCAAAGACAGTGGCATTCGTTTCAATGGTAATGTGGTGTCCTCGCTCATCCAATGCTGCACAAAGCGCGCTCAATTCCTTTGTCTGAATAAAGGGTTCGCCTCCGGTAATGACGACGTGTTTACATCGGTATTCTGAAATAGCGGCAACACTTTCGGCGACGGAGATGTTCTGATTTTCAGGGTTCCAAGATGTGTAAGGTGTATCACACCAAACACATCTCAGATTGCAATAACTCGTTCGGAAGAAAACAGAAGGGACACCGATAAGTTGTCCTTCTCCCTGAATTGTATAGAAGATTTCGCTGAATTTCATGTTTTTGCCCTCGCCAAGCGTTCAGCCAAATATCTTGCAGTAGCGTTTGCAGGTGCCGATTTCAGTCTGAAATGGCGAGACACGGAGCCCTTCACGGAACAGAATCCTTCTGGACGAGGTAGCAATTTTTGCGAACGACTACGCCTCAATGAGTTCGATCTGAACGTTGTCGGGTCCCTTGAAAAATGCCATCATGAGTCCTTGGGGTTTCAGATCTTCGAGTTCGGCACCTTTGGCTTGAAGATCGGCGACCGCTGCGTCAAGGTCCTCGACGGTGAAAGCGAGTTGGTAGACCCCGTAGCGCGGATTGCCACTGGTATCCTCTACCTCCATGTCGCCTAATTTAGGTGAGAGGAAGATCCGTTCGCCGCCAATCTCCATGCGGACGATTTTTAGCCCACGGACATCGACGGTTTCTAAGACTTTTCCGTCAAACATCTTTTCATAATAACTGATTGCGCCGTCCAAGTCTTCACAACGAACGTGGACGTGATGAAATGTAACTGCCATTCTTAGAGTTTCCTTTCCTTAGAAGAAGCGCGCCTGACACGCGCGCCTTGAAATGTGATAAAGATATGCTATTATCACATAATGTTTCAATTGTGTCAAATATTTTTTGGCTGTTGACCTTCAAATTAATTGAAAAAAACGAACTTTTTTGGGTTAAAATCAGACTAAGTAAACGAATATCGAAAAATGACGTTTATTAAAATGAACGCTTAAAGAGTAAAAAATTAAAATTCACACTGTTTCTAAAAAACAACAGGAGAAAAAAATGACAACGCAAATTCGCCAGCAAAATGGCATTTCGATTTTGGAACCCACTGGAAAGATTGTAGGAGACTCTGTATCGGAATTACGGGAGGTCATCTTACCGCAGATAGCGACTTCTGAGACGCCCCGCATCCTCATCAATTTCGGGAATGTCAGTATGATTGACAGCTCAGGACTCGGGACCCTGATGGAGGCACGCGCTGCTGCGACTCGCAAGAATGGGCGTATGGGTGCGATCAATGTCGGGAAAAACATCAAGAACTTGGTCGTGCTGAGTCGGGTGGTGAGCCTGTTTGAGCATTACGACGACGAGGACGCTGCGGTTACGGCATTGTCTGCCTAAAATCTGAAATTCAATTAAATCACGAAAGGGGACTGGTTTTACCGGTCCCTTTTTTTGTGGTTTTTGGCTGTCAGCAGTCGGATTTGGAAATCTCTCTTACAGAGGTTATAAGTTAAGAGTTGGGATTTGGAAATCTCTCCTACATTAGGTAAGGATGGGGGGCTTGACGGTTCGTTAGAATACTGGTATTATAGATGGACTGATTGTTAGGAAGGTATGATAGTATGTTGCTTGAAGAATGGACGACTGTCCGAGATGAACCTATTCATCAACTTGCTCAGGAACTGGCATCTGGGAAGCTGCCTGTCATTGATAGACTTGAACCGATCGCTGATTTTGAGGAGCTCTACACCTTCGCGGCAGCGAATCCGACACCGGTTGTGTTCTCACCGCAGAACCCAGTGTGGCAGTTAGAGGCGGTTGCGGCGCGCATTGTCGAGGGGGTTGCAGTCGCTGCACACGAACCGCTGCTTGATGCGGGTTACCCGGAACTTGCGCGTATCCTGTTGGAACACGCTGAGTATCTCTATACTTATCCAGAGGGTGAACCGCGTCCGAGACTTGAAGCCGGCATCGCGTTGGCATTGGCAGGCTGCGTTTGTGCGTCATTGCCACAGTCTGAGCTCTGGCGACTCGCTGGGTTCGGACGGGTTGCGGCTGTTCTTGCGGAGGTCGCGCCTGCACCGACAGATGTCCACCTTACGCTGCCTCTTGATGTTGCGTTCCTGTTGGCAGATGAACGGAACCTTCCAATTCTGGAGAGCGCAGTGACTGCCTATAATACTGTTCTCAACCGCAATTTCACACCCAAAAACCTATACAAATTGCCGTTGAACGACAGCAACTTCTTTGATCTGCTTAATTTGGATTTTCCGGGAATGGAAGCCGTGAAAGCGGCGGTGTTGGTAGACGACATATCCACTGCGAAGTCCGAATATACTGCTTTTCGGCGAAGGTTTTTGGATTCAGAGATTGCGCGGAAAGTCGTGAATCTATCGGAGAGATCCGATACCTATACCACCGCTAAAACCTATCTTAAGTGTCTACTTCGGTTGTCTATCCATCCAACCCCTGCGATCCAAGCAACAACGGAGATCGGTATCGCTGCGCACCTGTTTCCTGAATTCCGGCATAATAAGGAACTGTTACTGTTAGCGTTGCGTCGCTATCAGTGGATTGTCGATGCATTTTTCCATACTGACGGTTTCCACAAGGATCGGGTGCTTCGTTCTCAAGTTGACGCGATCGCTGATTTTACCAGATTCCTCTCTTTTTACGATACGACGGCGCGTGTGAGTGCTGTTGATGCTGACGGCACGACGGCGCGTGCCTGCTACTTTAAAGAGATACTTCAAGAGTTGGTGGAGGCGTGTATCCATTTAAGCCGACCTGATTTTTCGTTTCCGCCGTTGGGTGCTTTGCCTGCTCCGAATTTCGATGCTGTTGAACTCTGCACGATTGTTGATAGCGGTTTTCGGCGCGAGGATTTTCCGTATCCCGATACAACCTCGCACGCGCTGCCTGAGACGGGTTGTTATGTGATGAGGGACAACTGGAAGCCAGATGCCCAATACCTATTTTTCGATGCGTATCCGCAGGAATCGACTGACGTTGCGGACACATCACGTCTTTCACTCTATGCCCACGGGCGAGAACTGACGACGGGTGCTGTGCGTGTGCTTGACGGCGTGCCGTTGGGTGCCGATGTGCATGGGACGCAGTGGATAACGACCTCGGTATTTGATTGGCTTGAAAGATGGTATGCATTAGCTCCGAAGTCCGAAGACCCGCAAGCCCCAGATATTCATCACAAGCGGGCTGTTTTTTACCTCAAGGGTGAATACTTCGTTTTGCACGACCTTGTTCTCAGTGCGGAGGCGGAAGCACTGGCGCAGGACTTCTGTTTCGGTCGCGGGGCAACCCTTCACGTCTCATCGGACGCTGGCTATGCTTGGACGCAGGAACGGGACAGGAGTAACCTTTTCATTGGTGCTACTGGAACAACAGATCTCACTGTAGCGTTAGATGGGAATACTGTCATTTATCGACAGAACAGTGAATCGCCGATGGTGCTGAACACGCTCCTGTTTCCGATGCGACCTGATACCAACATCCATCCGACGCTTACAGACCTTCCTGTACAGACGGATACGGATGTCTTGGGGACGGGCTTTACGCTTCGGTTACGGGACACGACGGACACGTTCCTTATCTCTGATGACGGTTTGGCGGAGATGTCGGCAGCGGATATTACGTTTGTTGGGGAGTATCTGTTCTTACGCAAAGATTCGTCTAATGCGAACTTTCAATTTGTGGTGCTGAATGGTCGGTTTCTGCAAGTGGGTTCTCGGGTGCTTGCGGATTTGCCGGAGCCGCGCGAGCATTATATGCGGATGTAGAACGTGGCGGAACTTGTCTCTTATCAGCGGGTGAGTAGGTGTGTCGCGGTTAAATACTCCTGTGGTATTGTTCCTTCTCTCGGTAGATAGATTGCGACGGGGATACCGATGCCGTGTAGGTACTTGCACATTAGGGGTCCCACATCTTTCCAGTCTAATCTCCCTAATCCACATCCGAGTGCTGGCATTGCCAGCGATTGAATCTCTTCCTTTTGAAAATTGCGTTGTACCCAGTCTAATCCACCTTCAATGTCTTCTATGCGTGAGTTCTCTCGCCACTTCCGCTTTGTTGCAAACAGCAAAAACCATTTCACAGCGTTTGGCGTGTGAAGTTCTGAACCGTGATCGGCTAACTCTTCATCGAGTGAGCCTTCTCGTTTATAGAGATAGGGCTTTGTTGCTGTCACACGTCTTGAACGGCAGGCATCCTGATATGCTACGTAGACATCTGGAAATTGATACTTGGCACGTGAAGCTAACCCTTTTCCCATCACGCCTTGGAGATTGACACTGATTGTCAATGTTTGTAGTGTGGAAAAGAACATATCGCCATCAATGAGCGAGATATTCTCACCGATTTTATTTCGCTTGTTTGGTTGAAAGAACATCTGGGGTTCTGAGATAACGGAGACTGAACGCGAACCGATCATTTTGGAGACACGCGTTCGAGTTTCTTCACCAGCAACGTAAACTGAATTGATAAACTCTGGTCTAACACTGTTGGGAATCAGACATTCTGCCATGATTTTGCGTTTTGACCCGTCGAGCGTATTCCACCATTCGCTTTGCAGAATTTTCCGTTGCTGTCGAAGTACCTTTAATCCGCTGGAAATAGGGTAAAATTGGGTTGGCGTATTGGCAGCGTTTCCGTCAGAAATAAAAATATCGGGAGTGTGCAAGATTTTTTCAGAAACCCCGAGGACTGCTAAATCGCTAACGCCGCTTTCATGGACAAGTCGGTACATCATTGGATTCCGCGGCTGAAAATAGAGGTTGGCATAACTCCAGAGGCTTTTCTGGCTCGGTGTGCTTTTCCCCTTTCTTACGTTGACTATCTCTGTGTTATAAATACGCGCGAATTGTACCTGATCGTCTTCAATTCTTTCGTGAGAAAGAATTCCTTTTTCAAGAATAGAAGGAAGATTGTCTATGTGCGTAATGTAATAAAGGTTCCTGATGTCTGGCTTCTGCATGATGATCCCTTATAGTAAAGCCAAAAATATGTGAACTTATGTACCACAAACTGTTAGTTTGTGTTTAGGGTTTTCACGCAAACTCACAGTTTTTCGGTACAATAGAAGTCTCCAATTAATTATGGAATTCACTCTAAATAAGGATACCACCTTATTCCTTTATTGTCAAGTGGGTTGAGAGCTGTATTTCGCCATGTTGGGTTCAACCTGCCTGCTTATGTATTCTCGCTTTCTTTTGAAGTATTGGTGTTATTTTTTAACTGTTGTGTTAGTTGTTTAGTTCGACGGCGAATTCTTTGTGTTTCTCTTTAAGTTTCACGAGAATTCTCCTTAAAAATGTTACACTGGGGTAACGTTTGGTGTATGAAGATTAGGGCTAACGAGAGCAGTGGTCATAAGGGTTAATAGCGGTTATTTTTCCGAATTTCTTTTGCGAAAAAAAACAATTTGTCCAAAAGTTTAACATTTTACTTGCTTTGAAAGGCGAGGCGTTTTTTGCGTTTCTCACCCGATTTAAAAACTTTTTAAGTATTTGCTATTCTATAATAGCATATATAATTTGAGAAGTCAAATTTATTTTTATTTTTTTTAAATAGTGCCAAGGTGTTCAATTTTCATCTGTCTGAATCACGGATTTTCACGGATTATCGCGGATGACGCGGATTTACGGTTTTGGTAACCAGCAACGGCTTGGTAATTTAGCGAGGTTTTGGGGAACTGGACGGTGCAGAAAGTCTTGTCCTTAAGATACCAAATGGGTATAATGTGGGGAAAGGATTGGGCAAAAAATTAAAAATTGAATAAATATGATTGACTTCTAAGGAAAATATGAGCTTTCAAACATATTGTGATCGTTACCTACAAAGGATACGCCACACACAAGAGAGCACAGCAGCAACCCCAGAACTTTCGCTATTCCCACACCTTCAAGCCTTCCTTGAGGCACTCTCCGTTGACCATTTTCATAGAAACACAATAAGGTTCGTCCAAGAACCGAGGGGATTGGATCAGATCGGTAGACCGGATTTCGTTGCGATGGATGGGCTCCTACCGCTCGGTTATATTGAGGCGGAGGCATATCGTAGAGACCTGAACAACCTCACGGGACACGCAGCAGCACAGAACGGGCGTTTTATCGAAAACCTTGATAACTTTATCCTGACGAATTTCGTCGATTTCCAGTTGTGGACAGAGGGTCGGCTGCGTGCGGAGGCGAGTATAGAGCGCGAAACTGAAGATTTAGAGACGCTCTTAGAACGGTTTCTAAACGCTGGACCTATTCAGATTACCTCTCCAGAGACACTTGCGAGATACCTCGCCAGACGGACACGGGAGTTGCAGACGCAGGTCGCTACGGTGCTCACCGATGAAAGTAACGATATTTACAGAATGTTCTCGGCATTCAAGGAACTCCTCCTGTCTACGTTGACCCCTGACGATTTTGCGGATATGTATGCACAGACGCTGGCTTATGGGTTGTTTGCGGCGCGCTGTACACTCCCGAATGCGACGCACTTCTCGCGACATACGGCTGCGGAGGCACTTCCGCGATCGAACCCGTTCCTCGTCCAACTCTTTCATCATATCGCCTCGCCAACATTGGAGACGAACGTCACCTATATTCTGGACGAGATTGCAGCCCTCCTCCGAAGCGTTCCGACGGAGATGCTCCGCACGGCGTTTGCTGCGCGGAATCACCTCCAAGATCCTATTATCTACTTCTACGAGACGTTCCTCACTGAATACGACTCGCAGCGTCGTGTTGATCGCGGTGTCTACTACACACCACCACAGGTTGTCTCGTATATCGTCAGGTCTGTGGATAGTCTGCTGAAAACGGAGTTGGATAGACCGGACGGTCTTGCCGATGACGATACGCTCATCCTTGATCCTGCAACGGGAACTGGCGGTTTTCTGTTGACGGTGTTGGAGCATATTCAGGAATCTGTAACGCAAACGTACGGTGCTGCGGAGTGGGGTCCGTATGTTAACGCCGATCTGGTCAGACGGATTTTTGGGTTTGAGCTGCTTGTCGCGCCCTATACGATTGCGCATCTGAAGTTGGGTTTGTTTTTACAATCGCAAGGATGGCGTGCGGATGAACGCCTCGGTATCTACCTCACGAATACTTTGGAGCAACCGGCAGAGATGCAGCCCCCGTTACCTTTTGCGGAGTTTATCTCTGATGAAGCGAATGCGGCGTTGTCAGTGAAGCGAGACGCACCACTGCTTGTTATTCTTGGGAATCCGCCTTATCAGCGTCATTCTGCTAATCCAGATCGGGTAAATGGAAACTTAACTTTCATTGGAAATCTGATTGAGGATTACATGCAGGTAGACGGGGTGCCATTGGATAAAGCGAATCTAAAAGCGCTGCAAGATGACTATATGAAGTTTATTCGATGGGCACAGTGGCGAATTGATAAAAACGGCGAAGGGATTGTTGGTTACATTGTCAACAATAATTTTCTTGATGCATCTACAGCTCGCGGGATGCGGCACAACTTATTAAACAGCTTTAACACTATTTACGTGTTTAATCTGCACGGTAGTGGTAGAAGAAGGGAATCTATTCCAGAAACGGAAAGAGATGAGAATGTCTTTGATATTCTACAAGGTGTTACCATTTTGTTATGTGTCAAAGAACGCGATAACCTTGACCCTGCAGAAGTCTACTATGCAGATATGTGGGGAAGTCGGGAAGAAAAATACAAGACCCTATCCGAGATTGATGTCCAGTCCACGGAGTGGCGCGTGTTACAACCAGCATCCCCGTATCATCTTTTCGTGCCACAACTAACAGACTATAGGGACGAATACGAAACTGGGTGGAATATCATTGACATCTTTCAGACGGGGGCAGTCGGTATTGTCACAGCCCGGGATAGGTTAACACTCCATTGGACACCTGATGATATTCGCGAAACAGTAGAGGACTTTGTTTCACTTTCTGTAAATGCAGCGCGTGAGAGATACAGATTGCCGAGGGATAGTCAAGATTGGCAGATTCACCGGGCGCAAGCAGATCTCCGCAACCATCCTGATGCAGAACAACACATTGCCCCCATTTCCTACCGTCCGTTTGACACACGTTGGACATATTATACAGGACAGTCATCTGGATTTCACGGACGTCCGGGTGCTGAGGTGATGCGCCACATGAAAAAAGAAAACCTTGCCCTCTGTGTTTGTCGTGTTGTGAAAAGCCCAATATGGCAAAACGTCTTAATAACCAATCAAATTACTGATAAGTCTTACATCTCGAATAGAACCAGTGAATCTACCTACGTCTTTCCGCTCTACTTGTATCCGAACCCAG
>JAJECD010000310.1 GCA_022822215.1 Candidatus Poribacteria bacterium | reverse complement strand
CCCGAAAGTCCTCGTTTTTCCATGTCCTGCTTAAATCTTTCCGCCATGTTTTCGTCCCAGTAAGTCGTAACCTCTGAAGATTCGGGTATATCACCCATGTCTCCTGTTTCTGTCATCCATGCATCGAGCTGCGTGACAAGTTCGCTGCGTACAGTGTCATAATCTGGATCGGCGGCGAGGTTATTAATTTCATAAGGATCTGCTTCGAGATCGTACAACTCTTCGGCCGGACGTGTCTGTTGCATGAAATGTTGTTGCGCGGGTGTCAGTTCGCCACGTGCCGAGAGTAGGGGCATCAGGCTCCAGAGCGGATACTGCTGCTTCTTATAGCCGTTAAATTGCATGTATGGACGTTCAGGATGATGGTTGCGAATCAGTTTATGGCGGTGTGTCCGGATGCACCGAATTCTGTCATCCGTTCCATCGCATCGGTCGCGTGCTGCGAAGATCGCGTCGCGTGAAGTTGCGTCTGGACCGAGAAAGACCTGCCCTTGCATGAAATCGGGGATCTCAATACCGGCAAGAGAAAGCACTGTCGGCGCAAAATCGACACCGCTGATGAGTTCGTCACTAACGGTACCGGATGCAACGTGTCCGGGCCATCGGACAATGAGTGGAATGTGGATGCCACCGTCGTAGAGGAACTGCTTGCAACGGATATGTGCGCGCCCGTGGTCACTCATGAAAAAGATGATCGTATTCTCCGAGAGTTCCTCGTCATCTAAGCGTTTGAGGATTTGTCCAACTTTCTTGTCTAAAATCTGGATGCTTTCGAGATAGAGTGCCCAGTCCTTTCGAGTGAGCGGGTGGTCAGGATAGTAAGGCGGTAGTTCGACATCCTCTGGCGCGATGGGTCGTTCTGGATCCGGCTTGAAAACGCGGTGCGTGTCTGGAATGTTGATTTGGGCGTAGAAGGGTTGCCCTTCGGCGCGTTCGCTCCAGTCGATACCGTCAAAAGGTTGTTCGCGTTGGAAGTTAAAATCGGTCTTTCCGGGGCGATTGTAGGGCGGTCCTGGACTGTTGCAAGTGAAATAGCCTGCTTCCCGAAAACAGTCGGTGATGAGTTTCATATCTGCCCGCAGCGGTTTATCGCGATTGCTGCGATGGTTATGGGCATCAAAATGCGTCTGATATGTCCCGGTGATGAGGGCGGAACGGCTCGGAGAACAGACTGGGCATGTGACGAAAGCGTTGGTATAGCGGGTGCCTCCTGATGCGATTCGATCAATATTCGGCGTTTTCACGGCAGGTGTGCCGTAACAGCCGAGGTCTGGAGAGAGATCTTCGCCGTAAATCCAAAGGACGTTTGGTTGTGTTGCAGGCATAATTACTCCATTTCAGAAATTTCTACCGAAAAAGAACATATTAGAACATTTTTAAAACTGCCATAAGAACGCCCATGGCGGCTAATCCAACACCAATCGCCCATTTGATTGTTCCAATTCCGCTTTCAATTCGGTCAAGCCGACTCTCGACGCCGTCAAGCCGATTTTCAACGCCGTTAAGCCGACTCTCGACGCCGTCAAGCCGATTTTCAACGCCATCAAACCGATTCTCGACGTTATCAAACCGATTCTCTACACCACCAAAGCGTTGTTCAATGGCTTTGAGGTCTTTCTTATCGGCTTTCTCGTCAACTTTGGCCTCCAAGCGATCCAAGCGGATGTGAATCTGTTTTAGGTTATGGATGAGGAGTTCACTAAAGTTGTTATCATTCATTGATTTTTCCTTTGCCCTGCTATGGTGTGCCGTTAACATTGTCGACCACATACCGGTCCCGGAATAGGGTCTGCCGGAGCGGTGACATTTCCGCAAGGAGTTTTGGAGGCGGTTGATAAACTTTCGCGAAGCCACTGTCGACGGGACTATACAAGTTGAAAATGGCGATTCTGTCGTTGTCTGTATTCGTCCATGTTGTTGCGCTATGCGTGAGTGCTTCTGTGAAGAAGAGCAGTGAACCCGCTGGACATCCGTAAGTACTCCAAATATCGGAATCGGGGTTTTGGATATCAGGTGGTGCCGTATAAACTGACTTGTGGCTACCGGTTACTAAGAGCGTTCCACCTTGCCCTTTTTTCACTTCGGTAAGTTCCCATACAACGCGGGTGTGTGGACTGTATCCTTTGCCCGGGAAAGCGTTATAGTAATGGACATCCCCCGGGAAACGGAGTAACCCGTTGCCATTGTGCGGACCAAATTTTCCCATGCCAGGGGTCCGGTAAAAGAGGCTTGTGCTTTCAACCGTAAAACCGTAGCGTTCTGGGCTGGTCACGGCTGGGTGTACTGTAAATTCGTTGAGAAGCGAGACCACCAGTGGATGATCAATCAGTTGCTGAAGTGGACCTCCGAGCGTACTCCGTTCATGTTCTGGGATGGATTCTGGATCGTGGTGCAGCCGGTGTCCGAAATCACGCATCTCTTTGAGTTCTGATCCGGTAAAGACTTCTGGGATTAGAAACCAACCGTGGGTATCAAAAGCGTAGCGTTGTTCAGCGGTTAGTTCAGGAACGGCTAAACCGTCAGCGTTTTGGGTGGGCAGTTCGCAGGTATCTGGTGGCAATAAGGCACCAAGCCAAGGTTGCAAATTTTTGTTCGTCTGTTTTTCCATCTGACTTCCCTCCTAACGCTGTTTAGATTTCCGCCGGATAGGCAGAGGTACGGCGGTTAAAATCGCCATTGATTACATTACCGCCTGCGTAAGTTTCTCGGAAAAGGGTCTGTCGTTTCGGGGGCATTGCTTCGAGAAGTTCTGGGTGTGGTTGCCAATTCGACCAACGGCTCGCCACGGTATTATATAGGTTTGAGACGCAGTGCCGAGGGGCAGCGTTGGGTGCCACTTGCGTTTGTGTCAGCGATTCTGTGAAAAAAATAACCGAGCCTGCCGGGCACTCGTAAGTTTCCCAAAGCGGCGAATTCGGGTTCTGCACCCCTTCGGGTATCGGATACGCGGCTTTGTGGCTGCCAGCGATGAAGCGGATGCTGTTCGTTTCAGCAGTGACATCAATGAGTTCCCATAAAACGCGTGTGAGTCCGCTCCAACCGCGTCCCGGCACACAGCGGTACAGGTGCGAATCGCCGGGTAAACGGAACAAGCCGTTTCCTTTCTGAAGGACGGATTTAGTTTCAGGAGGCGGCGTTGTATTTCCAAAAAGTGCCGTTGTTTCCTCCAGTCGAAAGCCGTAGCAATCTTCACTCGCCGCGGGTGGGTATGCCAAGAATTCGTTAAGAAACCCGACAACGACCGGATGATCGGCGAGCCTCTGGAGCGGACCGCCGAGGGTGCAGCGTTCTGGTTCAGGAATGTGTGCCGGTGATTCCTGAAGGCGTTGACAGAATTCGCGCATCTCCGAGATGTCAGCATCTGATAAAACGCTTGGTATCAAAAGCCAACCATTCCGATCGAAGTCGTATTTCTGTTTCTGTGTCGGGACACTGACAGGCACGCCGTCGGCGTTGGTGAGCGTTAATTCTTCAGGTTCAACCTCAACGGCACTCCCCAAGTTCTTGTTAACGATAAAAGGTTTCTTCGTTACGAGTTCTTTGTAAGCCATCAGGACATTCCTTTTGCGTGTGGATTTGGAAACTGCTACCTAAGTTACGGTTGACTATGGTTTTTTAACACACGGAGCATGTGCCGTGCGTAACTCGCTGTTGAGATAAAAACAAATACCAGTGCGACACAGAGGCTGTAAAATTCAATATCCTTCGGTAGATTTGACGTTATTGGTATTTGACGGAATAGGTAAAGCATGATGGTAATTGACAAAAAGAAACTGGTGCATTTACCCCATAAATTGGAGCGGGTAATCATTTTTGCCTTGTACGCTAAAATGCCATTTCCTATCAGTATTGAGACATCACGGATAACAATTACAAAGAACGCCCAGACCGGAAATGTGGTTTTTAATATAGCGAGCGCAAAGACTGCAGCAGTGATCGCGAGTTTGTCTGCCACAGGATCTAATATATAACCGAGTTCCGTGTGCTGTTGTAGACGACGAGCGAAAAAGCCGTCTAAGAGGTCTGTAACAATAGCGACGGCACCACAAATAATTGCGTATATCCACTGTTCACGGTAAATAAAGTAAAAGATAAAAGGCACCGTGATGAGGCGAGATACCGACAGGATATTGCTGATGTAGAGGAAATCCCGAAGTTCAATTTGGATTGACTGGGTTTCGGTGAATTGATGAATAGGAGCCTTGAGTGCCATTATGTTATCGGGTCGCAGATGGGGTTATACGCTATGGAAATGATTGTGTAAATATAAAAAACTAAAAAACTGCTGACTGTACTTAATCTTGTGCTGAGGGTGTCAATTATTTTTTGCTGCCAATTGAAAGGCGATCCGTCGGTTCTGATTCGTCAGAATTTCGACTTCGCGTGTGAGGAGTTTCTCTAACGGAATTATCTCCAGTAAATTCTGTTTTTCTTCCAACGAAATGCGCAGACGTATGCCGACCTGATAGGCGAGCTCCCTGGGATCCTCGGGTTGTTCTTCCAGTGGCTGCCATCCGAAAATTAATCGACTGGAGAGTGCCTCGTATGCTTTGTAGAGCTCTTCGATTTCTGTTGTTAGTGATTTTGATACCGCTTCGGTTTCAGTGTCCGGATCGTCTAACATCCGTATACGACCCGTAAGATAGGAAAGGTGCTCTTGGACTTCTAAGATTTGAAACCGATATTCACCAGCCGTGATAATGTTCATACGACCATCGTCCAAATCTTCAACGTGTAAGATGCGAGCAGCTGTACCGACTTCATACGGGGTGGCGGCTTCACCGACCTCTTCGCCTTCTTTGATGAGTACAATACCGAATTCAGACTCATGTTCCAAGCAGAATTTGACCATCGTGCGATAACGCGGCTCAAAAATATGAAGCGGTAAAAGTCCGCCCGGAAATAAGACCACTTGTAATGGGAACAGCGGAATCTGGCGTTCGTTAGACGTATGTGAATCGGTCCGCATCTGAAAACTCCTCTTCGCGGGGCGTTTGATAGTTGGTCGTAGTTTTAGTACACACCCGTTTTCAAAGTGTATCTAATAGATACCTGTTTCTGGTCACGAGTCTGTATATATTTTTGCACAAAATGTATGATTCGTCAAGATTTTTTTATTAAGTAGCCAGCGTCTTGACATTCAGGCGGATTTTCGCTATAATACATTTAACTGAAACAGAGGTTCGCAAATGTCTCATGTAAATTGTAATGATTATAACCTCATAACGATTGGAGCATATCGTGAATTCGGAAAATTTAAGAAACGCTTTGGTAAAATCTAAAGACATCACCATTAATCTTTTGGGAAAAGTCCTATTCCAGACCCGAGTGGAACCGATTGGCGACGCTGACGGAGTAAAAGGATTAAAAGCCCACTGGATAAATGAACAAGGCGATAATACGGTGGCACTGCGTACGCCTTCGGGAGATGCTGATATCAGAATAGATAGTAAGACGGCACCGACTGTTGAGTATGTAGAAGACGGAGACAGGCGGACCATCGCCATCAGACAGATCGAAGGGCTCTCGTGTGAGTTAGACGAAGAGACCTTGGACAAGATTGCTACACCCCGGGGCGCGGGGATTGCGATGGGGATTGGTGCGGGTGTTGGCTTGTTGGGCTGGTTTCTCATTTCTGTGATGCGCTCTCTGGCAGTCGCGCGGCGCAGGCAAGCCGACGATGCAATGCCACAAATTGTTTCCGAAGAAGATAAGGGTCAATCGGTGGATTCTTCGCCTGAGTCAATATGAAAATTATAGCAGTTGATCCATTTTATCTGCGGATGCCTGACATCACAACCGCTGCTGACGGAACGCAAGATACGCTCTTGGTGCGGATCCGTACGGATATAGGGCTTGAAGGGTGGGGAGAGTGCGATGCTTCGCCATTAGTCAGCCTCGCTGTCTATTGTTGTCCGATGTCCCACGGCAATATCATTAATATCCGCACTTCGTTAATTGGTGAGACGCTTGAGAGTCCCGCCGATGTGGTTCGGCTGAGCGAAAAGACCCTCCGCAACGGACTGGATATTCAGCAGATAGAGCACGCCTATAGCGGTGCCGAGATCGCTTTGTGGGATCTTGTCGGGCAGAAGTTGGAGAAACCTGTGTTCCGTCTGCTTGCTGAGATGTCAGGAACCTCTGATACAGCGCATCCTAAACTGCCGTATGCCTCTGTCCTGTTCGGGGATACACCGGAAGAAACCTATCATATCGCGGTCGGATTGCGCGAGCAGGGATATCGTGCTGCGAAATTTGGTTGGGGACCGATGGGTAAATTCGGCGAGGCGAACGACATTGCGCTTGTGCGTGCGGCGCGGGAAGGCATGGGAACAGAAGCAAGGATTATGATTGATGCGGGTGTCGTTTGGGGGACCGATCATGAAACGGCTTACCAACGTGCTGAGGCGTTTGCGCAATTTTCGCCGACGTGGTTGGAGGAACCGCTTGCACCTGATGCAGTTGAGGCTTACGGCGCGCTGACGCAAAAGCATCCAAGCGTCCCGATTGCCGCGGGTGAAGGATCGAACACCTACCGAATGGCAGAGGACTTGATTGTGCATGGGGGTATCCGGTTCGTGCAGATTGATGCCGGACGCATCGGTGGGATTATGCCTTCTTTCCAGGTGCGTCAACTTGCGGAGCAGCACGGTATTCAGTACGTCAATCATACCTTTAAAAGCCACTTGAGTCTTGCGGCTGCGCTTCACGTCTTTGCAACGAACCCGGATTTCAATTTATTGGAATATCCAGCGGCGGGATCTGAATTGTCGCAGCGATTGGTAGCGGATCCACTGCCAGTTGAATCGGATGGAATGGTTCGGGTGAGGGATCTTCCGGGTCTTGGTGTACGTGTAGATACAGCAGCAATCCGTCCGTATTTGGCTCCTGTGCGGATTGAGGTAGGAATAGATACCATTTTTGAACAGGGAAGTTTGTAAACAGGTTCAAGCGATCAATTGAATCCTAAGGCATTCACACTGTTATTGCTTTACGGATGCATGCCTGTACCTTTTGCCAATCTGAAGATGATAGGGACCCAATGACTGCTAAGACTTTGCTCTGTGGAAGCGTTACAAGGAAACTCCTAAAT
>JAJECD010000092.1 GCA_022822215.1 Candidatus Poribacteria bacterium | reverse complement strand
TTGATTCAGGGTTCGCATCGGCACCACAACCGATTGTGATTAAGGCAGTTACACCGGGAAGTGCCTCTTGGATGGCTTCTTGGGCAAATCCTGCCCAGTCACCACAGATATGATTATCTGTTCCCGCCAATGTCGTACAATGGCAGGCATAACTTGCCCACACAGCGCGCAGCGTGCCGTCTGTACCTCTGATTTGCATGCACGGTAGCGAATGATCTACCGGGCCGCCCTCCGTTCGACGATTCTTTGCGAAACCGAGTTCGCCGATGTTCCACGTCAATCGGGACGGCTCTCGATTCGCGAGTGCCGCCAGCGCAACGCCTTCCATCCAGTCAGTGAGTTGGCGGGTGTACCGGTCAATCTTTACCTGATGCTCCGGGGGTATATCCATACTAAACAGGAAGGGTGCCGCGTTTGTGAGACACGGCGCGCTGTGCGTATGTGAGAAGCAGGCGACGAAATGGGCGCGTGAGATTCCTGTTTTCTCTTTGATACGACGCGATACCTCCTCCGTGAGTTCATCGGGTAATCCGCAATTTTCGACTGTCACTAAGACAACGGGATCCTCGGTATCGTCTCCAATAGCGAGTGCCTTTGCCCATATCCGCTGGATAATGCCGTCGGATTCCGTGCGACGACTTCCGTAGCCACTTAACCGAATCGGATAATCTGGCGTAATATCCACTTCGGCAACGCCAATCTGAATAACGTTATTTTTATCTCTCATACGGCTTAACTCCTTGCATTAGAGGCGTAAGGTGAATGCCAATAGGTGGCGGTTTGATGTGTAGGTGAAACTTCCCAACCCGAAGGTGTATTCCAAGTATGTCGTACCGAGCCTTAACCCTGCACCCGCTGAAAAGTGTAGAACTGAGTTCTCACGTCCTACCCCGACTCGGAGTGCTGTTGTTATTAGGTATCCACTGTTCCACGTTTTGTGTAATTCAGTCCCCATGGCAAAACCGAGCCCACTCTGTCCGATATCCCGCCAGAGATCTGCCCCCACTGCAATCCATTTCAGGGGTTCATAGGCAACGCCAATGCCGAGTCGAAATGGGAGCGGTTCCACTAAATTTGACCGTAGAAGGTTTTCAAAAAGTATCCCAACATGTAGTGGTGGGTTTGCGTGATGTACATCGAACCATATCTCGCGTTGCAATCCAATATCTAATTCTAATCGGCTGGCTGTCCTGTCATAAATCGGCTGCTGTTCGTGGGCAATCTCTCGAACCCGATCGCCGAACTGTAATTCTTCAGTAATTGCCGCAATCAGCTGAGCTGGCGCGTGCACATCTACATCGGGACCGTGCCGTGCCGCGAGGTTCAAAGTAGACACAACCGCACCGGTTTTTACATTTTGTGCGACCCATCTTAATCGGGCTCCTATGACAGATCCGGCAACTTTGCGACTGAGTCCGAGGACCCAATTATCTTCGCGGAACAGCGAATAATCTGTGATAAAGTCGGTTTCAGCGGAAAACCGACGGGCGTTGATGTCGTATTCCGCACGAGTCGCAGAGAGCATGAAATTCGCATAATTGGTGGATTTAGCGTTGTATCCGGCACTGAACCCCCATCCACCGTACGCGTATGAATAATAGACTGACGGATATAAATCTGCGTTGACTTCAGCAGCGAACTGGTCTCTACCCTGTTTCGGCAGGGCTGTCCAGTGGGGATTCTCAGAGGCGATGCCAAATGCGAAATTGTGGTGCTTAACCGACACAAGCGATGCAGGATTCCCGAAGATACCTGCGTCATCTGCAGATGTCGCGATACGGGTGCCTCCCATGCCAGCAATACGGAGCATTTCATTGGCTGTGCTGGGTGACAGTGGAATCGCAGTGAAGACGCAAAGTGTTAAGAGCGTCGGAAAATATCGGACGTTAAAAGACTTCAATAACACCATATTGCTGTTCTTTGAAAGACATCTGCATTCTCACTGCGAAGCAAACGGACGCAGCAGCCCAGATTTAATCGTTAAAAAATTCCACACGCATTACCTCAGTGAAAATGTCCTCTAACGTATATTTCACTTCACGCAACTGCCGGAGTTGGACACCGGCATCATAAGCGAGTTGGAAGAAGAGTTTTGTATCCGTCTGTTCTCCGTTTTCAGATGTAACATGAAGGCGTTTGTCAGGTCGCAATTCAATCTGGTAATTATGGCGTTCCAGAGCGTCTATATAAGTGTCGATGTCACCTACGATTTTCAAGTCGTATGCTCGGCTTTTCTCACTTCTGAGTGCGTCTATCCGGGCGTGTGCAACAACACTTCCTTGTGAAAGTGCGATAATCTCCTCACATGCGAATTCTACATCGGGAAGCAGGTGCGAGGACAGAATCACGTTGATGCCTTTATCGGTTGCGATGTCTTTGACGAGCTCAAGCATCTCCTCTCTACCATTGGTATCCATCCCGTTTGTCGGTTCGTCGAGAAGTAGTAACTTTGGATCGTGTATCAGTGCCTGGGCTAACTTCACGCGTTGTTTCATGCCAACAGAATATTCACCCACGATGCGGTAGCGTTCTTCGTCTAATCCGACGTAGTAGAGCACTTCATGTGCCCGTTGCAGGGCATCGCGTCTCGGCATTCCACAGAGTTCACCGGCGTAGGCGACGAGTTGGATGGCACTCATTCCTGGAATTAAACATTCGTCTTCTGGCATATACCCGACCTGTCTCCGTATTTCCAACGGTTGCTTCTCTACGTCCATTCCAAATACCGCTGCGCTGCCTTGATTCGGTTTGACGAAACCGAGCAATGTTTTAATCAAGGTGCTTTTGCCTGCACCATTCGGTCCGAGTAAACCGACAGCCCCGCCTTGCACCTCCAGTGAAAGGTTATCCAATGCAGTCGTTGTACCAAAAAAGAGGGATACATTCTTGATTTCAATTAACATTTTTATTGGTTATCAGTTATCGGTCATCAGTTTTCAGTCAAGAGATGTTTCAGTACCTACGTCCTCTATGTAAATCCTACTCACGCGTCTCCCAATTTGCGTTAAAATCTCATAAGAAATTGTTCCTGTGCGATGCGCGATCTCATCAACCGTGATTTCTGCGTCCCCCTGCTTACCGATGAGAACGACTTCGTCACCAACCGATACATTAGCCGTATCACTGAGTGCTACCACACTTACGTCCATACAGACCCTTCCGATGAGTGGACACCGCACGCCACCGATTAGCACCTCACCGACCCCAGAGAGCGCACGCCGATAGCCGTCGCCGTAGCCTACCTGTACCATCGCGATACGGGTCTGACGCGATGCTTTGTAGGTCAATCCGTAGCTGACACCTTCTGTTTCTGAAATAGAACCTATCCAGCCGACCCGTGCCTTCCATGTCAGCGCAGGTGCTAACGCAATCGGTTTTTCGGATGCCGGATAGACCCCATATAGACTCAAACCTGGACGGACTGCATTGAAATGTGATGCTGGAATTGCAAGCGTTGCTGCGCTGTTCGCTGCATGAACCATCTTCACACTATTGTTTGCAAACACGGATGAAAAACGCTTGAGCTGGACAGAGACAAAACTTTTATCCACTTCGTCTGCAGTTGCGAGGTGTGTAAACAGCCCTTCAATCTCAAGTCGCTCCAACGTTTTAAGTCTGTTCAGGAACTGCTCCGCTTCCGTCCGATGCACACCGCTCCGGTTCATGCCTGTATTGATATTGACATGGATCTTTAGGGTTCCCTGGGCGACTTCGTTTAATCGGCTCGCGAACTCCCAATCTGCTACTGTTGGTGTCAATTCGTGTTCAACGATTTGCAGTGCGTCCTCGGTTAGAGAACTAAAGAGGGTAAGAATAGGTTTGTGGATCCCTGCCTGACGGAGCCTCATTCCTTCTTCAGTGGTTGCGACTGCAAACATATCAGCGACTGCGGACAACACCTCCGCGACAGGGATCATCCCGTGTCCGTAGGCATCTGCTTTTATGACCGCGATGAGTCGTTTGCCGGTATAAGCCTTGATCGCTGCAGCGTTCCGTCGAATCGCTCCCAGATTGATTTCTGTGTGTGTTCGGAAGTAATGCATGTCGTCTTTCGGTTCCCGTTGCGTCAATGGAGGAATTATATCACAGTCTGTCCAAATTTCCTAATTGTTTCATGTATTTCATGGGTAAGCCTACTGGCTCGCTATCTCGCGTGCTGCCTGTCAGAGGCGGTAGTATTGCCTTGAAACCACAGGAAAAGTAGGATAAACACAATTGAGTTTGCCAATAACATCGTCGAGATGGCGTTAATCTCTGGGGTGATACCGAACTTCAGCATGGAATAGATATGGACGGATAGGGTTGTGTAGCCTATACCGGCAGTAAAGAAGGTGATGACGAAATCGTCTATGGAGAGCGTGAAGGCGAGTAGCGCACCGCCGATAATCCCAGGGGCGATAAGGGGAAGCGTTATCCGCCGAAACGTCTGCCATTCATTTGCCCCCAAATCGCGCGCTGCCTCTTCCAGTGTGTGATCATAGCCTTGTAAACGTGCGCGAACGACAACGGTAACATACGCGATGTTGAAAACGCCGTGTGCGATAATTACAGTGAGTAGACCGAGCGGGATGCGGACCTGCACGTAGAAAGTCAATAGCGCGATTGCCAGCACGATGTCGGGGATAATAATGGGAAGATAGAGGCATCGTTCGAGGGCGGTTCGGAAACGGAACCGATGCCGCTCTATAGCGAGTGCTGCTGTTGTTCCAATAACGGTTGCAATACAGGTTGCGACACCTGCGACAATCAGGCTGTTTCGGACGGCGCGCCATAACGCTGCGTTCTCAAACAACTTCGCATACCAACCCAAGGTGAACCCCTGCCAGACAGAAATCTGCTCGCCGCTGTTGAATGAGAACACAACGATTGCCAAGATCGGAACGTAGAGGAACAGATACACCAGACCTATATTGATTTCAAGAACCTTTTTCATTGTACCCTCTTCCTGTAGGAGCGACCTTTGGTCGCGACTCCCACTACGATGTCTGCGATTCCTCACTGCCTTGCAGTGCGCGAAAATATAACACTGTGCCGACAAGCACGATGCCCATCAGCATAAACGAAAGTGCCGACCCAAAGGGCCAATCCCGCGCTGTTTTGAATTGCCGCTCAATCACATTTCCGATATAACTCACTTTCCCACCACCGAGCAAGTCCGGGGTTATGAATGCACCCACCGTCGGAATAAAAACCAGCATCGACCCTGCAAGAATGCCCGGTAGGCTGAGCGGGACG
>JAJECD010000303.1 GCA_022822215.1 Candidatus Poribacteria bacterium | reverse complement strand
GCAAACTAACAGTTTGCGGTCCTGCAATAAATTACCGATTTAAATTCTGAAACTTCATACAGTTTGTTCTACGTAAAGAGAGATTTATTACCAGAAATGGTATAAGTTGGGAGATGTGCCAATGATGGAGATTTTCCATCTCTGTCAATGTCTCATCTCCCTTTTCAATGAGGAGTATCTTATGTCAAAATATGGCACTTTCTATGTCGTAACAGTAAACCCGGGGGTTAGACCAGGCCGTTTAAAGAAGTTTCTGTTAACAGAATGGTTTATCGCCCTTCAGTCCACTTCAGGGTGTCTCGATGTAGAACTCTGGGAAAGCCAACGGAGTCGCGGTCGTTATTTGGTGTGTGAACTCTGGGAGAATAAAGAAATTAGTCTTCAGAACCGCGATAAACTCTGGAATGAGGAGAAGAAGGAAGTCTTTGAAACACTCAAATTATACGGAACGCTTAAATCCGATTAAAACGGCACCGCTGCAGAAGTGATGCGCCAAAAATCAGAATGTATAAAAGGTTCTCATGAAGAAAAAACATATCTTGTGGGTATTTCTGTTAACCCTTCTTGTTGCGACACCGCCGATCTATCAACGGTTCAGCGAGGCGCGTCGATTAAAACAGATTAAAACGATAAAACATGAGGCATCTCAACTCAAGGCTATGCCGTTGAACGAGTTCTTGGCGAGTTTGAAGGCAACCGCCCCCGAAGAGACGTTAATCGTGCTGTATACAGGCAGCACGCACGGACACCTTGAGCCGTGTGGTTGCTTCATTGGTCAATCTGGGGGACTGCCGAGGCGTTCGACTGCAATCTCGTCTATTCGAGCAGAGGGCTTTTCACCGCTATTAGTGGATCTTGGCGGTATTCTCCCGACCCAAGACTCCAAGATGAAGGAGAGTGTCCTCTCTATGACGACTTCTCCCAATGATGCCGTCTCCGAAACGCTCACCACTGATAAGATTCACCCGTTGGATCAATTGAGGACACAGAAGGTCCTGGAATCTATGCAATTGTTGAAATATGAGGCACTCGTCCCCGATAAAGCGGATATGATTTTTGGCGAGGACTTTGTGAAAGACACGTTGGCTCGCCAAGCGTTTCCGCTCCTTACCCCCAATGTTGAGGGATTCGGCGGCAATACGCAATCTGTTCTGATGAAAACCGTGGGTAATAAAAAAGTGGCAGTGTTAGGGCTTTCATCGTTGTCGCTTCAAGATACAAACCTCACGGTTCTGGATCGTCTGTTGCTGGAACTAGAGCAGGAAACTGACGTTATCGTTATCCTGAGCAATCTGCCCCCGGCAGTGAACCGGACGCTTGCTGAGAAGTATCCGCGTGTTTCCGCGATTTTGAGCCCTGGAACCGGCGAAACAGAAAACGTGGGAAATGTGCTTCTCACTTATAGTGGTGCTAACGGAGAAACCTTGGGAGCCCTGCTGCTCAACACGGGGGATACACCCCGTGTTTCCGCAGAACACATTGCGCTGACCGAGGACGTGGAAGATGACCCACACATCCGGGAACTTTTGCAGGACTTCTATACGCAAGTCGCCACTGATCCGCAATTGCAAGCGGGCGGTGAACGTCTGTTTTCGGATGAGGCACTGGAGCAGGAGGCCGGAAGTGGTTACGTCGGTTCTCAAGCATGCGCGACCTGTCACTCAAAAGCGTTTGATCAGTGGTCACACACGTCGCATGCGACCGCCTTTAATACGCTCTTGACAGTGGGGAAACAGTTTTATCCCGAATGCGTTTCCTGTCATGTCACTGGATTTCGGTATGAGACGGGTTACCAAATCGGCACGAAAGAAAAAGAACACTTAGCAGACGTAGGCTGTGAAACCTGTCATGGTCCTGGCAAACAGCATATCACGACCCCATTGACGACAAACATTCGTGGGGAAGTGAAGCAGCAGGTTTGTATGGAATGCCATACGCCGTCCCATTCGCCTGGGTTTGCACAGATTGTCGAGTATGTCATGCCAGAAGTAGACCACAGTCGAACGGAGCCGAGCCTCAAAGATATTCTGGAACAGCGGATGCGCGGACCGATGAAGCCTCAGGTAGAGTTGTTCGTGATGTCGTTTTGTCCGTTTGGTGTCCAGGCGGAGGAAGAATTACTTCCGTTCATTGGGAAGTACGGGGATGCTGTTGACTTTAACCTTCGATTTATCGCCAACTTTGCGGAGGAGGAGACCTCAGATACCTCAGACGAACGAAAGTTCACCAGTTTGCATGGGGAAGCCGAAGTGATTGAAAATCTGCACCAAATTGCGATTTCCCAACGCTATCCGGATCAATTTTTTGACTATCTGTTATGTCGTGCGAAACATCTGGAGTCGGCGTGGACTCAGTGTGCGAAGAAGGTTGGATTGGATATTAATAGGGTTAACCAAGAGATAGAGTCGGAACGGACGAAACGGCTTTTTGAGGCTGATATTCAACGCGCTACTGCGTTAGAAATCAGATCCTCACCGACCTTGGTCGTTGATGGAAAGGTGATTTCTGGTAGCCTCTGGAGAGGAAAGGTATCGGGTATCTGTCGTTAGTTGCCATTTATTGAAAGTCTAAGAAGGGACGAGTGTTTTATGGTTTTTGAAGCATTTGAACGACAATTTGAAGCACTTCTTGAAGAAAAATCCAGAAAGTATCCGAATTCAGCTGACTATTTCCGCCACTCTTTCTTGCGTTCGATCACGACTCAGCTGGAAATGATGTTGGCACGTCTACGGACGGAGATTGACAAAGATGACGCTTATTGGGAAAATTGCGAACAGGTCGTTTCAGATGTTCTTTCTGTAATGGAAATAAAGTCTGACGAATTGTTAAGCTTGGAGGTGTCTGACTTACCGCACGGGGTACGTGATTTTAAAACCATCAAAGAAAAGTTATATGACACGGCAGCTTATCCCAGCCAAGAACACCTGTATTATCGCAACTTTGAACCCGCATTGGAAAGGTTGCGTTTCCTCTCAAAGCAGCTGAAAAAACTCAGTGAAATCGATATGCAATTTTGCGATTTAGGATTCGGACCGGGTGTCTTGACGCAATTTATTCTCGAAGAGAAACCTGCGTGGACAGCGAGTGGCATAGATATTTCTCCAGAGTGCGTTCACTATGCTAACAAACTGATGAAACTCAAGGGAGTAGACGAGAGAGTTCAATTCACAACTGGAGATATCCGATCTCTCCCTTATGCCGATAACACTTTTGACTTGGTTCTTGCTATGGAGGTCTTGGAACATATTCCCGATCCGCTCAAGGGGCTTCTGGAGGCGGTCAGGGTACTGAAACCGGGCGGATACGCGATAACGTCTATCCCGGTTCAATTGCCGATTCCGATGCATTTGTATGTTCCAAAAAGCCCGCGCGAGGTATTGGATTTATATGAAGACGTGAATCTGGAGGTCCTTGATTTTTCGGCAAAGGAATTCAAGACAAAGATGGGTTCGTTTGTCGCGACTTTTGCATTAAGTGTAAAGGGATAAAAAGGAACGCACGGTACTTCGCAAAGACAGACAGAAAACTCAAACCCTCATTCTGAACCCCAGATCCTGGATAAAATGAAAGGAATACACAGGATTGTTTGATTTTGACGATGGTCATCTCATCCACCGCACACAACAAGGCAACACCGAAGCCTTCAATCCGCTCGTTGCCAAATACCAATCTCGCGTCTACAACCACATTCTCGGAAACGTCAAAAACACTGAGACCGCAAAAGACCTGACACAAGAAACCTTCCTTAAGGCATTTCGAGTTATAAAGACCTTCCGCTTTGAGTCGACGTTCTCTTCATGGCTCTATCTTTTCTATACATATATCACTCTGCTGTTCATTGTAGACACACTAAAGTTTGGACAATTTTTATCAGTTAAGGTAACAAAAAGCAGAAAAGCAGGTATCCTTTCATAATCCGAGTTCCAGAAAAAAATAGGAGTTTTTTAAAGAGACCCCTTTCGACACTAAGCTTCCCTCAAACATGAGAGACACGCGTATCAAACTCCTATAGTAAAATTTCCAGTTGCTCCCACATCTCATCAGGCACCGGTGTCGTCGCAGCAGTGAAATTCTGCTCTACCTCCGCTGCATTTTTAGAACCCGTCAGACTCATCGCTATACGAGGTTGCCGAAAACAGAATTGGATCGCAAGGTTCAGTAGGTTCAGATTATTGTCAGTTGCCCACTGCCAAAGCCGATGCGCCTTTTCCGCATCAGAAGTGCCCAAGTGCATCCGTTCAGCCGATACATCCGGTTCAACACCAGAGAGTAACCCCATCGCAATCGGACTCCCATTAATAATCCCGATATCGTTTTCCGCAGCAAGCGGTAACAACCACTCATTTGCAGTTTGACTCAGGAGCGTGTAGTCCAGGTACGTAAGAATCACATCGACCACACCCGTTTCGATAGCAATTTTATGAAATTCATGTTGCCGAACGCCGAGTCCGATGAACTTAATCAGACCTTCCTCACGCATCCGTTGGAGTTCATCCAGCGCACCCCCTTTCGCGACAACGGGATCCATGCTATCTGGGTCGTGTACTAAGCAGACATCGAGATAATCCGTTCCCAATAGACGTAGACTGTTCTCAACGCTGCGACGCGTCCCCGGTCCGCTAAAATCGCCACGCCATTCTGGGTGTGTGCCTGTTTTTGTAGCGAGATAAATCTTCTCCCGCCACCCATCAGCGAGTGCAAGCCCGACCCGTCTTTCGCTCTCACCATAGAGAGGCGCGGTGTCGAGGTAATTGATGCCTGAGTCAATGGCTCGGTGTACCGCCTCGATTGCTTCATCGTCGGTGACATCACCTCTACCGAGTCCCGCACCGCCCATACCGAGACAAGTGACCTCTAATTCTGTGCGTCCCAACCGTCGCATCGGCAACGGACTTACTTGTGTTGACATATTTTTCCTTCCTTAGGGAACTGCGATGAAATTATTCGTTCTTTTCCCTCAGAATCTGTTGAATTTCTGTCTTCAGAATCGGAATATTTGATTGCACAATAGTCCAGATAATGTCAATATTGATAGCAAAATACTTGTGAATGAGAATATCTCTCAGTCCAGCAATCTTCCGCCACGCGACACTTGGATGCTTTTCTCGGACGGAATCAGGCACATTTTTAACAGCTTCACCGATAATTTCAAGGTTTCGGATGACCGCGTCAAACTGCATTCGATCCGTTCCAAAGTTTTCGCGTGTAACACCCTGCATATATTCTTGAATCCAATGTATTGCTTCTAATATATCTTCGAGGTAGATATTAGAATCCTGCGACATATTCAACTTCCTTTTCAATATATTGCAGTAAGCGTGGTTTGATTGAATCAGCGATGACAAGATCGACCTTCTTCTCGAACAGATCTTCCAGAAAAATACGGAGCCCCATGTACCGGTCAAATGATAATTCTTCAAGTTCTACAATCAAATCAATATCGCTGTCAGCATCGGCGGTGTCTTTGACATAAGAACCGAAGAGTCCAAGCCGTTTTACACCGTATTCTTTGAGTGTGTTCTGATGGCTAAGAAGTGTCTGTTTAATTTCGCGTTTGGTGAGAGTTGCCGTATTCATTTTTCCACCTCGTGAAAATATCTTGGCTACACGTGACGGTCTGTTTATACGAATTCTCTATGAAGATGTCCGCGACGCGCATCAGCGGGAATCACGCTCACCCACTGCACCCCTTTAACGACATCATCCGGCGTATGTCCATGCTCAACGCCTTTAGGCGTGACGACCAGATCTCCCGGACCGATACGATAGGATTCAGATTGCCCATCCGCCGTTCGGAGCGTCACAGTCGTCGTGCCTTCCGTGAAATACCAATATTCATCGAAATCGTGATAGTGAAGTTCCGTCGGGTTTTCTTTAGAAACAGCGAAGGCTCCGATTGTTGTCATATCTGGGGTGTCCAAGACTTCTCCGAGTGCATCGCCGATCCGCTCTCCTTCACCGAGTCGAATAACGCAAAGATTCGTATTCATGTTATACTGCTCCTTCTTCTGAAGGCATTTCACCCATACGAGGTTCAGTCCTCGTTAAAATTGACCAGAAACCTTCCTTAAACCGTAGGGGCTGGGTTACCCAGCCCATAGCAGAACGATGTCCAAAGGTCAATTATTTAGATCACTCCTATGTCTTTTAGATGTTGGAGTGAATCTGCTACGCGCGCCTGGACACCTGCTTCATCAAGGTTTTCCCCTTCAATGCCTTCGAGTTCCATTGTAAAGGGACCGTAAAATCCAGCGGCGTTCAACGTCTGAAATACCGCTTTGAAATCAACCACACCTTCGCCAAGTGCCGGAAAGTGCCATGTTCGATAACCGCCGTTTGTATCCTTGAGATGGACTGCCCCGACATGCGGAATGACCTTCTCAACCTCTGCGACCGCTGTTATATTATGGTTGTAGTAGTAAACGTTGCCGGTATCGAAATTGACACAGATGTTCGGATGGTTCACGGCTTTCATCGTCTCCAGTGCGATGTCGCCGTTGTGTACCATGTCGGGATGGGTTTCCAAGCAGACCTTGATGCCCGCAGGTGCAGCATTCTCACCTATGGCGCGAAGTCGATCGTGGACGACGTTACGATCTGTATCCCCGGCATGAACACTGACGAAGATGATGTTCACTTCCATCTGCGCGGCAGTATCCAAGGTCGTCTGGAAATCTGATACAACCGTTTCAGATTGAACATCGCATCTACCCAGCAGACTCGTAGCAGTGAGTCCGTGTGCGTCCAATTCTGACTGGAGTGCATCTACAGATTCAGCCGAAGGCACCCCAATTTCCACGTTTGTCAAACCGATTTTCGCTAAATGTGCGTAGGCTCCGGTGCGAAACTGTAGGTAACTCCCCAAATTACATGCGATGATATTTTTCATTTTAATCTCCTATAAGTAGATCACGGAATTTTTCGTAACACTGTATTGCTCAATAATACCTCTATACCCAACAGCAGCACTGCCGGTATCAGGATATATGATGCCAACTCTTTGTGGTCAACAGTACTAACGACCGCAAATTTCGTCTTTTCAAACAGGTCGATTTCTGCATAGATTCGCTGCAGTGACTGCGTATCTGTTGCGCGAAAATAGCGACCTCCTGTTATGCTGGCAATCTGTTTTAAAGTATCTTCGTCAAGATAGGTTAAGACCTCACGATATCTTTTGCCGAAGGTTGTATCTGGATATGGAATGCGTGCGCCGCCCTCTTTCCCCATACCGATGGTATAAACCTTAATTCCAAGGGAGTGCGCGAGCGCAGCTGCGGTCTCTGGGTCTATACTACCAGCGTTGTTTTCTCCATCGGTCAAGAGGATGACTACTTTCGTTTGCGATTTCGAGGTTTCCAATCGATGCGTAGCCGTTGCGAGGGCATCACCGATAGCTGTACCGTCCTCTAACTGCCCGATTTCTACATCACGGAGCAATTCTATTAGCACTGAATAATCCAACGTGAGTGGACAGAGTGTGAAACTCTCACCCGCAAAAATAACTGAACCGATGCGATCATTTTCGCGGTGGGACAGAAAGTCGTTGATAACCGACTTCGCGATCTGGATACGGTTCACGCCTTCACTTTTAACAGCAAGGTTTCGGTTTGCAAGCGGCACCGAAAGGTCTTCCGCCCGCATACTCTCCGAGATGTCGAGTACCAAGAGAATATCAATGCCTTCCGCAAATTTATGTTCCTGGCTTTGGGTGAGTTGCGGACGAGCGAGTGTAAAGATAAGAAGGGCGAGAACGATAAATCTCAGAATGCTAAGGGTCGGTAGTACTTTGACCGAGAAGGTCTCCCGCATCTGTTGAACGCCTGCTGCGAATCCCTGTCTGAAGTCAGAGAAAAGGACGACAGGAACGATCGCCTGTTTGCGGAACCATCGTAACACAAATATTAGCGATGGCAGGACAATCAGCAGAACAAGAAAGAGGGGAGAAACTAACTGCATATCCGCTACACTCTTTCTGACCAGGAGATATTTCTGCGCCGGTCTTGCGGCAACATCGCGCGAATACTGCCCAACACACATAATCCGATGCCGCTCGCGTTGATGAGAAGAAAGGTCACCCAGTCAATATACGGTAGGGCTGTCGCCATGAAATAGAGAATATAACTAAAAATTACGCCGAGGGGTCTCAATCGTCCTGAAAAGAGTGTACTACCGAGCGTGAGGAAAATCACTGTTTTCCCAAAGACTGCCAGTGGCACCAAGAGGACGAATACCAACAACATGAACGGTATGCCAATTATTGACAGGGTCAGTAACGTCAGGATTAGCGGTATCATAGGCAGCATCAGGATTCCAAATAAAATACTACCGATCGGTCTGCGCGTCAGCAATTCGCTCATCGCGTTTATCGGTTTTAAAAATAAGATTGCTATCAGCAGATACATCAGGAGCGAAAACCCAGACTTTGCCAAGGTTAACCGCAAATTCCACTGCTTATCGGTGGTTTCCCAGAAAATGTAGGGGTGCATGACAAGTTTCACCGCAGCAGGCACCATTTCCCAGCGATTGCTCATTTGAAGGTCGGCTACGCCGTCTGTGCGTCCTGACACCTGCCCGCCTATAATCTGAAGTGTCCCGTTCACCTGTGATTCTTGTGTCAGGGTAACGTCTCCACCAAGGATCAACATATTCCCAGTGACAGTCCCTTGTAATCTTACGTCACCAGCGATGACGATGAGCGTTGTTAGCACGTCATCCGCTCCCAACGCATAATCGTTGGCAATTCTTAGGATTCGCCGCTTCCTTTCATTCGGAGAGAAGTTTGTAATCCCAATATTCTGTTGATCAGGAGTTTCAACTTGTGGCGGTGGTTTTTCAGAGTGCTCTTCCGGGGTCGATTCTATTGTAGGCGGGGTTTCTGACGCTTGTCCTGTTTCGCTTTGGGCAATAAGAAGGGGGTTTGCCGGTTTTTCATGTCTGAAGTCAGGGTGTTGCGAGTCTGAAACTTGCAGATCGCTGTTTGAAGTTTGCCCAAACACCGGCAGGACGCTAAAAAAAATTAAAAGAAAAAAAATAATGTCTATGTGTTTCATACTTTCCTGTGTCTTAGATGAAAATAAATGTCTGAGTGAATTATAAATGGAACTTTCTTTGATGTCAATGCTTTTTTCTAATTGCTTGGTTTAATTTCTTGACATCTACCCGCTAATTTGGTATGATAAATACAAGATGATATTTTAGCGGCGGTTTACGCTTTGCCACAATTGTGTGTCCGTGTAAATCGTATGTTGTACGTATAAGGTCTTTGAACGTGTCATATCGAATGGGAGGTAAAAATGGATTTTGGTACTGTTTTTTCTCGTAGGTTTTGGTTTGCGGGTTTAGCCTTTGTGTGTTGCAGTCTCTTTTTTATCGGGGTCTTGTGTGTTTCCACCGCCTCTGCCAAGATTGATCCTTCTACCGTTACGGGGTTGTGGCTCTTTGATGAAGGCAAGGGAAAGATTGCAACCGATGCGTCTGGAAATGGTCTGGACGGTGATCTTGAGAATAGTCCAAAATGGGTCGAAGGTAAGTTCGGAGAAGGACTTGAGTTAGATGGTGCCGGCGCGCATGTCGTCATTCCTGACCATGCGAACCCGACAGATGCGATAACTATTACGATTTGGGTTAAAAGCAATACCGATACTTGGAATCAACACGGGTGGATGGTCGAAAAAAGGAATGCCTATATTATCCATCCCAACCAAGGCACGACAAATGTTTCATGGCCCGTTTGTAATGGCGGTTGTTGGAATAAGCCGGGCGGTTGGCGCGATGGTGAAGTCGGTCCGAAAGATATTACCGAGTGGCACATGTACACCACTACCTATGATAGCGATACCGGTGAGTGGTACATCTATATTGATGGCGAAGAAGCGAGCGCGATGGACCTAACTAAGAATCCGATTGATCCAGATAACGGTCCCGTTTACATCGGCAACGATACTTGTTGTGCCGGACGCTTCGGTGATGCTGTTATTGATGAAGTCGCAATCTTTGATGTCGCTTTGGCGCCGGATGATATCAAGAGCCTTTATGAGAATGGACTCTACTTCGCAGTCCTGGCAGTTGAACCCGCTGACAAAATGACAACCACTTGGGCGGACGTGAAAGTCAAATACTAAGGTGGTTGGCAAATTCCTGATACTGGCAATTATGAAGTAGCTGTCGGCTATCGGTTATCGGCTTTCAGGGTGGTGGGTGTTGTGTTTTTTCCTCTCACAAGCCGCTCTTGCTGGCTGCTGACGGCTGATAGCCGACAGCCGTTAAAAAAACAAAGAACGGAGAGACAAATGCTATTGAACTATAATCAAACAGATGATTTTGATAATGAACCCCAGGAGTTATCGCCAAATGAAGTGGATGATTCTGGCGATGATCCCTTTGCGGATGAAGATTCTCCTGAAACAGAATCCGAAGTAATAGAAACAGAAGATAATGACGATGATGACAGCGATTCGGTTGATCCGTATGATCGAATCGCCGAGATACTCGGTAGCGGCGAATTGGAAGAAGTCTCAGCACCGTTGGCTGCAGCACCACAAGGGAGTGCGCTTTTTCATCTCTATGAGGAGAGCAGTCATGCCTATGCAAACGCTGTCACAGCCTATTATGAGGAGAAGGATTATCAACAGGCAATCGAAAAATTTAACGAAGCCATTGAAAACGCCTCCGAACGGACAGCACACGACCTAACCGAGGAACAAGCCAACGAAATCGTAGCGAAATCCATGTACTGGCAGGCAGAGGCTTACATCAAAACGGAAAATATTCCGCAAGCCATTGAGACTTTCAAGTCCCTTATCCAAAATTGCAAGGGGCATTATCTCACATTGGCTGCAGAACGTAGATCGGACGAATTGAAAACGAAATAACAATAGGCAATCCGCATCAGCGGTCAGCGACGAGGGACCTTGTAACACTTCATCACTTCACTGGATTACGCCAAGTCGAGAATAGATTGTTACAAAGGATTCTTAACTGATGGCTGACGGCTGATAGCCATAAGAAAAAGGATTGATAAATTTGTGGAAACCTTAAAAAACCTTCTCAAACAAAAGGCAACCAATTTACGTATTCATTCCATTGTCTCTACATCGGAAGCAGGCTCCGGACACCCAACCACGTGTCTCTCTGCTGCGGATATCGTCTCTGCCCTCTTTTTTCATGCAATGCGCTATGACGCTACCGATGCACAGCATCCGAACAACGATAGGTTCATATTATCCAAGGGACATGCCGCACCGCTCCTTTACGCTGCTTATGCCGAGGTAGGTATCATTCCGACGGATGAACTGCACACACTCCGACAAATTGACAGCATCTTGGAAGGGCATCCGACACCACGGTTCGAGTGGACAGAGGTGGCAACGGGATCCCTCGGACAAGGCTTATCGCTTGGGCTCGGTATGGCACTCAACGGTAAATACTTAGATAAGTCCGATTACCGTGTCTACGTCCTCCTCGGTGATGGCGAGACTGCTGAGGGGGGCGTGTGGGAAGCCGCCGCTTTGGCCTCGCATTACCAACTCAATAACCTGATCGGAATTATTGATGTCAATGCACTCGGTCAGAGCCAGCGGACTATGCACGCCTTTGATATTGACACTTATTGCCGACGTTTCGAGGCGTTCGGGTGGCAAACTATTGGTATTGATGGACATGATTTTGACGAAATTCTACCAGCACTCGCTGAAGCGGAAGCCTCAATCGATAAACCTACAATGATTGTTGCTAAAACCTTTAAGGGCAAAGGCGTTTCGTTCCTTGAAAACGCAGACAACTGGCACGGAAAAGCAGTCGCTAAAGGTGAAGATCTTGATAAAGCGTTAGCCGAGTTGGGTGCCTTGCATACAGATGTTCCCATTCAGATTGAACCACCGAATCCGATAAAGGTAAATAGCGCGACGCCAACCGAATGTGAACCACCAGACTATTCACCGGACGAAGAGGTCGCAACACGCGGCGGTTACGGCACAGGGCTTGCAAAACTCGGTACTGCGAACCCGGATGTCGTTGCGCTTGATGGAGATACAAAAAATTCTACCTACGCCGAGCAATTTATGACGCTCCATCCAGACCGATACTTCGAGATGTTCATCGCTGAACAAAATTTGGTCGGTGCCGGCATCGGTTTAGCGAAACGTGGGAAAATCCCGTTTGTCTCCACATTCGCGGCATTTTTATCGCGCGCCTACGATCAGATTCGGATGTCCGCTATTTCGCAAGCGAATATTAAATATGCCGGATCACACTGCGGGGTCTCAATTGGTGAAGACGGACCTTCGCAGATGGGTTTAGAGGATCTCGCCATGTTCCGAGCGATTCCGGGAGCAGCCGTCCTCTATCCGAGTGATGCGATCTCTGCTGAACGCCTTGTCGCAGCAGCGGCAGCACACCAAGGTATCGTTTATCTCCGAACCTCGCGTCCACCAACTCCAATCCTCTATGATGCCAATGAAAGTTTTCCCATTGGTGGCTCTAAGGTGCTACGTGAAAGCGATGCGGATAAGGTAACCGTCGTTGCTGCGGGTATAACCCTTCACGAAACGCTGAAAGCACACGAAATACTTGCTGCAGATGGCATTGCGATCCGTGTGATTGACCTCTATTCCATTAAGCCGATCGATAAGAAGACACTACGCGCGGCAGCAGCAGAGACTAACAATACTTTGGTCACTGTTGAGGACCACTATCCTGAAGGCGGTTTGGGAGATGCTGTGTTGGACGCTGTCGCACCTGACGGCGTTTGTGTCCATAAGCTTGCGGTTACGGGGATGCCACGTTCCGGGAAACCAGAGGAACTCTTGGAACGCCACGGTATTAGTGCGAATGTTATAGCACAAAAAGTGAAAAGTCTGTTAGCGATTAGCGAATAGCAAATTGCGATTAGTAGTGGAACAGGGACCAGATTTACGCGTTGCAGCTCCTGAGTTGTTAAGAACCCTTTATATAATCCAGGAGGAGGTTAGGGGTGACCAAAAACCACCGTGGAACGTAGTGGAACGGTGACCAGATTTATAGTAAATTCCAAAAATAAATACACACTTTCATCCCCCGGTAGGTGCGGTTTTGCGGCGTACTCGACCAAATGCGATGTGCATTCCTAACCGCACCGATGCTAAGTGTATAAATAATTACAGAATCTACTATAATAGTTTAAAAAATGCAAAATACAATTGTCTGGTTCGTTGTTTTGGGGGTTATTCTTCTTGTAGGTATTGGGATGATTTATGCCTTACGCGTTCCGCGCGTCGCACCGAAAACCTATCCAGCGGATCAGGGACCTAACTTTATTGATGTGAGTGCCTATTCACCTGAAATGCAGGAGGCTTACGAACTTTTTACCCGTAAATGTAGTCGATGCCATACCGTTGCACGTCCGATTAATTCTACCTTCACACCCGAAGAATGGCGAGCGTATGTCTATAAAATGATGAAGAAACCGGGCTCCGGTCTTACACCGAAAACCGTTGATAAGATCATTGAATTCCTCGTTTACGATTCACAGCACAGAGAGAAACAGACACAATGACCATTGCAACGTCGGATTGCAGAATGCACCATACACTGAAGTTGTTCATCTTTACAGCCCTATTCTGTGTAATGGGGATACAGATGGGAAACACCCAAGAGCGTGACATGAAGCGTACTGATTTTCAGATTTCAATAGATGCCCAGCCTGTCGTGTTTACGGTGCCACCTATCTTAAAAGACGGTGTCTGGCTGGTGCCTTTGGAGGATTTCGCGAAACGACTCGGATTAAAAGTGGAATACCCAGAAGGCGAAGAAATGGCGGTTCTCTGTGGAGAAACAGAAGCGGAACGCTGTGTACCCCTCCGATTTCAAGATAGCAAAGACGGTGTTGTGGAGGTGAAGGGTGTAACTTATGCACAACCTGCAAGCGTCACAGCACCTTTTGGGTTTGAAATTTATAGCATATCATCAAACAGATTGGAGGTTATTCAACCTATGCATCTTGCTCCCGAATTCACGCTTCCCGATCTGCAGGGTACGCAAAGACATTTACGAGATTTTCGAGGGAAAAAGACGCTCCTCTACGTTTGGGGGTCTTGGTGAGGGTGTCGTGAACAACTGCCGGGCTGGCAGCAATTTTACAGCGAATACCGTGAGAAGTTAAACCTTATCTCTATTGCCCTTGATGCACAAGGTGCCTCTGTCGTCCGTCCTTGGCATGATGCGGCGAATGCCGATTTCTTCACACTCGTTGATACACAGAATATCTTTGGCACCCGTTACAATCTCAAAGCTATTCCTTATGGCGTCATGATTGATGAGGTGGGTCGTATGGTTAAAGCACCTTTCAACATCAATGTTGCTGATAAAAAGACCCTGATGATGCTGGAAAAATGGCTCTCCGATCCTGACTATAACGCAGCGCTGCTTCGTGATATGCAACGATCAAATGAATCGGTTACCCAAACGCTTACTGAAGCGACTGCCCGTTTTCAACTCGGTCTCATCTTGCTGGAAGGCGGCAAGAAACAGGAAGCGATGGCTGAATGGCGAAAGGCACTTGCATTGGATCCGCAAAACTGGATTATCCACAAGCAAATTTGGGCAGTGGAGCATCCAGATAAATTTTATGACGGAGGCGTTGACTACGGATGGCAGAAAACACAGTTGGAAGCAGAAAAAAGTGAACAGTAGCAGCGGTTTCTATCTGAGCGCGTGCTGTGTGCTATATTTTAAGCGAACGCTACTTCCAATCACTTTGTCCTAAAACGTAGAGGTAAAAGAGAGTTATTAGGGTTTTATGGATCGTGGGTAATATAGGTGGGGGAGAATTGATGAATACGAGGGAAGGTTACGCAGAATTACAGGCGAGAATTTTGGCGGCGCGACGTGTATGGAAACGTAGTCTCTTCTGGACAGGGGTTGCTATTGTCCTGACAGGCGTTATCGCTTTATTTGTCGGTGAAGCCATCGTTGATTGGCTGATGCCGCTCCCAAGTCCTATCCGCATTGCATTGTTAACAATCGGTGTAGGCGTTACGGGTTACTTACTGTATAAATATCTCGTTCGACCGCTCCGAGCGTCACTCACGCTCCGGGATGTCGCCCTGAATGTTGAACGAAACCATCCAGACCTTGAGGATAGATTGGTCAGTGCGATTGAATTCGGAGATCGGGAATCAGCGGATCCAATTGAAGCGCACATGCTCCAACGCTTATTAGAGGATACCACACAGCGAACGGAAAGTATCGATTTTAAAACCACTATTGATCACAGTCGCACTCGCAAACATGTTGGCATTGCGGCTTTGGTTTTTGTGGGTTGTTGTGTCCTCTCACTCTTATTCCCGAAAGAAATACATACCAGCCTCCTCCGCGTGTTCACACCTTGGGAAAAAACCGACCCGATTCTAACGACGCATCTCACTGTTGAGCCAGGGAACGCGCGTATCCTTCGGGGCAAGAGTTTACCAATTCATGTCACCGTCACCGGTAAGTCTACTGAAAAGGTAGTTCTCACTTACCATGAGACGCGTGCGTCAGATGCCGCTACGGCGGAAACCGAAACGACTGAACAACAAATTAACATGTTGCGCAATCCGAGCGACAAACGAGGGTTCGCTTATGAGATTTTCAATATCGATGCCGATATGGAATATTACATCGTCGCGAACGAAGTTACCTCGGAACGCTATACGGTCGAAGTCTTTGATATGCCGAGGGTAGCTGAAATATCTGTCGCTTACACGTATCCAGCCTATACTCGACTTAAACCTGTTGTGCAAACAGGGACAGGTGATATTCAGGCTGTGGTCGGCACGCGCGCGGAACTCAAAATCGTAACAAATAAAGCCGTTCAGACCGCAAAGTTTACACTTGAAGCGGATCCAAGGCAGGATTCTTTTTTTGAAAAATTAACAGAAACGTCGGAACCCGAGACAACACAAATGGTTATTTCTGATGGGAACACACTGACAACAACCATAGATGTCGTTGCGGACGGGAGATATGCCGTTGAACTCCTATGTATTGATGGGTTCAACAACGAGATACCGATTGAATACAACATTAAGGCTGTTCCGGACGCTGCCCCTGAAGTCGTAATCAAAGAACCCGGGCGCGATATTAAAACCACAAAGTTGGGTGAAGTGGAAATTATTGCTGAGGCAATGGATGACTACGGGATTGCTGAATTAAAACTCAGATACCACATTGGGGTTGATGAATTGCAAGAGGTTGTCCTTAATTCCAATGCACCGCCTTTAAGTGTGATAGAAGAAAAGGTGACAGACGATTCGTTTGTGCATCGTGTTTTAGATGGGAGCTACACTTTCTATATCGAAGAGTTTGACTTAGAACCGGGGGATGTTATCTCTTACTACGCCCATGCCACTGATAATAATACGCAGACCGGTCCTGGTGAAGCCAACAGCGACATTTACTTCATCGAAATCCGACCCTTTAACGAGGATTTCCACGAAGGTGAAGGAGAACAAGCGCAAGCACAAGCTGAACCAAATCCACTCTCGGGTATCATTGCCTCTCAGAAGCAGATTATCCGAGATACTTGGCAGCATACGAACGCGCAATCTACAACCAGTGAAGAATATCAGTCGGCTGTCAAGCAAACTGCTGACAAGCAAGCCGAGCTAAAGGATAAAACGCAAAAGTTCGTAGATGAGTTGAGCGTGGCTATACAGACAACTGCGCAGGTTTCACCTGAGATTCTGATGAACTTGGAAGACGCAATTGGCAACATGGGTGAGGCGACAGATCATCTGAATGCCATTGAGCCAGCTGAGGCGATACCGCCGGAACAGAACGCACTCGAACTGCTCATCAAAGTCAACCTTGAAATCCCCAAGGTACTCATGCAGATGCGTAACAGTAATCCACAACTTGCTGAAGACTTTGAACTCGAAATGGAGGAATTGCAAAGTGAACTTGAGAATGAGCAGAATGAACTTGATATGGAAATGCAAGAGCAGACGCAAGAGATGTTAGATCAGGCGCGCCAAATGTTGACGGAACAACAGCAGCTCAGTCAACAGAGCCAGCAGTTGGGACGTGAGAGCCAACCTTCCCCAAGTGAAATGCAACAGAATAGTCAACAGCAGGAGCAGTTATCACAACAGGCACAGCAAATGACACAGCAGCTCGGCACTATGCAACAGCGTGGACAGGGAACGCAAGGGGAACGCTTGAATCAAGCGGGTCAAGCGATGCAACAGGCGGGTGAACAGATGCAGGAAGCCTCGGAAAGCATGCAGCAACAGCAACCGCAGCTCAGTGCCGCTAAGGGAGAAAAAGCGGAAGAACGGATTGAGGAGACTATTGAGCAGTTGGCGCGGGTCGCTGCGGATTTCACAGAAGATGCGCTTGAGAGAACCGCGCAACAACTTCAGGAGTTGACAGAGGCGCAATCTGAGCTCCAACAACAGACGCAGGAACTCAGAAGCCGCTCGCAACAGTCAGAGATGCGTCCTGAAGATTTCCGACGGGCATCTGAACTCGCTAACCAGCAGCGCGAACTTCAGCGAAATTTGGAGACACTTGCGCGCGAGTTGCGGGATCTTCAAACCCAACTCAACCCGGAAAATCCGGAAGCAGCCCAAAACGTGGGAGATGCGTCAAGACGCTTTGCGGAAGAACAGACCTTGGAGGATATGTCAACCGCACAACGCGCCTTGCAATGGCGGAGTTTCCGAGCCGCCAATCAGAATCAGCAAGAGGCACTCGACGCACTGAATCAAGCGCAAGCCGATCTCCAACAGGCACAAGCCAATATGGCAAACACTGAGGAGGAACAACTTGAAGCTGCGCTCCAGCAACTGCAGCAAGCGCGTGAACAGATGGAGGACATCCAACGCGAACTTCAGGCGATGGAGGGACAAGAACAGACGGAAGAACAACAACGCCGTCAGCAACAGCTCGAGGCGCGGCAACAGCAGCTCCAAGAACGGCTTCAACAAGCGCAACAGGCGCAGCAAAGGCAACAGAATCAGCAGCCGGGTCAACAACCCGGACAAGAGGGTGAAGCCGAAAATCAAGAGGCACGTGCCGGAGGGCGAGAGTCTGACCGGGAAATTGATGAACTCTGGCTCGGTATGCTTGATACGATGGACGACCGTCCTGGAAATCGGTCAAATCCCTTTCCGAACTATGAATTTGTTATTCGTGACTTAAATAAACTTGAAGCCGCGCTGGAAGAACGGCTCAACGCGCTTCAGGAGAAAAAGCGACTTACACAAGTTGCTAAAGAGGATGTGCCGCCTGAATACCGAAGACTCGTCGATAGTTACTACGAATCTTTATCCCAATAATTGGAAACCTACAATGGAACTTCAGACTAAAAATATTGTCACGCCTGGTGAATTGGTCAATTTGGACGATCACCCTCCCGAATATACGGGAACTTACGAGAAAAAGGGTCAAACCAAGAAAAGGCTCAAAAAGTTACATAAGCAGCTTCTGGAACTTCAGGGATTGCTTTACGCTGAAAGCCAGCACGCCGTTCTCATCATCTTGCAAGGCATGGATACATGCGGCAAAGATGGGACCATTCGGCGGGTAATGTCTGGCATCAACGTCCAAGGATGCGATGTCTTTAGTTTTAAAGTGCCAACTACGGATGAACTCTCTCGCGACTTCTTATGGCGTGCCCACAGATCTGTCCCATCGAAAGGAAAAATCGGTATCTTTAACCGTTCACATTATGAAGATGTCCTCGTTGTTCGGGTACATAATCTCGTGCCGGAATCGGTCTGGTCGCAGCGCTATCAGCAGATTAACGATTTTGAGAGGATGCTCGTTGAAAATGGAACGGTTGTCCTGAAATTTTACCTTCACATCTCGAAAGATGAACAGAAAGAACGTCTCGAATCTCGGATTGAAGACCCAACAAAACATTGGAAAGTCGAAGCATCCGATATTCGGGAGCGCGCCTATTGGGAAGATTACATGCAGGCGTACGAAGTCATGCTCCAAAAATGTAGTACGGAGTGGGCGCCTTGGCATATAATTCCCGCCAATAAGAAGTGGTATCGGAATCTCGTTATCGCAGAGTGTGTTGTTGATGCGCTCAAAAAGTTGGACATGAGGTATCCCGAACCCTCTGTTGATATTACCAAACTCCGGATTGATGATTGAACGAATCCCTGCAAGGACAACGGACGCAGCAGCCCAGAAGTAATCCTCCGTGTTGATGATTGAAGTATCTGTAGTAATTGTAAGAAGACCTGCTTTAGGGTAAAAAAGGTTGCTGA
>JAJECD010000075.1 GCA_022822215.1 Candidatus Poribacteria bacterium | reverse complement strand
AACAAACGACGAACAGCCTCGCCTGAGGGAGGTGCATTGACGCACCACCTGAGCGGGGCTTTTTTGCTCAATGGGTTAATAGTTCTTATAACTAACTAATGCAAAACAGACACAATAGATTAATGATAAAATTGACGGTCTACCTTTTTATTTTTCTGATGTTCACTGGCTGCGGTGGGCAATTACAGCAGCTCGCTGTAGAGACTATGGAAAACGCTCAAATCGCGCTCACTTCTGCCAACGCGATGGGGGCAGAGACAGCCGCGGTGACATCCCTCCAGACTGCTGAAGAGATGCTTACGAGTGCTGAAAACGCGATGAATGCAGGGGATGCTGAGCAGGCGTATCGGTTAGCACTACGCTCCTATCTCCATGCGCGTATCGCAACAGAGACGGCTATTGCTGCTCGCGAAGAGGCGCGCGTTGGAGAAGCACAAGAACAACTGGCAGCCAGCGAACAGCGCGTCGCTGACGCACTTCAGCGGCTTGAGGCTATAAAAGCGGAACTTGAGGCGTTGGAGAAATTATGATGAAATCCTACGGATGGCTACTTTTGTTTCTATACCTTGTTGTTTTTGGGTGTACTGTCCCTGAAATTGATGAGGTTTTGCTAACGACGCAACTCCAAGACGCACAGCAGGCGATTCAGAACGCAGCCGAATTGGACGCTGAACCTCTGGTCCCAGAGGAATATGGGAGAGCGGTAAAACTTCTGAATTTCGCACGCGATGCCCAGGAAAAAGGCGATATTCCGCAAAGTGCTGAGTTTGCGTATCAGGCGGAATTGGTCGCGCAGGTTGCTATTGCGAAGGCACGGCAGCATCAGGCGCGGCAACAGGTTATTGATATCCGTGAACAGGTATATCAGCGGATTATAAAGGCGCAGGAGCATGAACGTGAAATCGCAGGTATCCGGCAGGTGATTACCGAAAAGCAGCTTGCCCGCGCTGTGAGTTCACACGGTAAAGAACAGCAGGTCACAGAACGGCTTTCGACCGAAATCGCTGATTTAAAGATCGCACTCCGTCAAGCAGAACTCCGTTTACCCTTCACAAATTTAGAGTCTCTGACCAATGCTGCGTTGTATTTCTATCCGGCGATTGAAACAACCGCGGATTATGAAAAAGCCCAATTGGCACTTGCCTCGGTAGTGAACCTCATTGAACGCGGCGATTTTACCGAAGCAGCGGACCTTCTTGCTAAAACGCAAACGACGGTAAATAGCCTTTACGAGTTGGCGAAACAAAGCCGTAAACGGGAGACAGAAGCGAAGACCAACGCGTGGATCTCAATTGCGAAGGTTGAAGTGAGCATTGCGCGCGCGCAACTTCTCAATGCCGCTCAGCATGCACCACAACGATTTGAAGAGACGAATGCACAACTGGAACGCGCGACGCAGGCGTTGATGGCTGGTCGCTATGAGCAAGCCGATCAATTCGCCCAACAAGCACAACGGATGGCAGATGAGATGGTCAACGTTGTAGAGGTAGTGGAATTCAGAAAGCGCGCACAGGACGAATTGAATTTGATAATAGTCGAAGCGGAGCAAGCCGTTCGCACGCTTGACGAGAAAATTGCAGCGCAGGCGCGCACGGAGGTGCCGCAATTAGAGGCGAAACTCTATGGGCTGGCAAAATCCGCTTACACAGCGGCAAAATCCGCCTTGGCGACTAAAGAGTATCAAACGGCGATCGAAACGGCAGCGGAAGGCAATGATTATTTGGAACGTGCTATCGCGAGTACGCAACAGGTGACCTCTATCAAGTCAGACTTGGTGGAGGCAGCGCGGAAAGTGCCTAAGGTTTCCGAGGTTATCGAACAGCAGGATAGTGTGCTCATCCGTGTTCAGGGGGATGCTTTTGCTGTTGGGAGTGCTCACCTCCAAGAAGGTTTTCAGCCTACGTTCGCTCTACTTTCAGAAATCTTACAGAGGACTGCTTTTCGCGACTATCCGATCCGAGTTGAGTCGCATACAACTTCCTTGGGGAATGAGAGTGTGAATCGGAGGTTAAGTATGGCGCGCGCCGATACGGTGAAAAATTATTTCGTTGATCAGGGTAAGATTAATGTCGAACGCTTGACTGCTGCCGGTTTGGGAGAAACCAAGCCTATTACTTCGGATGGTGTGGACAAAGAGGAACAGAACCTCAGAATTGATATAATCATCACAACAAACTGAAAGCTTGTGCCACATAACCAACCTTATGTCATCCATCAGATTGCACTTAACCTGTTTGGGGACAGATATATCATCATTTATGGAAATACAATTCAATTCCATAACCACTGCTACCATGTGAGGCGTATTGACAGACATGGACATCCGTATCATGGATGCTACTACCTACAAGACGCGAACACAGGTTTGGCGATGTGGAGCGATGTCGATTTCGCGCCGCCGGGACGTTACGGTGTAATCTTTGATCCGGAAACGGGTGATATTATTGATTGCGAACCGGTCCGTACCTCGCCGATGCAGGGTGTCTAAATAATCCTAAAACCTACTATAACAATATGAGTCACACAGATAACATCGCATTAGAACAGCAAGAAACTATCCTTATCTTGGACTTCGGTTCACAGTACACGCAACTCATTGCTCGTCGTATCCGCGAACAGAGCGTTTACTGCGAAATTCATCCGTGCACCCTACCGCTCTCGGAGATTAAGGCGATTGCACCGAACGGGATTATTCTGAGTGGCGGACCAGCGAGTGTCTATGAACCCGAGTCTCCGAAAATCGATGCCGAACTTTTTGCGTTGGGCGTTCCGATATTAGGTATCTGCTACGGTATGCAGCTCATGGCGGCACTCCTGACGGGTGGGGAGGTTCAACCTGCCACCGAGCGGGAATATGGACACGCGCCGCTTCGAGTTCTTGACGCATCGGAACCGTTATTCGACGGTCTTTCTTCCGAATTTTCTGCTTGGATGAGCCATGGGGATCGGATCGGAACGCCGCCGGTCGGATTCCGGACGATTGGGGAGACGGAAAACGCGCCGATTGCTGCTATGGTGGATTCTGATCGTGGATTTTACGGGTTGCAATTTCACCCTGAAGTTGAGCATACACAGGATGCTGACAGGATTTTACAGAATTTCACGCGGAAAATCTGTCGATGTCACAGCGCGTGGACAATGCGTGCTTTTATTGCTCGCGCAACGGCACAAATTCAGGGACAGGTCGGAGATGAACGCGTTCTATGTGCTGTCAGCGGCGGCGTTGATTCTATGGTGCTCGCAACACTTCTCCATAAGGCGATAGGCGATGCACTCGTGCCTGTCTTTGTGGACAATGGGCTACTGCGCAAAGACGAGGCTGCGGAAGTTGTTGAGACGTGTAAGGGGCTTGGTATTCCGCTTATTGCTGTTGATGCCGCGGACCCGTTTCTGAGTGCTTTGGTGGGGGTCACGGACCCTGAAAAGAAACGGAAGGTGATTGGCGCGCAGTTTATTGACACCTTCAGATCAACCGTCCTCGAAACGACGCATAACATCCGATTCCTTGCGCAAGGCACGCTCTACCCGGATGTCATAGAAAGCGTTGCGGTGAAGGGGCCGTCTGCTACGATTAAGACGCACCACAACGTTGGTGGGTTACCGACAGATATGCCGTTTGAATTGCTTGAACCTTTTCGGGAACTCTTTAAGGATGAGGTGCGTGCCGTCGGTGCGGAACTGAATATACCGGCAGATGTTTTGGGACGACACCCATTCCCGGGTCCCGGACTCGCTGTGCGAATTCTCGGGGAAGTTACCTATGATCGGTTGGAGGTCCTCCGCGCAGCGGATGCTATTTTTATCTCCGAAATTACAGCGGCGGGCCTGTACGACGAAATTTGGCAGGCGTTAGCGGTACTCCTGCCGGTCAAGAGTGTTGGTGTGATGGGAGATGCACGGACTTATGAGAATGCTGTGGCGTTGCGAGCCGTCACGAGCAGCGATGCGATGACAGCGGATTGGGCGCGCATCCCTGCTGATGTACTCGCCAGAATCTCGAATCGTATTATTAACGAGGTCCAGGGCATCAACCGTGTTGTTTACGATATCAGTTCAAAACCGCCGAGTACGATTGAGTGGGAGTAGATGCGTAGATGGAAGGAGGGAAGAATGGAAGGGTGGACCCCCAATCTTCCCATCTGCTAGTCATGCGGCATACGCCTGCGCCGCGGCTTGAACGGCAGTGCCGGGTTTCACACCATGGCCGCCCTCAATTAGCAGTTTCTCCAATGCATTGAGGAATAGCATAACGTTCCGCTCGTTAGATGAGTCGCCCATGAGTCCAACTCTCCACGCCTTTCCGGCGAAGATTCCGAGACCGCCCCCGATTTCTATGCCGTAGTCTGTGATGAGCCGCCCCCGAATCGTTGCATCGTCAATACCATCAGGAATGCGTAATGTCGTTAGCATAGGTGCGCGGTAACCTTCCTCTGCAGCGGGTTGCAACCCAATCGCTTCAGCCCCAGCGAGAAGTGCGCGTGCATTGCGTTCATGCCGTTCATAGCGAGCTGCTAAACCCTCTTCTAATATGACCCGTAATCCTTCCCGTAAAGCATAGATAAGCGACATTGAGACTGTGTGATGATAACCCCGTTTTTCGGCGTGCCAATAATTTTCGAGCAATGTCATGTCGAGATAAAAACTCTGAATGGGAGTTTTGCGATTCCGAATGACTTCCACGGCGCGTTCGCTGAAACTGATCGGCGAAAGTCCTGGCGGACAGGCGAGACACTTTTGGGTGCAGCTATAGGCGACATCAATACAGCGGGCATCGAGATTTACGGGTTGCCCGCCGAGGGAGGTTACGCAGTCTGCGAGAAAGAGCGCACCGTTTTCGTGGGCGATTTCGACTGCTTCTGTGAGCGGTTGGAGGATACCGGTGGAGGTTTCACCGTGAACGAGTGCCACAAGTTTCGGGTTCGAGACCTGCGCAACAGCGTTAGCGATCTTTTCAGTAGGAATATGTGTACCCCATTCTGCTTCGACGGTTGTCACGTTTGCACCGCACCGTGCGGCGATGTCGGCGATCCTCGCACCGAAGTAACCACAGACACCAATAACTACTGAATCACCGGGTTCAATGAGATTCGCGAGTGCAGCTTCCATGCCAGCAGTCCCGGTCCCAGAGACCGGTAAGGTGAGGCTGTTTTGGGTTCCAAAGACGCGGCGGAGCAGTACCACGGTATCATCCATTATTTCGACAAATTCTGTGTCTAAATACCCCAACATCGGGGTGGTCATTGCTTTGAGTACCCGCGCGTTCGCTTCGCTGGGTCCTGGACCGAGTAGCACGCGCGGGGATGCTATTAATTCGTCATACACTTTTTTGAGAGGCTCCTCAGATACTGCCTAAATCACAGATTTTTGGGATTTGGGAACATTGAGATTAAGGCGAGTTGGCAAAAAATAGAGGGTGCCGTATGGCACCCTCTATTGTAAGGCCCCGGTCAGGCGACCGAGGCTAAAATAAGTGCGCGTGGCAATTACTCACCACCACCACCAGCAGCTTCACCACGAATCTCCAGATTGTTCGCTCTCATGTAACTTTGAATTGTCTGAATCTGGCTGATTGCGTAAGTGAGTGCCTGATTGACTTTGGTGTCGGTAGGTGGGGTCGTCTCATATTTTGCCCACAACCGGTTGAAGTAATCCAAGGCCTCGTTGAAATAGATATCATCACTGTCGGCTAAGACCATATAGGCTTCACCGATCTGGACGAGACCGAGGTCGGCATACTTCGTCTTCGGGTAGGTCTCAATAATCTTACTATAGGCAGCGATGGCCCCTTCGATAGCGGGTTTCTGCGCGTCACCGCTTGCGAGTTTGGCTTCGTTGAGGAGGTCGGTTGCGACCTCATACTCGTAGAAAGTCAAGGCGTTTGCCGTATCGTTGAGATAATTGAGTGCCGTCGATTTTGATTCGTTCCCGATGCCGGGTGTATCAACCGCTTGCTGATAGTTCTCGATCGCCATCTGATAGAAACGGATACGTTCGGCTTCCTCAACGCCTTGCTCAGAACCAGCGTTGTAGTACTTGTTGCCGATATTGATCAATGCGTCAGCAGTGTACTGACTGTTTGGATACTCAGCGACGAGGATTTCGTTCGCCTCAAAGAGTCGATCGTACCAGTTCTGTCTCGCTTCGCCGTCGCCTTCCTTTTCAGCGGCTTCACTCAGGAGCTGCGCACAGGTCGAGATAGCATACAACGATTCCGCTGCGCTTTTGTGTGTTTTGTTCACAGCGCGGACTTTATCGTATTCTTCGATGGCTTTCTCGAATTGTTGTGCGGCGTAGTAAGATTCACCGACGTGATACTGCCAGAAGGCGGCATCGTTCGCGCTCGGATACCGGCGGACCATATCGCGGAAAACGTCACCAGCAGCGAGGAAGTAATTCACCGCTTTTTCAGACATTTCACCGTCGATACCGACCTGCATCCGACCCAACTCGAAGTTAGCAGCGGCGAGGTAGTTCAGTGCCGTCTCTGTGTTTTTCCTGAGACCATCGGACGCTGGGAAAAGCCCTTGATCAACGTAGCCAACGAACGTTGTCAGCGGCGTAAGTCCGCTCGTCAAGTCTTGTGGAAGTTTCACACCGATACCGACAGAGTAATAGATCTGTCCGGCTTGGAAGAGCGAATTCTGAACATACGGGATGACCGTCTCTTTGTCTGCTTTTTCGATCGGTGCGGCGATGGATGTCACTTCAAAGAAGGAACCGGCGGCTTGCCGACTCGCATCAATGTAGGGCTGAAGGTCTGTCCCTGCTTCCGTCGAGAAGAGCGAACGCGCTTTGTCGGAATAGAGGAATCCAATGTTGTATTGTGCAGCGGCTTTCTCAGCCACGGTTGCCTGCGGATTCGCCATCGTCCGATCGCGTGCTTCAAGGGCTTCAGCAATAGCTTCATCTAAACGACCGAGTTCGACGTAGAGCGTGGAACGCCGGATACCGGCGTCAGCGACCATTGAGGCGACGTTGGCGTTATCCGAACCGCTGTATTCACCAATCAAAGTCTGGAAGGTTTCCAGTGCTCTGTCAAGCTGCTTGAGTTGGTCTTGATAAATCAAGCCTATACGATAGTAGGATTGCGCTTTGACGAGCGGGTCCTCGACCAATTCAATGGCGTTTTGGTAGCTCATCAAGGCTTCCGAATAAGTTTTGAGTTGCTCGTCTTGCGCGAATGCCATGGCGAAGTAGGAGCGTCCCTTCATATCCGGATCTTCCGTGTTTTCAATAATATACTGATACTCTTGCACCGAGGCGGCGTGGTCGCCGAGTGTGGCGTTGAGTTCAGCGAGACGTGAGTGTGCTTGGAAGATGAGAGTCTTCCGCGCCTCGTCCTCCGTCTGTCCTTCTAATGCCGTGACAGCTTTGAATGCGTCCGCTGCGCCTTTATTGTCTTCGAGACCGAGTTTCGCCAAGCCTGCGGTGTAATTCGCACTGATCAGGTTGTCAGCGTCATCTGTCAAGGTTGCGACTTTTTCAGCGGCGGCGACAGCATTCTGGAGGCTCAACTGCTTGCTGCCAGCATCCGTAGCGGCTTGTGAGATTTGATAATGACAGACTGCCGCTTGATACTGTGCGTTGGGTGCCAGTTCGCTGTTCGGGAATTTTTGGACGAAGTCGAGATATGCTGCCAATCCTTCGTCATAGCGTTTGGCAGAATAGTAGGTGTGTCCAATCTTCAGCTGCGAACGACTGCGTGCCTCTTCGGGCGCACCCGTGTTGTTCACAATCCGTTCGAGGGACATTACCAATGCATCGACATCAACCTCTTCACTACTGTTTTCAATAGCCGTGGCTTTAATCAGATCGATATGTCCAAGTGTCTTGAGAACGAGCTCATTGTCACTTGCGGCATATTTGCTGTTAGCTTCGTCAGCAATCTGAAGGATGAGTGGCCATTTTTCCGCATCGTTATGTTTTTGCGCTGCATCACGATAGGCGAGTGCCAGACCGTAATAGGCTTCAACAGCGTTCGGGCTATCGGCATAGTCTGAAAGTACACGTTTAAATGCCGTCTCAGAGGAAGCCAAGAGATCCGGGTTGTCAGTGGCGGCTTGGTAATAGCAGAGCCCCACGAGATAGAGTGCATCGTCTGCGTATTCACCAGACGGGTTGCCATCAACCACGGCTTGATATTGAACCGCAGCTTCTGCAAACCGCTTTTCTGCGCGGAGCAGGTCAGCGAGTTTGATCTCTGCCAACGACCTATTGTCAGCATCGGCAAGTTTATCCAAGATGCTATTGTAATAGTCAATTGCATCGTCTTGATTGCCCTGTTTGACATGGCTGTTCGCGACGAGGAGAAGTGCGCGTTCGTAGTACTCACTGGTTTCTGGAATAGAGGCATAGCGATCGCGTGCCTGCCCCCAGTCACCGAGCATTTCGTGTGAAAGGGCTTCGTTCATGATACAGGCTTCTACTTGCGCGACACGCTCGCCGAAGTCGTCATAACGTTCCTCAGCAACACCTGGGAGAAAGGCTTCGTCATTGAACATGCCGACCGCCTCTTGGTATGCCGAGACCGACTTCTGGAGGTATTCCGTGTTGAACTCAGCGCCTGCGTCGCCTTCCTGATAGCCTTCAGGTTTAGCGGCTTCGTAGTAGGAACGTCCTTCAAAGAACTTACCCATCAATTTGACGAGATGGAACTTCGGCAGCGGACGGTAATCCCAGAGTTTCGCGTATTCTTCAGCGGCTTCAACGTACTGTTTGAATTCTGTCCGCTTGATGTCAGCAAACCGGAGTTGAACCTCAGCGGCAAGGATATCGAACTCGTTATCGTTCTTGTTCTTGTCGATAAACTCACGTGCCATGGTTTCTAACTCTTCTTTACGACCGAGATCGTTCAAAGCCCAGATTGCACCGTAGAGTGCGTGGGGTGCGACAGGGTCTTGCGGGAAATTGTCAATCGTTTTCTGATACCACTGCAGTGAGAGTTCAAGAGTCCCCATTCCGGCTTCAGCGTCCCCGGCACCTCTCTGTTCAGTGCCGAGCTTGTAGTATGCCTCAGCGATTTGATAGGAGCAGTAGGGGATGAAGTCAGTGGATTCTTGGTGTTCATTGATAACGCGTTCGTACGCCACCGTCGCTTGACTCCAATTCGACAAGCGGAAGTAACTATCAGCGATACCGAGTTTTGCTTCAGCGATATAGTCGCTCTCGGGGTATTCTTCGAGGAGTGTGGTGTATGAAACGATAGCGTTTTCATAGTCGCCTTGGTCGAAGTAGGTACGTCCGATAGCAGACTGGATTTCTGCCTGTAGCATCCGGTCGGCGGTATTTTGGAGTGCCAACTCATAGTTGACGCGAGCGTTGTCATAGTCCTTCTGACGGGCATAAATTGCGCCTTGGTCGAAGTAGGCTGCTGTGACGTATTGGCTCTCCGGGAACTGCGTAATGAAGTTGGTGTATCTACCGATAGCTTCATCATCTCTACCGAGTTGATTCAAACTATAAGCGGCTTTGTACATCGCTTCGGCTTGCAGGTCTGGATAATTTTTGAATTCCTCCGTCGCAATTTTATCGAATTCCTGATAGGCTTGTTCATAGTTCGACTCATTCAGGAATGACTGTGCGATGAGGTGTTGTGCGTCATCTTTGAAGTCTGAATTCGGGAAACCGTCAAGCACGGCTTTGAATGCTTGTCGGGAGTCTTCATAATTCTGTAATTTGAAGTTCAACTGCCCGATAGCATACCATGCGTTCTCGACGAAGAGGCTGTTGGGGAAGTTCTCAATCAGCTGCATGAACTTCGGTTCTGCCAATTCAAACTGCTCGGTACGGTAAAGGATGTGTCCCCAGAGATAAGTTAATCCCTCTTGGTGTTTAGGGATTGTTGCGGTGGGGGCGACCTTTTCAATGTACTCAATCGCGCTGTCGTAATAATTGACATCGCCCGACTGTTCGGCAAGTCTTGAGTAACTCACCGCGATCTTATAGTTAGCGAGGGTTGCGAAGTCCTTGTCAATAACTTCGGTTTTCACGCCTCGTTTTGTTGATTCGACGAGTGCCTCGGCATACTTGTCAATCGCACCTTCGTAGTCAGCTTGTCCGCGTAAATCTTCAGCGGATTGGTAAAGCTGCTCGACTTTTTTGGAGCTCCCCATCATAAGAGGCGAGATGAGCGCGATTATCAAGGCAAGACCGCCGATAATTCCCAAAATCCTTGGGTTCATTCGTGTTTCTCCTTGTTTATTTTCCTGTTGTAAAGCAGGACTAAGAGATTAGATACATTTCATTTAATCGGTTGCTGGCTGTCAGCCTTCGGCTGTCAGCGACCAGTCATTAAGAAATCGTCGGTTGTCGACAACGAATTGCCGAGAGCCGATGGCTATAATTCTATTGAATCGTAAACTTCTGTGATAGAGAGGATTTCCAGCGGTACATCCAACAATTTCCTGGAGAATCCATTGATTTGGCTCCATTTGCGTTGATATTGTTGAAGTGCCTGCTGTCCTGAGTGGATACCTTGTAGTAGTAAGAAGGCGTACCGCCCGTCAGTGAGGACCTCTCGTGCTTTCGGATATTCCCGCGATGCCGCTTGGCTTGGCAGTTCTGCGTAGGTGAGCAGTTCTGAATCGATGTTCAAGGCGACGCTGGGAAGCGTCCGTTTACTATTTTTATGAAGTGTTGTTAGGATATAACCTTCCGCCATGGGTTCATCGGTAAATTGCCAGACATCCGAGCTGGAATCGACCATGGGTGTCTCAGTGGTTCGGTTTCTACTGACGTTTCGCCGTATCTCAGCGGGTTGTGCTGCAGCCGTGTCCTGCTGAATGGCAAGTGTTGCGCTGGGCTGGCGCGAAACAGGAGTTGACGTAGAAAACAGTTCTGCTTTTGCCACCGTATATAAACGTTGCAGTAGATGTTCACTGTTGTTACCGGACGGGCCGAGTTTTAAGGCGAAAGGTGCAACAAGAAGTGCCATCATCGCTGCGACGAGTGTATAATAGGGCAGCATCTTTTGTCGGACGGAGATGTGTCCTGTCGGGAGGCAGCGATCGATGTACCGGCGGACTCGCGTCGTCAGCTGCCAAGTCAACCGGGTGCTGATCTCGTAGACGCGTTGATGGAGTGCGATGCGGGCACTTTGTTCGATGCGTTGCCGAAGCGTTTTTGTAAACGCTACATAATAGGCATCAGACGCTTCGGGTTCAACGTAGAAGTTTTCGAGGAGATGACACGTCTTTTTCAGAGTGATGGCTTCTCGTTTACAAGTCCGACAGGTATCAAGGTGTTCAGCGACATCTTTCATCTGACGTTCGGAGAGTGTTGCATCGATGTAGTCTGATAAAAGGCGTTGTGTTTTCTGGCACTTGAAGCTCATGGGTATTCTCCACGACGTTGCGGCTTTCGTGCGCTTACAACGGTAGATCGTTACCGGCAATGGTCGTTTAGACTGGCAGCTAAATTGCCCCGGCATCTACATACGGTTTGAGCAAAGTTCGGAGTTTTTTGCGTGCGTAATGCAAGCGAGAACGGACTGTTCCTTCGGAGCAGTTAAGAATTGAAGCAATCTCGGCGTGTGTCAATCCTTCAAATTCATGCAGGATGACGACAGTGCGGTGTTTCAGGGACAGGCTGTTAACGGCTTCTGTGACGTAGCGGCGGAGTTCAGATTTTTCGGCGTGTACGTGTGGGTCATTGGCATGGGTTGTGCGATACCGCAGCGCCGCCTCAAATTCGGTTTCTGCTATTGTCTCAATAGAGCGTTCCTGTCGGCGTTCCTTGCGTTTGACGAAGTTGAGTGCTTCGTTCACAGCGATCCGGTAGACCCACGTTTCAAAAGCGGCGTCCTTCCGGAAGGTGTGAATTGCGCGATAGACCTTAAGAAAAGTTTCTTGCATGACATCCTCGGCATCTGCGTGATTCTTAGTAATCTGCATTGCGAGTCGATACACCATACGTTTGTACTTTTCTATGAGAGGGGCTAACGCAGTCTCATCGCCTTCGCATAAGTCGGCTATGAGCAAGGCTTCAGTTCTTTCCACCGAACTTTCTCCTTAAGTGTTCTCAATATGATTAGACAACGCCTTTTGAAAAACCGTTCAAAAAAAATATAGCCGTCAGCCGTCAGCCATCGGCTGTCGGTTCTCGGTCAAAGCGAACAACCATCTGAAATAGCTTCCAAATGCTGTTTTTTATTTGATTATAACATTAATGCGAAAATTGTGTCATTAAAAAAAGCAGTCAGCATTTTCTTGACTCTGCCGATAGCCAGCAGCCGACAGCCATTAGCCATTCACAAAAAAAGGCAACGTATCCGAAAATACGCTGCCCTTAGTGTCGAAATAGCCGCGAATTTACTCTTTACCCTTGGTTACAAAGGTGACGCTAACATCAAGCGAGTTGCCTGCGGCATCAGAGACTTTACCTGCGATAACGTAGGTGGTTTCGTTGCCAATCTCTTTACCTTTAACGAGCTCGAGTACACCAGTGGTGCCGTCAACGGATCCGAGCCAACCGACATCAGCGCCATCTTCGGTTTGAAGGGCAATGTTTCCAGTTACGTCTTCACTGAAAGTGATTTCAATTTTGGCATCGGTGTTGATAGTTTCGGGATCGACATCTTTGTCACCGTCACTGACGGTTCCGCCTGTAACGGTCGGTGCGGTCGTGTCAGGTGCGGTAACAGTGTAGGTGAGCGTCTGGGTTCCGTCTGCCCATGTAATCGTCAGACTCAAAGGACCTGGGGTGAAGGGACCGGCGACAGTCACATTTTTACCAGCAGCCGTAGCGACACCAGCACTCGACGTGACATCGGCAGGTGCGTTGTCGAAGGTCAGGGTGATGCTTGCATTAGCAGCGATCTCTGAACCACTTGGCGGGGCTGCGCTCACGAAGTTAGCTGGAGCAGCTTCCTCATCACCGCCGTCATCGCTCTCGCCACAGCCGGAAAGCATAGAAACAGCGAACAAGGCCGCCAGTAATAATGCGAAGGTTCTAAACAGTTTTGTCATTAGAGTTAACTCCTTAAATTTAAGTTATCAAAATACACCCGTTGAAATCGGGTGTGCTAAAAACTTCCGGTGCTTTCCCTATATGTTTGCAAGAATGCACCCGAGGGAAAGTTAGCTTCGGTATCGTTGTTGATTGTACAATTCAACAGTGATATTGGAAGCCTACGGTTGTATTCTCGTTAAGTCGAGTAACGTAGGGCTATTTCGTTGTCGCCCCTTACGAACCCGCAAGGAACGAACCGACACGTTGAGAATAGAATTTCGCGAGGACGGCTTGCCAATCAAGATACTATTGGCGAAACACCATTGGAATGCCGTACATTTCGCCCGAAAGTCAATATCTAAACGAGTACCTTAGAGTTTAACAAAAATTGTAAACTCTGTAAAGGTAAAAATACCGGTTTTTTGGAAATTATACAAAAGTTGTTTTCTTTTGTCAAGAAAAAAACCTATTTTCTGGTAAATTTACCACAAATTTAAACGTTGTCAAGAAAAAAATGATACACGTCGTTATGCAGAATCGAATTTAAGGACATTGTTCGATATATTAAGTATACTATAAAGGCAAAAAAAATGCAAGTTTTTTTGGTAATCGCTATTCCTCAAACAATCCCATCTGTTCGCTGGATGTGCCCGTCATGTATGTTTCGAGCTGCTCTGGATTCAGTAGTACCTCAACGACCTTATCGACTTCCGTGGGTGCGAAGGGGAATGCGCCGCTGCGTATCAAGTCTCGGGGACCTTCACGTATGGGGGATGGGGGTCCGTCCCATCGGCAGGCGAGGAGTGCTTTGTCTTGGCGTTGGGCGTATCGAGCAGTGTGCATGGCGCCGCCGGTCTGCTGTGCCTCAATGACGATTGTTGCCGTTGCGAGTCCGCTAATAATACGGTTGCGTTGGATGAGGTTGCCGGGTGAGGGTGTGGTGCGGAAGGGGTGCTCTGAAAACAGGCACCCGTTCTCATAGATTTGCATGGCGAGTGAATTATTCTGTGCTGGATAGATAGAAGATAGGTCTGTTCCGACGACGCCGATGGTTTTTCCCATAGCAGCGAGCGCGCCAGAGTGGGCAGCGGCATCGGTCCCGGAGGCGAGTCCACTGACGATGATGAACCCGGCGGATACGAGTGCTGTTGTGAGTGAGAGTGTGAGTTGAATTGCCTCTGGGCTGGGCTGCTTTGTGCCTACGATGGCGACGCATGCAGTGTTAATCTCTTTTAATTCACCGACATGGCAGAGAATTCCGGGGGCATCGGGGAGGGGCTTGAGTTGTGCTGGATAGGCTGGGTCTTCTGGACATAGAACGCGGATATCTTGGTTGTTGAGTGCATCGAGTCGCTCTCGGAACGTGGGGAAATTCCCAGAGACCGTGAGAATCCGTGTCGCGAGCACAGGGTTGAAGGACGGCAACCGTGCGATTTCGGGGAGTTCTGCCTCGAAGATTGCCTTGACGCTTCCGAAACGTGCGATGAGTCGTTTAATCCGTACACTGCCTAACCCTTCAACTGAGGAGAGGGCTAACCAGTATTCAAGGGGTGTTTTGTCTTTAGCATCCGCCATGTGTAGGTCCTGTTGGATAGGGAGTTGGATTTATATACCTATATATTAAGGAGTATAGCATATTGTTAAGGAGAGTGTCAAGGGCACTGCTAACTGTTTAATAACATTGACAAATAACCAAAAAAAGAGTAAAATTATTAAAAATCGGTGGCTTTAAGACAGAAAGCAGAATCCTATGAGTGAAGAGAAATCCCGTGGAAGATGGCGCGAGATTGTGACCCCTGAATGGTCACTTGCCATTTTAATCCATGTCGTTGTTTTGGAGATATTGTACGTGTTTCTCCTACTAAGACCTAATGGAGAACCCCTAAACACTATCATATTGAACACAAGTGCAGTGCTTCCGCTTTTTACACTCATAGCAGTAATGCTCATGGAAATCTGGGAGGCTGTCTGGAGGGTTATCATGTTAGTGAAAGCGATTCTTGAAAGACGAGAGGCGCGAAGGCTTGAAAAAGCGCGCTTGGAAGGTTTGGCTGAAGGCTTATCCGAAGCACAAAAGAAACATGCAGAATGGGTAGAATGGGCTAAAAACGGTCAGGGCAAACCGCAACCCAAACCTCCAAAAGATCCAGAGGCGGATTAGTGTTCCGTCCATCTTGAAATTTAAAAGAGATGAGTCAATAGGGAGACAAAAATGGAGACGGCTCCGATACGGCTGCTGGCAGTCAATGAAATGAGTAGGCATTATGGCGGGGTCATTGCGCTATCGGATGTGACGATGGCGGTGCACCCAGGACAAATTTTCAGCTTAATCGGACCTAACGGGGCAGGGAAGACGACGCTCTTCAACTGCGTCACTGGTCTTGATAGCCCAACGTTTGGCAGTGTCGATTTCTTAGGTGAGTCTATCACCGGCTTGCGTCCGGACCAGGTTACAGACCTCGGTATCGGTAGGACTTTCCAGAATATCCGACTCTTTACGGAACTCACAGTCCTTGATAACGTCAAAATCGGACGGCATCCTCGCACTTCAAGCAGCTTCATCGGCTCAGTGTTCCGCACGAAGATACAGCAGCGGGAGGAGGCGGATATTGCTGCGCGTGCGCACGATATGCTGGCGTTCGTCGGATTGGGCGCATTGAGCGATCAGTCAGCGGGGAACCTCTCCTACGGGGACCAGCGTCGCGTTGAGATCGCAAGGGCGTTGGCGACTGAACCGAAACTCCTACTTCTTGATGAACCGGCTGCAGGGATGAACCCGCAAGAAACACAGGAACTTATAGAACTCATCTACACGATACGTGAGCGAAATGTCACTATCCTCCTTATTGAACATGACGTTAAACTGGTGATGCAAATCTCGGATTGGGTAACTGTGCTTGACCACGGCGAGAAAATTAGCGAAGGTCTACCCGCCGATGTCCAAAACGACGAAAAGGTCATTGAGGCGTATCTGGGGAAATCTGACGATGCTTGAACTCAGGGATATTCATACATATTACGGGCAAATTCGCGCGGTGCAAGGGATTTCTATCACTGTGAACGCCGGGGAGATGGTCTGCCTCATCGGTGCAAATGGTGCGGGTAAATCGACGACTTTGATGACGGTATCGGGGGTCCATACACCGGTGCAGGGTAGCGTCCACTTCGAGGGTGAAGAGATCACACGGCTGGCGGCGGAGCAGCGGGTTGCACTCGGCATCTCACAAGTACCAGAAGGACGACTCGTCTTTCCGGACATGAGTGTTCTTGAGAACCTTGAACTCGGGGCGTATACGCGAGAAGATCGACAGGGCATCAGAAACGATTTAGACAAAATTTTTCAGTCCTTCCCAGTGTTGCAGGAACGCCGTCGACAGCGCGGCGGTAGTCTCAGTGGTGGTGAGCAACAGATGTTAGCGATCGGACGCGCCCTGATGTGCCAACCGCGACTGCTACTGCTTGATGAACCCTCCTTGGGACTCGCACCGCTTATCGTCAAGCAGATTTTTGAGATTATTGAACAGATTAACGAGGACGGTACGACTATTCTGCTTGTGGAACAGAACGCGCAACTCGCATTGCAGGTAACCGACAGGGGTTACGTCATGGAGACGGGTGAGATCGCCATGGAAGGTACGTCTGCAGACCTGTTAGCCGACGAACGTGTGCGACAGGCGTACCTTGGGGAGTAGCGAACCGCGAATAGCAAATAGCGAGTAAAAAATGTATCCTACACTGGTTGATTTTGGACCTTTCGGCATTCACTCTTTCGGCTTGATGTTAGCGACTGCGTTTATCACAGTCGTCTTTGTTTTACAGTATGAATTGCAGCGTCGGGGTTTTGTCGCGGAGTTGGCAGGGGGCATCGTGATGGCGGCGGCGGTTGGTGGAGTTGTCGGCGCGAAAATCTATTCTGCCCTCTTGGATGGATCGATAAATATCCATGAACTGTTCTCGACGGCCGGGTTGGTCTGGTACGGCGGTTTAATCGGTGGGTGTATCGCCGTGACGATAGTTATCCTCCGATCTCCGAACCCGTATCTTCCGACAATCGACATCATTGGTCCGACGCTCTTACTCGGTTATGGCATCGGTCGGATTGGGTGTTTGCTTGCGGGTGATGGGGATTACGGGCCGCCGTCTGATGTTCCGTGGGCGATGGCATTCCCGAACGGCACTGTCCCGACGGATGTCCCGGTGCATCCGACCCCTATTTACGAGTCGCTGATGTCGTTCGCGTTTTTCGGACTGCTGTGGTCGCAGCGTCGGCGGTTTGAGAGTGTTCCGGGGACGACGTTCGGTCTGAGCCTGATATTGTTGGGGATTGAGCGATTTATTGCGGAGTTTTGGCGGATTACGCCGCGCGTCTTGGGGTGGATGACGGCGGCGCAGATTTTTAGTATTGTTGCGTTTATTGTCGGGATTGCATTGGTTTTTTGGATGCGAAGTCGTCCACGTGCGGTTGTAGCAGTACCCTCAGCGGAGGTTGCTGCGCCAGCGGAACAGTCGTCGCCACGGCGTAGACGGCGGCGGCGGTAGCGAATAGTGGTTAAAGGAGATACCCGATGAAAACTGTTTTTGTCCTCTTGATATTCTTTTGCGTAATTACCTTGCCAACTTTTGCCGAGTTGACCGTTCAAGACATTGAGAAAATTGATGCAAAAATTAAAGCCTCGGAGACGCGAATCATAGAATATGTGAATGCCTCGGAGACGCGAATTACAGAAAATACAAACGCGCAGATAGAGGGTGTCAGAGCTTTGATTACGTGGGTCATAGGGCTGTTTGTGGGACTGATAGTCCTTATAGGTCTTCCCTTAATGGCTTTGACTGTCATGGTAGGTTGGCGCAGCACAAGGGATCGCGAACAGGAAAAAATCAATCGGGAACTTCGAGAAGAAATAGAAATACTCAAACAACGGAGAGTCGTAAGTCCCTGACGATACTACGAACAAAAGTATCTATCTTTTGCTGGCGAGGTTTCCGAACCTCGCCTACCTCTTTTAAGGTATCTCTATATACCTTATTATATAGATAGAGCAACAAATGGGAAGGAAAAACAATATGCCAACAAAACGCATCTGTCTCTGGTCAGGTCCCCGAAATGTATCTACTGCCCTCATGTACGCCTTCGCGCAACGCAGCGATACACAAGTTGTTGACGAACCGCTCTACGCGCACTATCTCTATAGGACGGATAGAGCCGCGGCGCATCCGGACAGTGCAGCCGTCATGGCATCCATGTCAACAGACGGTGAACAGGTAATCCGTGAAGTGATCCTCGGTCCGTGTGAGAAACCGGTACTTTTCATGAAACAGATGGCGCACCATCTCATCCATATTGACCTCGGTTTCCTTCGGGAGACGTTGAATGTGTTCCTGATCCGTGATCCGCGCGAGATGCTCCCGTCGTTGATGAAGGTGATTGGCGTGCCGACGTTGGCGGATACGGGACTCAAGACGCAGCACGATCTACTTCTCGATTTGCGGGCAACAGGTCAGTCGCCACCGGTGCTTGATGCGCGTTTACTTTTGGAGGATCCGTCAGGTGTACTTTGTCAGTTGTGTGAACGGTTGGGGTTGCGATTTGAGCCGGAGATGCTTTCTTGGTCTGTGGGTGGGTGTCCAGCGGATGGGGTTTGGGCGAAGTATTGGTATGAGAATGTACATCGGAGTACAGGTTTTGCGCCGTATCGTCCGAAATCGGAGCCGTTTCCGGTGGAATTAGAAGGTATTTTGGCGGAGTGTTTGATATATTATGAAGTGCTTAGGAAAGATGCGATTTGTACTGATCGGGGTCCCTCCTGCTAACACGCCCTTATGAAAGCAAGAATAATACCCATGAGCGCGAGGCCGGCAGTCATCGTCCATTGGAGCGTCTTAATCCCCGTCTCAATGCGGCCGAGGCGTTGCGCTTGGGAACGAACTTCGCCGTCAAGGCGTTCTACTCGGGAACGAACTTCGCCGTCAAGGCGTTCTATTCGAGAACCAATTTCTTCGCGAAGGGCATCGACATCGGATTTATCCGCTTTTGTCTCGATCTTGGCATCCATCCGATCAAAGCGATCATCTATCCGATCAAAGCGATCATCTATCCGATCTAAGCGAATATTTATCTGTTCGAGGGTCTGTAGCAAGAGTTTGTTGAAATCGTTTGACATAGGGCATCTCTCCTAATGTAGCATAGACTGTTAGTCTGTGCCTTCTTCCCTAATGTAGCATAGACTGTTAGTCTGTGCCTTCTTCCCTAATGTAGCATAGACTGTTAGTCTGTGCCTTCTTCGGGGTGTGCGTGTCCACTTTCCGAGTTCGCATTATAGGATAACAGAAATTCGCGATGGATGTCAAGCAATTAGCGATCCTCCCCCAGAACCTCAAGGAGTTGCTCCAAAATCGCCTCCGTTTCTGCGTCGTTTTTGGCGCGGTTTTGACGCAACTGCTCCAGTAACTCCGCTGCAGTTGGCGGTGCCTCGCCTGCTTCCGTGGGGCTGGTTGCGGGTTGTCCGAGGAAAAGCACGTCTAACGCTCTATCTAACGTCTTCGCCGATGCGAGTTCGCTTGCCCCCGCCTTGACGACTACCATTTCTAACTTCGGACGCCGCGGTTGTGTGTCGTCGCCGGTTGCGCGCTCCTGCTTCTTCGCCTGCAAATAGATCGCTTCGACGTAGAATATCGCGTCTTCTATCGGGATAATCAGCAAGTTGCCTCGGATAACATCGCTCGCCTTCTCCCACCCGACCTGTAGCTGCCCGGTGGCTTTATTAATATCCTCTTCGACCTGTGTGGGTCCAGCGACATCGGCACCTTCCGGCAAGACATAGACAATCCGCTCGCCGTAGTGTGGCGGGTCACACCGTGAGACCATCCATGCCTTCAACCGTTTCTCACGTTTCGGTGGCGTGAAGGGTATCATATTCACGAATTCCAGCGTGTCCTCGCCCGGTAACTTCAGCATGGCGTAATAGGGCATCATTTCCTGATCGGCTTCCGATGAGTAGTACGCCTCTTTCGGAATTAGCCAGCGATCGCGACGGTGGTAGAAGTCGTCGGCACGGCGGTGATACGCACCGTACATCTTTGCTTGAATCCGCGTCAGGTAATCCGGGTACCGCAGGTGCGCTTTCAATCCTTCGGGCATCTCCGAGAGCGATTTAAAGAGATTGGGAAATGCCTTGCGATACGCACGCATCACGGCTTCGTCGTCCTTGATGGCATAGAAACTGACTGCACCGGTGTAGGCGTTGACGACGGCGACCCCTGAATTTCGAATGTAGTTGAATTTCTTGAAGTCGGGTTCTTCGTAAAGCTGCGTCTGCGTGAGTCGTGATGTATCGTCCACGTAGACCTGTGCGTTCGGGTAGTACTGGCTCGTCACATAGAAGTCGATGATCCACCACAATTCGCCGTCACTAATGACGATGTAGGGATCGGGGTCGTAGTTGAGGAAGGGCGCGATGTGCGAGACGCGGTCTTTGATGAGTCGATCGCCGTGTCGGGTGCCGATCTTTCGGCGGAACATCACGCGGCTCTCGGATGTCAACCGCTCGGAACGTAAGATTCGGAAGAAATCGAACCGGAGTGCGAAGCAGAGACGGCGGAACCAACCGCCTAAAGGCACGCCGCCGGTGCCGGTATAGGTATGCCGTTCCCAGGTTTCGGGTGTTTCACGTGCTGTGGCGTCGTCGATATTGCGCTGTGTGTTCACAACGACATAGTTATTCGTCATTTCGCCGTAATAGATCTGTGGACGTTCGACGTTGAGTGCTTCGTAGTCACTACGGATGGGTGTATCGGCGACCCAGAAGTTCGGGAACCCGTCCTCAATAAACTCGTTGACTGGCGAGACGCAGACCCCGTACCCGTGCGTATATTGTAGTTTCAACGGTTCCCACCCGACGATATCCTCCTCCGGACTGACCTCACGCGCCGCAATCAGGACCTGCCGATATTCGTCACCGACGCGATACCGATCGACATCTGTGTACGGATGAAAATCGTAGTGCGTCTGGATTTGTGCCTCGCGGAGTGCCTCGTAGAGGACGCGCCGATCCCAGATTTGGATGTTCTTTTTAATTTCCTCGTTCTCTGTTATCATGTCGAGTGTGGCGAGGCCTTTCACCCGTTCTTCGGTCCTGATAGTTTCGAGTTCAAAGGCGCGCCGTGTCTCTTCGATGTGCCGCTGTAGATAAGGCTCCTCTTTATCTAAGACGTTGATACGCGCATCCCAAAGATGGAGTCCCAACGGATAGATATGGATAAGGAGCAGGTAGCTCAAACCCCAGACACCGAGCGTTGCGTACCATAACAGGCGTTTCCGCCAGAATATGTTGAACACAACTGCAAGGGCGATGCCGAACAGGACACCGCAATAGATGCGTGTCGCGCCTTCAAGATGGAAATCGACGTAAAATAAGCCGTGGAGGGATGATAACTCCTGCGTTAAGGGGCTTGTGTAGACTTTGTTCCAAAGGTGGACGTAGCTCCGCCACCCGCTGATGAGGAGCAGCAGCAACCATAACACTGACCCGTGAAAGATGATGTGCCGTTTGACGCGCTGCATGGTGTGTGCGTCTCGTCTGTAGTAGAAGTTATAGAGCAGCCCGACGACGATGCACGTCACCCATAACGTTATCTGCACCCAGAGACTCACCCATCGGTGGAACGGGAAACTGAAAAGATAGAAGTTTCGGTCTTTGCCGAAATGGCTGTCAACATTCCCAAAATTGGTAGGTGCGGTTTCTAACCGCACCGGTTCTGCCTCAGACGTGGTAGGTGCGGTTTCTAACCGCACCGGTTCTGTCTCACTGACCGCTGACTGCTGACTGCTATCTTCTGTTGGCTGGTTTCGGTACCTTAAATAGACATCATCCAATAACAACATCGGTGTTGCGAGGAGAAATGCAGCGACGAAGGTCAGACAGAACACGGCACGATGGAAGGAGAACGTCTGTGTGTGTGTCCAGCGTCGGAACTCGCGGGATTCTGGGCAGAGGACATTCGCGATGGCGGCGTTGATGTTCATAAATCCGAGTGCGATGAGGAAGCAGGCACCGAAGATGCCCCACCGTATCTGCTGGAGTCCCCAGAAGACCTCAGGGTGTCCGAGGTTCTCAAACCAGAGATGCTCTGTATAGAGGTGTGCCAACGGCATGAAGCCGCTCACCCCGATGAGTGCGCTGAGTATCCAGAGCAGGTACGCCTGAAGCTTGAACGCCCCTCTTCGGCGTTGTCCGCTCCGTCGGTATCGGAAGATGCCCCATATTAAGGTAAGGGTGCTGAGGACTATGCTGAGTAAAAGTTGTGCGATAGCGAGATTCGCTGTCAACGATAACGCTCCTCACGCCAGAGGCGTGATATGTCTATAGAGACTTTGTGGCGTGCGCTTCGCAAACTAACAGTTTGCGGTACAAGTAAGTCTTTTATTGAGTTCAGGTTATTATAACATAAATTCGGATAAGATGTGTAGAGGTTATGCCCACCACAAAAGGCGTTTTTTGAAAAAATCTTGACACATAACGCGAATTATGATATAATTCCACTATATCTGAAAAAAGAGGTTGACATTTTTCCGAAACTATTGTAGAGTAAGGGTGTTAAACCTCTCGTGGAAACCCGAAAATAAGTTTTTGCAAAAAAATTTGACAAATAAGCGCAACTTCGGGTATAATTAACAGCAGTTAGAAATTATCAGGGCGGGATTAGAAAGTCCGTCCTACAAGATGACTTTTTAAAGGAATTCTTGACATCACAATCCAATTGTGGTATAATTTCTGAAACAGGTGGATAAAAGGGTTGACCCTTATCTGTAACCCTTTTGCCAGAAACAACGTTTTTAGGTGTAGTGGGGTTTCTTTCTAACCCTGACGCATAAATAATGCGGGTACGGAAATCCGCAAAACGCTTCTGGTGCCTCGAAAGGGTAATTGGGGGCAGCGCGGTAAAATCCGGGACCCAGTGCTTGTAGGCGGGGTTTTCAACCCCGATACACTATAAGTAAAAGAAATTACTTGACTTTTTTTCGTAACCCTTTTACACTTTAATACGTCTAATTACGTCAATAGGTAAGAAACAAAGGGTTTTCAAATCCCGACACTTCGGTGGAAAGGGTTTCTGAACCCTAAAGGTTAGTTCAGAATAGATTTCATCC
>JAJECD010000098.1 GCA_022822215.1 Candidatus Poribacteria bacterium | reverse complement strand
TGCACGCCGACTATGGTGCGACCTCGCCAACGGCAAGAGCACAACACGGAGAATACTACTCCTTCCGAGACAACGAGATCCATAACGGGTTCGTCGTCGTAACATGGAACCTCACCGATGCCGGACCAGCACACGGTGGATTCTGCTGTATTCCGGGGAGCCATAAGAGCAATTTCAAGCTGCCACGCCAGATAGATGCTGCTCCCGAAGACGCATCTTGTGTGATTATTCCAGAGGTGCCAGCAGGTTCAGCGATCCTGTTTACTGAAGCACTGACCCACGGCACGGCAGCGTGGAATGGAAAGCATCAACGTCGCTCCCTGTTGTATAAGTATTGTGTTTCACATATCGCCTGGAAATCGCAGCGCATGGCACAACCGGAAGACATAGAATTAACAGAGCGGCAGCGGATTCTCTTCCGTGAACCTGGCGACCCATACCGCCACTTCCCATCGCTGTTTGACGCAGCATAGCAGAAAGCAGAGGTAGACGCTAACACCGATATGCTAAATTTCACGCAGCACCAGTTACAGAAAATCACAACCGACATTTTTGAAGCGGGAGATGTTCCGAGCGACGAAGCAGCGATTATCGGGGAACTGCTCGTCGCCTCAAACCTCGCAGGACATGACTCACACGGCGTTATCCGCATTCCACAGTACATTGGACTCATCGAATCCGGGTTAATTCAGCCGGGAGCACCGATGGAAATTGCGCGTGAATCGGCTTCGCATGCCCTTATCAACGGCAATTGGGGGTTCGGGCACGTTATCGCACAAAAAGCGATGTCGCTCGCAATTGAGAAGGCGAAGTCAAGCACAATTAGCGCAATCAGTGTCTACAACTGCAACCACATCGGACGGATCGGAAGCTATCCGCTGATGGCAGCCGAAGCGGGTATGATCGGCATCACGATGGTAAATGCGGGTGGAACGGCACTCTACGTCGCGCCGTTCGGTGGACGAGACGGACGACTCGCAACAAATCCCATCGCAATCGCTACACCGACACGCAATGGACACCCAATCCTGCTCGACATCACAAGCAGCGTTGTTGCGCAAGGCAAAATTCGTGTTGCAGTTAACCGTGGAGATTCTGTACCGCTCGGTTGGCTCACCAACAGCGAAGGCGAACCGACACAGAACCCACAAGACCTGATGGAAACCCCACCGGGGGCACTGTTACCACTCGGCGGAATTGCTGGACACAAGGGATACGCCCTCGGTTTGATGATTGACATTTTAGGCGGTGCCTTGTCTGGCGCGGGCTGTAGCGGTTCTGGAAACACACGCCTCCAGAACGGGGTCCTGATGATAGCACTGGACATCGCTAATTTTACACCGCTTGAAGACTTCTATGATCATGTCGATGGACTCATTGCCCACGTGAAAGCCGCACCGACCGCACCCGGATTCGAGTCAATCTTGACCCCGGGTGAAATCGAGGCACGCCAGACAGAACATCGTTTACGGGATGGCATTCCTATTGATGATGAAACATGGCGGCAAATTCAAGAGACAGCAGCGGAGGTCGGGATATCCGAACTTGAGTATTGAGCGAATTGAAGCTGCCTGTCCAGACGATTATATTCGACTTTGACTATACCTTGGTAGATTCTGCAGGTGGAACTATTGATGGTGTTAATTTTGCGTTTGACAAAATGGGTTTACCGCTCGCTTCTGATGCTGCGATTCGGAAGACAATCGGTTTATCGCTACCGGATATACTCCCAGCTCTTGCACGGGAGGCGGATACCAAACGGACTGATGAATTTGAGCGTCTGTTCTTTCAACGCGCTGATGAGACAATGGTTGCGTTGGCGGAGTTCTACGCGGGTGTGCCGGAAACAATACAGGCATTGCAGAACCTTAATATCCAACTCGCTATCGTCTCTCAGAAAAATCGGCATTACATTCAGGGGATTCTCGCGAAAGAGAATTTGGTAGACGCTTTTCCAGTTATTGTTGGCGGTGGCGATGCACCGTACAAACCGAATCCGGAAGGTCTACACATGGCAGTCACCGAAACGAACAGTGATCCAAGAAGTTGTCTCTATGTCGGGGATAGTGTGACGGATGCAAAGACGGCACAGCGGGCTGGCATTACATTCATTGCTACGCTGTCAGGTGTTACACCACGAGCGGCTTTTGAGGATTACGATGTGTACGCGATTCTCGAAGATGTGCCCGGATTGTTGGATTTAGAGTTTCTGACAAGACCTAAGGTATTATGTCCGCTTTAAGGAACTACAAATGAAAAATAGAAAACCAACCATCGGTGAATACCTGCTGAAAAAATTGCAGAGTTACAATATCGACCACATTTTCGGCATCCCTGGGGACTATGTTGTGCAATTCTTCGATCTAATCGAGAAGAGTCCTATTCAACACATTGGCACAACGCGAGAAGAAACGGCCGGATATGCGGCAGATGCTTATGCCCGCATGAAGGGTATGGGAGCTGCGTGTGTCACTTACGGGGTTGGTGGACTGTCTATGATCAACGCTGTTACAGGTGCCTACGCTGAAAAATCACCCCTTGTTGTCATTAGCGGTAGCCCAGGGATCCAAGAGCGTCAGAAAGAGATGCTCCTGCACCATAAAGGCAGAGATTTTTACACGCAGCAACGGATTTATGAGGAGATCACCGTTGCCGCGACACTTCTCGACGAACCCCTTACTGCCTTTAACGAAATAGACAGAGTCCTGGATGCTGTCTATTGGCATAAGCGTCCGGGCTATATTGAATTGCCAAGGGATATGGTGGGTGTGGAGGAGATAGGCTACCAACGTCCCTCAACGGGGGGACATGACAGTGATCCAGAAACGTTGAACGCTGCCTTAACCGATGCAATTGATTTTATAAACCAGAGCCACAATCCGATCATTTTAGCAGGGGCTGAACTCCACAGATTCGGCTACCAAGACAAATTACGTCGCTTTGCTGAAGAGAAACAACTTCCCGTGGCGACGACTCTATTGGGCAAATCGGTTATGCCGGAGGCACACCCTCTCCACTTGGGTATTTATGGCGGCGCGACAGGCAGAGATGAGGTCACAGCAGTTGTAGAATCCTCTGATTGTGTTATCGTGCTGGGTGCTTTTATGACAGATGTGAACTTTGGAAGTTACAGGTCAAACCTCCATCAAGGGTACTGCGTTTATGCGACCTCGGATAGGATTGCGGTTCGCTATTCCACTTATGAAGATGTCATGTTTGAGGATTTTATCGACGGCTTGTGTTCTCCCCAACTCAAGGAACGGGGAAATATAGACTTGGAATGGGTCCTGATGGTGCCAGAACCTTTTGAAATGGTGCCTGACCAACCGCTTACAGTGCGCCGCCTGTTCCAACACCTAAATCTATTTCTCCATGAAGACATGACGGTGATTGCGGATGTGGGGGACTGTCTTTGGGCCGCTGCGGACCTACGGCTCCCTGAACATACAGAGTTTCTTAGCCTTGCCTATTATACATCAATGGGATTCGCAATCCCTGCCGCACTTGGTGCACAACTCAGCAAGCCCACGTTCCGCCCCCTTGTTATCGTGGGCGATGGGGCATTCCAAATGACAGGCACCGAACTCTCAACGACTATCCGTTACGGGCTGAATCCGATCGTTCTTGTGCTAAACAATTCGGGCTACGGCACTATTCGTCCGTTCATTGAGGGGAGTTTTAACGATATAGAGAATTGGGACTACACCTATGTACCCCAACTCTTAGGCACAGGACGCGCCTTTACTGTCCAGACTGAAGGCGAATTTGAAACTGCTATGCAAGCTGCGCTTGCTGA
>JAJECD010000178.1 GCA_022822215.1 Candidatus Poribacteria bacterium | reverse complement strand
GCCAAACTCGCTCGCGAGGCAGAGATTAGTTACGCCGTTCTGGCATGCGCCACGGATTACGATTGCTGGCACCCTGATCACGATAACGTGACGACCGAGATGATCCTTGATAACGTCCGTTTTAACGTTGAGACTTCCAAGAAAATAGTGCGCAGTGCTATTGCTAAAATCCCAGAAGAACAGCGGAGCTGCCCCTGTTCAACTGCGCTTGAATACGCACTCGCTACGCATCCGGACAAGATACCACCGGCGAAACGACATCAGTTAAAACTCTTATTGGACAAGTACTTGCCGTAGCGTTTCAAAGATTCTATCCGCCTCCGCTTCGGTTAGAATCAGTGGTGGCGCGATGAAAATAATATTTTCCGGCTCCTCAATGGCATGACCGATTTTCCCGACGATAATACCTTCTTCTCGCAACTGCCCTACAATTTGGTTTGTCTTTGCTGTCGCGAGCTGTGCGCCATCGGCTTCGATGAGTTCTACAGCGAGCATCAAGCCTTTGCCTCGAACATCTCCGACAATCGGTAAGTCATGCAACGGCTCTAACTTCGAGAGTAGATAAGCGCCAACTTTTTCTGCGTTTTCCCAGAGACGTTCTTCTTGGAGAATTTTCAGGTTCGCGATCCCTGCAGCGCACGCCACGGGGTGTCCCCCGTAGGTACAGACCTGCGCAAATTCCTTATCGTCATCGGACGCTCCAAGGAATGCGTTGAAAACCTCGGCTGAAGCGACGCAGGCACCGAGGGGTATATAGCCGCTGGTGAGTCCTTTTGCCAGCGTGATAAGGTCGGGTTGTACGTCCCAATGCTCACATGCGAACATCTTTCCGGTGCGCCCAAAGCCGGTAATCACTTCGTCAAGAATGAGAAGTAAGCCGTAGTCGTCACAGATTTGCCGGAGTCTTGGCAGGTATTCGTCGGGTGGGATAATCACACCCCCACCACCAATGATAGGTTCAGCGATGACAGCGATGACGGTTTCGGGGCCTTCCCAGTGAATCATCCGTTCAATTTCATCTGCACACTCAGTGCCACAAGATGGATAGTTCAACCCGATGGGGCATCGGTGGCAATAAGGCGGATGTGCGTGTAGGAAGCCGGGCACGAGGGGTTCAAATGCTTTCCTTCTTCGCGCCTGCCCCGTCGCTGAGAGTGCGCCATAAGTGAATCCATGATACCCGCGATAGCGACTGATAATCTTATAGCGATTCTCGCCCGGGTAGGTCTGTCTCCCATACTGCCTCGCCATTTTGATAGCGGTTTCGTTTGCCTCTGAACCACTATTGCAGAAATAGACGTGGTTCAAATCACCCGGAAGACAGGCAGCAAGTTGTTCGGCTAATACCGTGGCGGGAACATTAATCTGCGAGTGGGGATAGTAGGGCAGTTGCTGTATCTGCGCGTAGACAGCGTCTGCGATTTCCTGCCGTCCGTAACCAACATTGACATTCCACAAGGCGGAATATGCGTCTAAATACTCGCGTCCGTCTGAATCCACGAGTGTTGTCCCGTGTGCGGATTCAAAGACCGCTAACGATGTCTCTTCAAGGCGTTGATGCTGAAACAACGGATGCCACACGTGTGCCTTATCTGTTTTTCTATAATCCATCGTCATATTTTTCCTTTTTTTAACTATTAAATCTGGTCATCGTTCCACTTCGTTTCACGATGGTTTTGGGTTAAGTCCAACCGCCTCCAGGTTATTAAAGGTTGCTTAACAATTAAGTATGTAAAAGAACAACGGACGCAGCAGCTCAGAAGCAATGATAAAAAACCTTTACATAGATACGGGTGTAGAGATGCCCAGTAGTGTCAATCCATTCCGCAATACCATTTGTACGCTCTGCACCAAAGCAAGCCGTGCGTGCGTTTTTTCCATGTCCGACGGATCGAGGACTCGATGTTGGTTGTAGTATGGATGAAAAATTCCGGCAAGTTCGTGTAGATAATGCGGCACACGGTGCGCCTCGCGCGTCTCGGCACTCAGTAGCACGACGGATGGAAATTCGGCTAATTTCCGAATCAGTTCATGTTCCATCGGCTCAGTGAGTTGTTCCAGAGAGACGGCTTCAATAGGTTTGGGTGCGATACCTTGTTCATCTCCTTGCTCAAAAATGCTACAGCACCGTGCATGCGCATATTGAATGTAAAAGACTGGGTTTTCGGTGGCGTGCGTGACGGCTAATTCCATATTGAAATCGAGGTGTGTATTATTAGCACGCATGAGGAAAAAATAACGGGCAACGTCCACCGCAAACTGCTCACCGACAGTCTCTGCGAGTTCGTCAATGAGGGCATCAAGCGTAAAGAACTGCCCGCGCCGTTTTGACATATCCAACCGATTGCCTTCTGCATCGACGAGATTCACCTGTTGAATAATAGAAATTTCGAGCCAATCATCGGACATACCGAGTGCTTTGACGAAACTTTTAAGGCGCGTAATGTGACCTTGATGGTCGGGTCCAAATAGGTCAATGACTGTCGTGAAGCCTCTATCAAATTTATCCCGGTGATACGCGGCATCCGGCACAAAATAGGTGTATTCGCCGTTACTACGGATAACCACGCAGTCCTTATCGTCCCCGAAATCTGTCGTCCGAAACCACGTCGCGCCTTCGGCTTCATAAAGGTATTGTTTCTCTCGGAAGCGTTCGATGATCTCCTCCGGTTTCCCGCTGTCCCGGATTGCTTTTTCGCTCGACCAGACATCGAAACTCACACCGAAACGTTCGAGAGAAGCTTTCTGTTGTGCCAAGATGTGGTCAATACCTTTATCTCGAAAGTAGGCAATTCGCGCGTCCGCCTCAAGTTGAAGGCACTTATCTCCCTCGGTTTCAACAATAGCCGCCGCGAATTCCCGGAGATATTCTCCCTGATACCCGCCTTCTGGAATTTCCAGATTCTCTTCACCGAGTGCCTGTCGATAACGCACATCAATCGATTCACCGAGTCGTTCGACCTGACCCCCGGCATCGTTGACGTAGAATTCACGGATTGCCTTATAGCCTATAGCGTTTAGGAGATTGACGAGGGTATCCCCGACAGCTGCGGCGCGTCCGCTGACAATATTAAGCGGTCCTGTTGGGTTGGCACTGACAAATTCAATCTGTAGGTGTTTCCCCGCCCCTTTGTCGGATGTACCATAACGCGATTGCATCGTTGCGATCGTTCGGAGTGTGTCGTAGAGCCATTCATTGGAGAGATGGATATTTATGAAACCTGCGCCTGCGATGTCGATTTTGTGGAGGGTTGGGTGTGCTTCAAGATTAATGTGTTTAACAATAATCTCGGCTATCTTGCGAGGTGCCATCCGTGCCTGCTTTGCGAGTCCCAATGCGATTGGCGTGGCGATATCGCCGTGTTCCGGGGTCTTCGTCGGGGAAAATGGGATATCCGGCACTTCGGTTATAGAGAGTTCGTCTGCCGCGATAGCGGCACGAATTGCGTTTTCAAGGATATTGTAAACTTCTGTTTTGATTGCGTCCATAGGGAAAATTAAGATCTTGTATTCGTTATTTTTTTGATTCAACAATTTTTGCGTAATAGAATTATAGCACAATAGCGCATATAAGTCAAAAAATCATTTAGCTGTTGGCTATTGGTTGTCAGCGATTAGCAACAGTCTGCCACCCAACTTTCTGCTTGAATTTTTAAAATATTAGGTTTATACTACCCCCAAAAACTAAGATTTTCTATAACAAATTTGAACGAAAAAAGGGGATAATAATGCGGGTACTGATTATGTCGGATATGGAAGGGGTTAGCGGTATCGTCGTGTGGGATCAGGTGAGCGGCGGCGCGCCAATGTTTGAGGAAGGGAGACACCTTTACACGGAAGAAATTAACGCTGCGGTGCGTGGTGCGAAAGCTGCAGGGGCAACAGAAATTGTCGTTGTGGATTGCCACGGGGCAGGGAAAGGTTGGACTTTCAACTCACTCATCCCTGATAAAATTCATCCAGATTGCGAATGGGTGGCGCATCACGGCTGGGGACGCTATGAGGATATGTGGAAAAGCGGGTGCGATGCGTGCTTGCTTATCGGTATGCACGCCCGCAACGGCACGCCTGACGGTGTGTTGTGTCACACCATCTCCAGCGTACAGTACCGGAACCTATGGTTCAACGACGATCTGGTCGGTGAAACCGGTGTGAACGCCGCGCTCAACGGTGCCTATGGCGTGCCAGTCGCGCTTGTTACCGGCGACGCGGCAGTCTGCCGAGAAGCGAAAGCACTCCTCGGCGACGCGCTGCCTACGGTCGCAGTTAAACAAGGACTCAGCCGATATAGTGCGCGACAGTTGCCACCTGTCCGTGCCCGTCAACGGATCGAAGACGCGGCGAAAGAGGCACTTACAGATTTAACCGGGGTTAAGCCGTACGTCCCTGAAGCACCAACGACAATCAAAATCGAAGTCGGAAGCGTTGATAAACTTGCGGAATTCAAGGGGCGCGCAGGTGTTGAAATAACGGGTCCCGTCACAGCGGAAAGCCGTGCAAAGGATTGGCTCACTGCGTGGAACCAATTCTGGCCCTACGTTTAGGATTATTCGTCAAGAACGTCCAGCGGATCGCCGGAGGTATCTGCCCGCTCCAATATCTCAACTTCATAACCGTCTGGATCGGTAATGAATGCCATTTTCATTCCGCCGGATGTGAACTGTTCGCGCCATGCATCGGGCCAAATTTCTAACCCTGCTTTTTCAAGTTCGTCGCAAAATTCAACAATATCGGGTACACCGATAGCAAAGTGCATCAGATCCTCTTGGACCTGAAGCTCGAAGTCGGGTGAATAGGTGAGTTCTAAGGTGTGTGCGTTTCCTGGAAGTTCGAGATGTACAATCTGGTTGCCTGCCGGTGACTTATCGCTCCGACTGAGGACTTTGAACCCCAAGTGGTCGCAATACCAATTAATAGAATCGTCAAGGTCGCTGACGCGAACCCTTGTATGTAAAAAAACTGCCATTATGAGTCTCCTTTTTGAGAATTATAAGAGCATAATAACATACTCTATAAATTTTGGCAAGAGGATCAGAAGCACTTTTTCAAAGACATACCGCTCAAATCAGGAGTTATTCTTCCGTTGAAAATTGGTATGATATAGTGTATAATAGATTTAGACGCTAAATAGGGTAACCGCATTGGAAACATTTAAGAGGATATCCGTATGATAAAACAAATTGCGCTTTTCAATCACAAGGGCGGTGTCAGCAAGACAACGACAACCTTCAATCTCGGCTGGATGCTTGCGAACAAAGGGAAAAGAGTTATGATTGTTGATTGTGACCCGCAGTGCAATCTCACAGGCATGGTACTCGGATTCAGGGATACCGAAGCGTTCGCTGCAATTTACGAGTCTGGATCAGGAGAGGTGCGCAATATCCGCGACGGACTTGCTCCGGCTTTTGAATCTCGCCCAGTCCCGCTTGAACCTGTCGTTTGTGAGCAGGTCAAGGGACAACCTAACATGTACCTATTGCCAGGACACATTGGATTTGCTGAATACGAGGTTGTCTTGGGAATGGCTCAAGAACTGTCCAGTTCGTTGGTAAGTCTCCAGAACCTGCCAGGTTCACTGCCTTATCTCTTTATGAAAACTGCCAAAAAGTACAATGCTGATTTTATCTTAGTGGACATGGGACCTAGTTTAGGTCCGATAAATCGGAATTTGCTAATGACAAGTGACTATTTTATCGTCCCGATGTTTCCTGACTACTTCTCAATGATGGCAACAGAAAGTCTCGCTTCAATTTTATCGCAGTGGGCGGCATGGTCAAGACAAGGTAGATCCTTACCAATTCTCAGGGAGGCAACCTATCCTTTCCCGAACAAGATTCCAAAGTTTCTTGGGACAATTATCCAAAAATATTCAGTTAAGGAAGGGACGAAGCCTTCAGCTGCCTTCCAAACTTGGATTGACGCAATAGGGATAGCAGCCGAAAAGA
>JAJECD010000407.1 GCA_022822215.1 Candidatus Poribacteria bacterium | reverse complement strand
TCTTGCCTGCAAACGTGATGCCTTTTGTTGTCGTGTTAAAAAAGAAACACCCTCACCGAAATCTTGCTTTTATGCCAGTCAGTGATGGGCATTATGTTGTGTAACTTCTAAAATGTTTTATCTGTTACCTATAAGCCCACCCCTGCACGGCGCATGGAATTATTAGACAAAATAATACCCAAGCCTACGAGGATACGAAGGCATTTTCCATATAATGTGAGAGAGATTTGGTCTATTCCCAGACCAAAGTCTGTGGGAAACGACAGATAAAACATTCGGTAATCCTGATTGAGATTTATATACGTTAAGTATTGTAACACGTTTTTGGAAAGCTGTTAAATCTTTTGTGCTTTCACATAAATTTTGCCACCAAAGATATTTAACCTTCGATTTTTTGAAAAATTCACATTTTTTCAAGGAAAACGAAATAACTTGCAACAAAAAATGAAACGGACGGACGCAACCCCGGCGAGGCTGACATTAAATTCAGCATAAAGATTGAGGAGGACTGAGCGGCATCACAAAAGACGAAGAACCGAGAAATAGCGGACATGTCCGCCCAACCCAACACTATTGGTGATTACTGGATGCGAAAAGCATAGAGCCTCGCACGATTCAGCACAAATCGGAGCCGCAGGGGTTGTTCTACATCCGCTAACGTAACTGACTTCCATTGCACCGAGTGTCGGACATTATCCGTTGTCAACGGAATACAGTCATCAATTGAAAATCCGGGTTGAACTTCTCCATCAGCTGTCAATACCTCAACACCAATCTGACCCCTACTTGCATCTGCATTAATCTTAAGTCCACCGTCTGGAATCTGCAACGGCACGGTTTCAACGACCCCACCCGCCGCATCAGCATCAAGCGAAACAAAGCCGTCTAATCGCCACTTCGCAAGTCCAATCTCTTTATGTCTGTCCTTCATCTGCGCACCATGCGTGTGAACCGTTCCCGTGTAGTACCAGTGGATTTCGTCGTCGGTGATGATCGGCTCTATAGCCGTTCCCATAATCATACCGCAATCAAATGTCCCGCTCTCACCGCGCGGAATAAGCGGCGTTCGATCGGAATCAGGATAGTCCCAATTAAACCCGTCTCGGCTACAAACCAACTGTGCATCGATCGGTCCATCAATCGGAATCTCATGCTCCGCCGCACCCGGTCCCGTCACATACAACACCCCGGCGAGACCGATGTAAATGTTATGATAAAGGAAACCTGACATGTTGTGGATTTCAGCACGGTCCGCACCGTATCTCTGGACACCAACCTCGTCATCTACATCAGTAGCACCGAACATCGGCACAAGCGGTTTCCACGGTCCCTCCAGGCGTGGGCTTTCGGTATATGCGATCATGCGTCGGGCATCTTTGTCGTCCCCGCGGATCAGTCCGTAAGCTCGGAACATCTCTGTTTTCTTATCCCAGATAACGTTGAACGCACCTTCGTTATCCCGATCTGCAACCGGTTCCAAATAATCTGAATCGTCCCACCGAATACCGTCTGGTGACGTGAGCAAGAAGACGTTGCGATACCGTCTGCAAAAACCGATCATCTTATACCGTTTCTGCGGATCCGATTCAGCGTCATCTCGGAAAACACATGCACCGTGGAGGTCCCACACGATGTTGTTGTTTGGGTTTCCGTTGAATTCAAAGAGTCCGAGGTTGGGTTTTGTCCATGTCAATCCGTCGTCACTCTCGGCGTAGCAGGTGAGATCGCCGCGGTCGTTCTCAACGAATTTCCTCCCATAAGCGTCGTGTGTCTGCCCTCTATATGTTGACGGATTGCGGTCGGGACGTGGGACGTAAAGCCCTGGAATCTCGTTCGCTTTGAACCGCCAATGCGGTCCCATCCGACACATGTACCACATGCGATATTTTCCATAAGCAGCATCATACATCGTAGTGCCGTAGAGATGGACGCGTCTCGACTGATCGGGTCCTCCGTGTTCCCACGGGTTGTTGGGATCGGGTTTAAGTACGGAAACATCGTGCTTTACGCATGGATGCAGCGTGCGTTTCACGCTGTATTTGGAAGCAATCAGGGCATCGTCGATAAACAGTTCTGTGCCGGTATTAAGCGTCTGAACGGTATTTGAATTCACGTTATTTTCCTCAATCCTGGTGCGGTTTTTGCTATAGAAAAACCGAGAAAAATGCTATACTTTAATGGGGACGTTTGAAAAAGTAAAATCTGTCTTTATAAGCCGTTATGATATAGTAGAAGGGGGTTTCGCGCAAGAAAAATCGCATACTCCATTTTAGTATAAGGACCTTTGAATGTTCAATCCCGACAGGTGCCCTATTATCATACTCGGTGTAGAACGTAGCGGAACATCTGTTGTTGCTGAGATGTTACACAGATGGGGCGCGTATGCGGGACCTTCCGAGAAATTACACAAAGCTGATGCACATGCCCCGAGAGGGTATTGGGAATATCTGCCATTATGGGATCTACTCGCTGAGTTAGGGGGTTTTGATACTGGCGCGACTTGGTGGGATTGTGACTTCCAGCAGCGAATGGAAAACAAAGCCACTGCCCCGGTGTATAGGAAAAAAGCCACTGAACTGATGGCTGAAATGCACAACGGGGGTCCTTGGTTTTGGAAAGACCCGGCACTCAGCCATTTTTTGCCGTTTTGGAAACGGATATGGGACGATGCGATTTACATAATCACGGTTCGTAATCCTTTTGACACAGCGGTCTCATGGCAGAAGTTCATTATGCCGTCCAATATGAAAGGCACGATTTCTTTTGTTGCAATGAATTTACTACGTTGGCAACATATAATGACGCTAATTCTACAGCACACAGAGGATGCACAACACAAACTCTTTTTCGGCTACGAAGATATTATCCGTAATCCACGTGTGCAGGCTGAGAGGTTAGCTGACTTTCTGAACTCAAAATTTGGAAATCGGGCCTCCCCAATTCAAGAGGTGGTGGATGTCGTTGAACCTCAGTTATGGCGAAATGATTGTGGGATCCCGTTTGAACAGGTAGCTGAAGCAACAGTCGAACAGAAAGCACTTTATGCTTTTGCAAGGCGGAAGATCGACGATCCGTTTGAACGGTTTGACGCTGCAAAATATCCACTACCACCGGGATACCTTGAGTTCTTAAACATTCAAGAGGCTTTACTAAAGGTTTGCCGCGAGCTGAGAGAATCAAAAAGTCCCGCTGATGCTTTTCCAGATCGAGGATTCAAGCCATGAAACTTAACTATTATTCAGAAACTGATTCACTATATATTAACTTGTCCGAACAACCCAGCGTGGAGACCCGAGAAATCTCGGAAGGTATTCTACTTGATTATGATGCTAACGGTGGACTTGTTAGCATTGACATTGATAATGCCAGCCACAAAGTGGAAATGGAAAAACTGATTCTCAGTAAACTCCCAGGCAGGGTTGAAATGGCGAGGACATAGACGTAGAAAGGAGATTCTATGAAAATTAAAGAAATTCGCGCCATAGAAATTGAACTGAACCCAAAACCGACAACGACCCCACGCACACCGAGCCGCGCAGGACAGTTTCCGATGAACCGTCCCGTCACCCGGTATGCTGAAGCTGACAGACGTGGTTCCGGTTGGAACCGACCTGCGTGCATTGTAACGGCGGAAGACGGCACGTGGGGGTTCGGTATCTCAATTCATGGTGGTCCCGTAACCCGTATTATCAACGATCACTTTGCCCCGCGGCTGGTTGGTGAAAATTGCATGGCGACTGAGAAATTGTGGGATCTGATGGTGCGATCAAGTGCTGCCTTCGGTGCCACTGGCTTAACGAGTTACGCCATCAGTGCGGTTGATTGTGCCCTCTGGGACCTCAAAGGCAAAATCCTAAAGAGACCGGTTTATGAGTTACTCGGTGGACCCCAGAAGGAAAAGATTTTCTGCTATGCGTCCGGTTTCGATCAGGAGTGGTATATGGAACTCGGTTTCAAAGCCACAAAACTCTTCACGCCGTGGGGGCCGATACACGGATTGGAAGGTTTGCGAAAGCTCGAAGAATTGGTCGCAACGACACGAGAAGCGATTGGCGATAAAGTTGATTTAATGTTGGATTCGTGGACAGGGTTTGACATAGAGCATACTGTCCGCGTCTGTGAAACCACGAAGCCTTATGGGCTAAAATGGATGGAGGATTACATTCCACCTGACGATTTTGTTGGCTATGAAACAGTGCGTCAACGCCTCCCTTGGCAAACACTTGCGACGGGAGAACACTGGTATCTGCCTACTGTCTTTGCAGGTGCTGCAGGACGACGGTTGGTTGACATCTTTCAACCGGACGTTTTGTGGTGTGGCGGTATTACATCGGCAGCAAAAATTTGCCATATCGCCGAGGCAAACGGTATCTCCGTAATTACACACGCCGGAATGAATTACCCTTACGGTCAGCATCTCGCACTTGCGATGCCTGCGATCACGTGGGGTGAACGCTCTGAGGGTGTCTCTCCGCCGGGTGTGCCTCTCGAAGAGATGGTCAAGCTGCCTGGCACCTCAGTCATCAAAGACGGCTATGTCGCTCCCTCGGATGCCCCCGGTTTTGGTCTTGAGATTGATGAGGCATGGATAGAGAGTGTAATGGTATGAATGACGAGATTACAATTGCCAATCGGGCGCGTTGGGAAGCCGAAGTTGTAAAGAAAGGCGGCTTTACTGTCCCGTGGCTCAATCTGGATAGAGATGATATTCTGAAATATGCTGAGGGTCGGCTTGACCCGATTTCTTATGAGCTCTACCAAATCTATCCGGCGCATCTACTCAGAGATGTTGCGGACAAAGATGTGCTGTGTCTCGCAGCAGGTGGTGGACAGCAGTCGGCAGTTTTTGGTCTGCTCGGTGCCAATGTGACTGTGATTGACTTTACACAGGGTCAGCTTGATGGAGATATTACCGCTGCGAAGCATTACGGCTATCAGGTCGAGACACTTCGCCTCAACATGCGAGACCTATCGGCAATTGCGGACGCATCGTTTGATTTTGTCTATCAAGGTCCTTCGATGAGTTGGGTGCCGTCTGTTCATGAGATCTATAAAGGCGTGTCGAGGATTATCCGTCCAGACGGGTGGTATCGTGTAGATTTTGGTAATCCAGCGTCCCATTTCTTGGAATGGGATGGTGAATACTATCGCATCCCCGTGCCGTATTCTGAACGTGTTTGCAGGTATTCAGATGGGGCGTATGACTTTCGGCACTATTTGGGTGATATATTTAACGGACTCTTGGCCAACGGTTTTCGGATTGAACATGTTGAAGAACGTCCTTGGACCCAACCTGACATTGAAGCGACACCGGGGAGTTGGGCACATCAAATGGCTTACAATGTGAGTTTTGCTATTGTTGCAAAGAAAGAGATATGAATTTCATTGAAGCACTCTCCACAGATAACTTGGACGCTATAAAAACTATCCCCAAAACCGACGTTCACTCTCATGCTTTCTTAAGTACACGGTTAGAAAATCTGGAACATTGGTTAGGGCATCCCTTAGAACGTCCCCCTCCCAAAATGAGAGGACTTGAAGGGATGATGGAATACGTAAACGCAGTTTTAAGCGATCACATAATAACCCCCGACAGTTTTAAGTTTGTTGCATCGTCAGGGATAAGGGATGCAGTCCAAGATGGCGTTGTCGTGCTTGAGATGAGTTTTGACATCCGGTTGGCTGAATACTATCCAGATGAATTAGTTGGGGTGCGGTCATTTCTTGACGGATTGATTGAGCAATATCGGACACAGGTTAACCTGCGTCCAGAGCTCGGTTTTCCGCGGACGCATGCTGATGACTCAAAATTGATGGCGTTGGCGCATGAGGCGATAGAATTAAAACTGTTTCAAGCGATTGACCTCTATGACCGTCAAGAAGCATGTCCCCCCGAAGCCGTGAAACCTTTATATAAAAAAGCACGCGAAGCAGGAATGAAACTCAAAGCACATGTTGGGGAATTTAAAGACGCGGAGGAAGTCAGGCGAACCGTCGAAGTTCTCGACTTAGACGAAGTCCAACACGGTATTGCCGCGGCAGAATCCGTTGAAGTCATGCGGTGGCTCTCGGAGCATCAGATACAATTGAACGTCTGTCCAACAAGCAATGTGATGTTAGATGCAGTGCCGGATCTCGCCGCACATCCCATTCGTGCCTTATATGACAACGGCGTGCCGGTAACGATTAACACCGACGATCTGATGATATTCGGTCAGAGCGTCTCCGAAGAGTATCGGAACCTCTATCGAGCCGGTGTTTTCAATGCAGAAGAGTTAGACGATATTCGGCGTGCGTCCCTTGTACGAGGGGTTTCTAACCCTGACAACTGAAAAGCGATAACTGAAACCTCTGAAAACATATCCTTCCAAACTTGCTATGGTTACTCGACCCGCGGTTGTCTGGCAGTTGGATTTCTTTGTAAACGGACTTTTGAGTCTGTCAGCGGCAGTTCAATACGCGCGCCGTTGTGTAGATGCGATTCAATGATGCCGAAAATCAGCTCCGTGCTGGCATACGCGCACCGGACACCGCCTCGCGTCGGTTCTCCAGTATCTAAGGCATGAACCAGGTCTTTAATCAAGTTTGCGGTGCTACTGGTCCGTTCATAGTCAGGAAAGGTGTCGGGGACCTGACACGTCCGCCATCCCGGTACATCTTGCTTTTTACGGAGATGCCACTGCCAACCGTTGTTCCAGCATGTAACCGTTCCGCCGTCACAAATGGCTTCCCATTCACTACTGCGCGGCGTTAGCATCGCATGTGCCGTCACACCATTTTCAAACTGGATTGTTCCACCGCCACTCGGATCCGATCGCAGTTCATTCCCATCGAAAACCGAGTCTCCTTGTGGCAGATAGCCTGTAATCCAACTCGCAGGCGCGTCGCTATTCAAACGTAGAATTAAGTCCAAGTGATGGCTGGCTGAGTTGAAAAGTGTACCATTTGAATAGATAATCAAAGTACGTAGGTTACCAATTTCACCGCTGTCAATGACCTCTTTCATCTTGTCAAAACCTGTATGCCATCGGCGATTCGTGCCGAGGTTAAAGGCGACGTTGTTTGCTTCTACCGCCGATACCATTGCTGCTGCCTCGTCCATAGAAGCCGCCATCGCTTTCTCTGCATAGATGGCTTTCACACCGTGTTCTGCTGCGTAAATAACGATTTCTGCGCGATGCTCTGGTTGTGTGGCAACGCTGACAATATCGGGCTGTTCTTTTTCAAGCATCTCACGGTAATCGGTGTATTGATTCGGTTTGGGAACATTGTATCGGTTTCCAAAATGTTCCATGACTTCGGGACGCAGGTCGGCGCATGCGATAAGATCCGTTCGTTCTTCGGCAAAAAAACCTGCGGCATGGGAATAAGGTAACTTAATGGCTTCGTAATCGGGGACTTCGTTATCAATAAATGCACCCATCCGGCTACAACCAATAACAGCGGCGCGATACGTTTTCATGGGTATTCTCCTTGTCCTCAATAAAATGATTTGATGGATACTTCTATCGCATTCGATCAATTCTTTACGCATCAAAAGAATAACCAATTTTGTGAAACACGTCAAGAAAAATCAGCACATCATTCACGCGATGCCTCCTAAAGTGCATCCAAAAGTGTATGTAGGTGAAGGATTACCGCGTTTTATCAGAGTCTTAACCAATCCCCCTTTAAACCATTCGCAGTGATTCGGAGTACACAAAACAAAGGTAAGTAAAACCTATGGCAATGTCGGTTTACGCAGGCACAACTTTAAGTGAAGCAGAAAAAATTATCGCAGGTGATTACTCGGCTTTTGATTGGCGTAAGCACGTCAACTATAGTAAGGTTTATCTCGGTATGAATTCAGCGATTCGAGATGCGGAGAATGCCCTTGACAACGACACAGATAAACCGGTCGTTGTTGCCTTGCTGCTCAAATCAGAGAAGATGCTTGTCAAAGACCGAGTCAGGCGTCTCAGTGCTATCAAAGCGGCACGCATTATACCTGACGAGGAACTCCTCAAGCGGACTGGTTACCTTTTCGATAACGAAAATCTGGTTGGACTTCCCGAAGGTATCGTAATGCGTGCGAGCAACGGTATTTACATCGTGCAGTGTGACGCAAATCAATATCAATGCTCGCTACGGGGAAAGCGAGATGCATTTAGCACAAATCAGCAGGTTTATGTTGGGGATCGCGTCAAAATTCAAGTAATTGATGAAACGCATGGTGCGATTGTTGCCGTTATGCGGCGGAGAAGTGAATATAAACGCAGAGGAACACAATCTAAAAGCGTTATTCGCATTCCAAATCTTGATGGATTGGTTATCGTGTCTTCTGTAAAAGAGCCTCCAATCTGGCAGCGAATGCTGGACAAATTCCTCGTTATCGCCGAGGCATCAGGAATTGAACCGCTTATCTGTTTCAATAAAATTGATATGCTCGAAAACCGATCGGAGGTGGATTCAATAGCCGCAGTTTATCAGAAAATTGGGTATCGAACAATGCTCACGAGTGCAACAACCGGTGAGGGGATCGAGGATTTGAAAGCGTGGATGCAAGGGAAGATTTCGGCATTCACAGGATTATCGGGAGTCGGAAAATCTTCGCTCTTGAATGCCATTCAGCCCAATTTGAAACTGAAAACGAACACAGTGAATCCGAGACGGGGCGGTAGACACACGACCGTTGCAACCCAACTTTACAACTTGGATTTCGGCGGTTTTATCGCCGATACACCGGGACTTCGGGAATTAAACTTCTGGGACATTGAGCCCCGCTTAATGGATCGGTATTTTCCAGAGATAAATTCACTCCGAGAGCGTTGCGTGAAAGGTGCCTGCACGCATGTTCATGAGGAGGGTTGTTTGGTACAGGATGCTCTGAAAACGGGAGGTATCTCGCAGCTTCGGTATCAGAGTTACTATGAATTTCGGAAAGTATAAGAAATGAGTATTCGTCAAACCGATATTGAACTAATGAAAATACAGGTTGAGGTGCTATTCACACAGGACGAGAATGGACACCTTCAACGTATCAACGAACCTACGGATGATGTAAAACTGGCACCTCGTTTCTTCTTTGGATACACCAATGAAGGTTCAATATGTAAGTTCCGGCACGACCTTCCTGACCCTGTAGTTGCACAACTGAAGGAAGTCGCTGCTGCTGAACCGCTGCCCATGAATTCCCAGAAGGTTCCAAAGAACCATAGGCAATTCGAGGATATTCTTCAAAGTCATTCACCCATTGAACGCGTCTGGATGGGACCCGCTTATCGCTTCCCTGAACATATTATACCACCAACAAACGTTGTCCGGCTATCACGTGAGGATGCAGGACTTCTAAAGGGAGATTTAGCCGACATAAGGCCGGAGTTAAATAGTCCACACCCGTGTTTAGCAATTATAGAGAATTCGCAGGTGGTGTCAATTTGTCGAAGTGTTCGCGCCTCAGCGCGCGCCCATGAAGCTGGTGTTGAGACACTGACGGGTTATCGTCGGCGTGGATATGCAACCTCAGTTGTCGCTGCTTGGGCACTTGCGGTTCGTGCCTTAAACCTTATTCCACTCTACAGCACTTCGTGGGACAATGTCGCTTCCCAAGGTGTGGCACAACGATTGGGTTTGGTGCAATATGGGGTGGACTATCACGTAACATGATGTCTGTATGGAGACATCCTACACCTGTAATCTTGACATCTATCTGACCTTATGGTAGACTACGGCATTCATGATAGAGACCGATCAGCGATTAGGAGGACTACGCCATGCGATGGACGGCAAATCGAGACAATACACTTCTGAGAAAAGGATCCAATAGGCGACGTTACTTGATATACATCGGCTGCATGCTACTCATTATTTTCACTTCACCCGGGTTCAGCAATGAACTGACTCTCGTCACCGAAGTGGAATTCCAACCGCTCGCATCAGCGACTCAGCGGCTCATCGAGGCACTGGATTATCTTGGTTCACCCCTTTCTGAAACCGATCTTTCAGCAATCAAAGAAGCCCTGATTTCCGATGACCCCACACAGGCGATTGTTGACATTCAAAAAATTCTTGATGCATACTGTTTGACCGGTGTCAATATCAATCCTGAGAGTCGTGTGAAGGTTAAGGAGGGACCCGTAGATAAGGAACTGATGCAACAAGGGTGGCGAACCTTTTTGGTAAAAGTCCACAACGAGGCTGGCGTGACGGCACCCTTAGCCGCGGAAAGCGAAAATGCTGCGCCGCTTTATAAACGTTCCACCGGAAGCCCTGATCCGGAGACGACTGTGCCTAAAAGCGACATTCCGCATCGTTTTTTGGATATTGAAGTCTATGGCAATCCACCGTTGAAAGCCGGTCTTTCGGGGTTAGAATTGGAGTATCGTATCGTTCAACTCTATAGTCGTGATGCAGGAAAGCGAGAAGCAACCCTCGGTTTCAACGTCGGTCAAGGGACGCAGGATATAGGATTCCGAAATGAAGTGCCTATCCTATTCAACTGTGTACCAGCAGTAGGTGTAACCTTGGAAGTGTTGGACTTTGACGGAAAACCGACAACAGCGGCTTTTATCATTCGCGACGAACTGAACCGCGTGTATCCATCGCGCGGACGCAGACTCGCACCCGATTTCTTCTTTCATAACCAAATCTATCGGCACAGCGGCGAATCTGTTCTCCTACCACCGGGTAACTATACCGTTGAGTACACACGCGGACCGGAATATCGAGTAAAGACGCACACCATTACCGTTCCGAATGCTGAGACGCATCAAGAGACATTTCATCTTGAGCGATGGATTCATCTCGCAGCAGAAGGTTGGCGTTCCGGCGACCATCACGTACATGCCGCTGGATGTTCGCACTACGAAAGCCCTACGGAGGGCGTTACACCTGAAGACATGATGCGCCATATTCTTGGTGAAGACCTGAATGTAGGGTGTGTACTCTCTTGGGGACCGTGCTGGTATTACCAGAAGCAGTTTTTCGACGGCAAGGTTCACGAACTCTCGACCGATGACTATGTGATGCGCTACGATGTGGAGGTTTCAGGGTTTCCGTCCTCGCACGCCGGACACCTCTCCATACTACGGCTCACTGAGGACGACTACAACGGTGTTGAACGCATCGAGGAGTGGCCGAGTTGGGATCTCCCTGTCCTCCAATGGGCAAAGGAACAAGGGGCGGTGACAGGCTTTAGTCACAGCGGTTGGGGTTTGAAAGTAGATGGAGATGAACTCCCCAATTACAACATGCCACCTTTTGATGGCATCGGTGCGAACGAGTACATCGTGGATGTCGTTCACGATGCCGTTGATTTCATCTCTACAGTGGACACACCGGCTATATGGGAGCTGAGTATCTGGTATCATACCCTCAATTGCGGGTTCCGCACCCGAATCAGTGGCGAAACGGATTTCCCCTGCATTTACGGTGAACGCGTCGGATTGGGTCGTATCTATGTAAAAATGCCCCCTGGTCCTCTTGACTTCGATGCATGGGTCGATGGATTGAAGGAGGGTCGCTCCTACGTCGGCGATGGCAAAAGTCATCTGATTGACTTCACCGTCGGTGGTGTACCAGTAGGGGAAAAGTCACCGACTGGAGAGATTAGTCAATTGGATTTAGAAGCACCCAGCACGGTAAACATCACCGCTCGCGTGTCCGCACGACTCGGTGAAACGCCTAACCTTGAGATAAAGAATCGTCCGTTGGAGCATCAACCCTATTGGGATGTAGAACGCGCCCGCATTGAGGAAAGCCAGAGGGTGCCTGTTGAACTCATCGTCAACGGTCAATCGGTTGAGACGCAAGAGGTCGTGGCTAACGGTGAGATCGTACCGCTTCAATTTGAAGCGTCTATTGACAGATCGAGTTGGGTCGCCCTACGTATTTTCCCGTCGTCTCATACAAATCCGGTTTTTGTGATTGTAGATGGCAAACCGATCCGGGCAAGCCGAAGAAGTGCACAATGGTGTTTGGATGCCGTGGAAGTCTGCTGGAATGCGAAGGTCGAGCGTATTCGAGAGGAGGAACGAGCTGCCGCTCGCGCGGCATACAACGTAGCATCGCAAACATATCAGAAGATTCTTGAAGAATCCGATGTGGATTGAATCTTTCCTCAACGAACCGCAAGGAAATTTAAAAAAATGAAACTTACGTCCCAAGAAGTTGAACAATTCAAGCGCGTAGGCTATCTCAACATAGAAAAACGACTCATTGATGACGAACACCTTACTGTGTTACGCCAGCATTACGACGCACTATTTGCACAGAGACGCGGCACGATTGGTGAGGGGTTGCGCAACCTCGCTGTCGTCGGTGACTCGGAAAGCGATAAAGATGCCGATCGGGAAGAAGAAATGCTGCAGATTATGGAGATGTGGCGTTTGGACGAGGAATATCGGAAGTTACTCTACCATGAACCGCTGTTAGACATTGTCGAGTGTTTAATCGGATCCGATATCCAGTTATTTCATGATCAGGCACTCTACAAACCCGCCTATCACGGCGGTGAGGTGTATTGGCATCAGGATAACGCATATTGGCAGTGCACTCCGCCCGATTTGGTGAGCATCTGGTTAGCCCTTGATGATGCCGACGAAGAGAACGGGTGTATGAACGTTATCCCCGGCAGTTATTTGGAAGGATTGGCGGCGCACGGACGTGCCGAGTCAGAGAAAGGTAAGTTGCCAGCCTTGTTGGAGGTGAATGCGGATGCAGATCGTGCGGTGCCAGTACCGGTTAAAGCCGGATGCGTGATGGCACATCACTGTATGACGCTCCACCAAACGAATCCGAACCGCTCCCCCCGGGATCGCCGAGCGATGGCGATTCATTACATGCCATCCGGCACGCGAAATCGCGACGGCGAGGTAATGAAAGACAATCCACTGCTACGCGGCAAGCTGTCATAGGGCGGATTACTATAGCACCTTTCGGTATCCCTCACTATTTCTTCGGAGCAAGACAATGCGAATCCAGTTGACGGATGTGGAACGGACAGACGGAAAAATGTGTGCCGATCATCTTGATTTGGCGGTACGGTTACTCCGAGAGGTGGGTGCTGTCATCCTTGAGAACGCTGTGCCACTTGAGATCCTCAGGGAGGCACAGGCTGCTTATTCTGAGATAATTCGACGTGGTATGATCCGGAAAGCGCGGCACGTCGTCCAGATGCCGTTTCTCCATCACCAATTTATCACCAATCCGTTTTCGCTTCAGGTCATTGAGGCTGCTATGGGTAAGAAAATTGCGTTGTTTCGCTGCGGAATTCATAATATACCACCGGATGTAGATGGCAAGCAAATCGAGAAGGCACCCCATCGAGATGGCAATCACCTGTTTCCTGAATTGCAGTGTGTATTACCGGTTACGGGTATTTATGTTGATATTCCGTTAGTTGATTTTTTAGCGGAAAATGGTGCTACAAAAATCTGGCCCGGTTCGCATCTGATTATGGATTCGCCGCCTGAAGATGTTCGGTATCTCGGTGAACGGAGTAAGCATTTACCTGCTGTGCAGGCAGTCATGCCTCTGGGGTCTCTGATTCTTCGGGATATGCGACTGTGGCATGTCGGTATGCCAAATAAGACCGACACCCACCGACCCATGCTCGATATTGGCTATGGGCGTGTATTGCCACATACAGGCGAACGGCTTCGGGTGTCTGAAGAGATTAAGCAGCACTGGTCTGAGGCAGCTAAGAAACTTCTCAGGACCGGTTAAACTTTCTTCTACCACATCGGGATGATCCCAAATTAGTGGCTGCCCGATAAAGTCCGGAGTTTAACATTTTTGTGGAAGGTAAGTCGGTGAACATTGTATCAATTGACCCAGATAAACGAAAGGTCCTTATTCCTCTTTTTGCCAATTATTTCCCGCAGCGCATCTTTGTTAACAGCGTTCTTGAGGGGCATAGTGGTATCGCGCTTGCCGATTCAAAAGCAAATCCGCGGGTTGCCCAATTAACACATCCCGGTTGGGCGATACTCGGCGGCGATGTGACACACCCCATCGCGCAAAAATTGGTCCAACAATTGTCAGAAATGTGGGTTATTCCTACCTCAGAGACATGGCGTGAGTTGATATTTCAAGTCCACGGTCGTCACCTCAAACAAATACGAGGCATTACGTTTTCTTCGGAATCACTCAATCTCAGACATCTGCGTAACCTTCAAAAACGAATCCCTCTCGATTGCCACATTGAACGAGTCGACATCCCCTTGGCGACTCGACTGAAAAGTGAGGGGCTTTCCAGCTTCCCAGGTTTCAGTTCGTCCGCTGATTTTGCTGAACGGGGCATCGGCTTCTGTGCGACAATCAAAGGGGGCATTGTTAGCCATGCTGTCTCATTGATGCAATGTTGTGAAGGGATTCATATTGGGATTGAAACGCATCCTGAATTTCGCAACAGGGGACTCGCGACGGCTGTCGGTGCTACACTTCTTGTATACTGCCTTGAGCAAGGCATTTATCCGCACTGGTCTGCCAGTTATGAAAACACAACTTCTATCCATTTAGCTGAGAAACTCGGATATGTCCGTGACGAGGCGTACGAGGTCCTCGGTGTGCCTATAAAAACTTCGTAATTTTAGGCCTTGTGCTAAATAACTATTTGTAAAGCATAATTTCACAGAAGCACCACCTTTTATACGTATCTCTCACAGGTTGCAACCCTCTTCAGTCCCGTACGGGCTGTTTGCTTGGGTATTTCTTCAATATCTGTATTTCACCAAACTGAATATCTGTGAAAATAGCAAAAATAATGCGTTAATTGGCACAAGTCGTTAATATAATAACCTAAGTTGCCGCTAATCGTTAAAGCTCAGTGATACTCACAACGGCTAAAGCCGTGTGCTTCTTTGCCTACTCTTGATAGGCTTGCTTGATATGAGTCCCCGAAAGGGTGACCACGAATCAAGCCGACGTAGGTTGGGTTGATACCGA
>JAJECD010000209.1 GCA_022822215.1 Candidatus Poribacteria bacterium | reverse complement strand
ATGCGTTGTATGTCTGCCAACACGATACATATATTAAACCATATTTTAACTATAATGTCAAGTTTTTAAACATAAGGAGTTAGCGGGCTTTCCTCCCACAGCTAAAGCAGTGGGAAACCTCTCGCCCGAATGCCCGTGATATAATATCAGAAGATCGATGATTTACCGATGTTTTTTTAACGACTACACTTTTTTCAACTCACGTTAATTTATAATTAAAGACACAGATTTGAGGCAAAAGGTTGCATAAAATAAAAAAAAACTGAAAATTTCCGATAAAACTAAATGGCCCTGCTTTTTGAAAAGTGCTACTTGACAAATGAACACCTGAATGGTACGATGGTATATTGTGATGAAACAATTCCGGTGAGATTCATTTTGAGCAATCGCCGGTCGATAATTCGCTAACTTTCGTTTTGAGAATGACAAAGGAAAGGATAAAGGATGAAAACCTTAAAACTATTATGTGTTAGTTTGGTGACTATGAGCCTGATATTTGTAGGTCCCAGCACTGCTAAAATTGACTTTGAAAATTGCGTCGGTCTGTGGCTCTTTGATGAGGGGGGTGGCGGCGAAGCCGAAGATTCCTCTGGAAAAGACAATCACGCCACGATTGAGGGCGGCGCGAAATGGGTGGATGGCAAGTTTGGTAAGGCTTTAAGTCTTGACGGTTCAGATGATTATGTGGAAATTCCGCATGATGATTCTTTAAATGTTGGCGGTGAACACACGATCGCGCTTTGGTTTCAATTGGATAAACCTCCCGCTGGTGGGATGGGGGTCGTGACCAAGGACGATTGGGCACCCGGTTTTTGGTGGGATGGGAGTACAATTCGGCATCACACGCATGATCCAGGAGGAACGCTTCACTTTATAGATGCACCTTGGGATCCAGATACCGATTGGCATCACGTTGCGGTTACCTGGGATGGTGATGAATTTGGCGTATATCTGGACGCTGATTCGATTGCCTCTGGTATAACAACCCCAAACTTAGGCAGGAACCCGCTAACCGACAAACCTTTTTTAATAGGTATCTATTTAGCGACTGGTCAACATGGTCAATGGGGTGAGTTTTTCGGTGGAATTGTTGACGATGTTGTCATCTTCAATGTGGCACTGGACGAAGATGATATTGAAACCCTCATGACGCAGGGATTAAAAGTCGCCGCTGATATTGAACCTTCAGGCAAACTCGCAACGATCTGGGGTGCGATGAAAGCCGATTAATCTACATTGTCAGCATCAGCGTTTTCAGGCGCGGCTGAAAATTCCGCTTGACGTTGCCTGATTCCTATGCTAAATTAGTTTTGCCTGTCAAGTGCAGGCTCTAACAGAAGAAACGTGTACAGGTAACCCACTCAAATCCTCCACAGGAGACTTGTAAAAATGATAAAAAATTGGACAATGCTACTCGTCCTGACGGTTCTGGGGACTGTGTTAATCTCGTTCCACAGTTTCGCCGCTGTTGACAGTGCAACTGCCGTCGGTGTTTGGCTTTTCGACGACGGTGATGTGAGCGATTCCAGTGGTAACGGGAACGACGGTGAACTGATGAACGGTGCAGAGGTCGTCGACGGCGGTAAATGGGGAATGGCTCTCAGCCTTGATGGGGACGATGACTATGCCAATGTAGCGAACTCAGCGAGTTTGGACAGCACGGCTGAAGCCTATACTGGTGTCGCATGGGTGAAACTCCAAAGAAAAGGCGACCCCTACAGTGGATGTTGTGCGGACGACCACATGGTTATCGCATTTACAACAAGTTGGAATAATATCTTGAACGTCTTTGGACCCGGCAGAAATACGAACCAAGGGAAAGTCGAAGTGGGTAGCCAGGAACTGAATCCACGCTGGCTCTTTGGACCGACAACTGTCAACGACGATCAGTGGCACCACCTCGCTTTCACCTACGATGGCGCAAAGAAAATCCTTTACATCGACGGTGAAGTTGACATCGATCAGGATACAACGGGTGCCTTCGGTGTTACGGGTGTCGATGTTCATTTAGGTGGAACACCGACGGAGAGAATCGCATTAGGACTGATGGACGAGATGGGGATTTTTAATGTGTCGCTCGAACAGACCGATATCCAAAACATAATGAACGATGGACTCGGTTCTGTCCTCGGTTTGACACCCGTCACCCCACAGGGACGGCTGACGACGACCTGGGCAAACATTAAGACACAATAATTACGCATCTATAACCTTAGCGGGCGGAGTTACAACTTCGCCCGTCTTACACTATTCTCCTAACCCCATGACCCGTTTCACACCCACCCTCGCACTTCTCATATTGTTACAGACCTCACTCACAATTGCCGCATCTCGATATAATCCCGAAGCAGCACGGTTGTATGACGCTGGATTGCGCGCCCTCACGTACGGCGATCAGGAACAAGCGCGAGTGTCTTTAGAGAAAGCAGTTACCTTGGATGCGTCATTAGCGGACGCACACTGCGTTTTGGGATTAATCTACAGCGGATTCGAGAAATACCGCGACGCTGCCGAAGCGTTTCAACGTGCTGTCTCGGCAGATGAAAATTATATCGAGGCATATTGTGAACTCGGCGATGTGCTGCTCATCCAATTAGGAAACATCGCACAGGCAAAAGCTGTCCTACAGAAAGCGATAACACTGGACGGAGCGCATGCCCGTGCCAGGACCTTGTTAGGGATCGCCCATTTTCGTGAAAATTCAACCGATGCTGCGATCCAAGAACTCCAAGAGGCTGTAAAACTGAATCCAACTTCACAGACGGCGCGTTATACACTCGCGACGGCATTCCTTCAGAAGGAAGCGTGGACCCCGGCTATTGATACACTGAAAGCACTCATCGAAATCGATCCGTTCCATGCCAAAGCCCATTTCAGTTTAGGGACAGCATATCGGCGCATTGGGGAAATAGAAGCAGCACGGGAAAATTTACAACGGTTTGAAACGCTTTCTGTTGAGGAAGAGCAGTTAACACATCTCACAAGATTTACGCGACAGGCACCTACCAACGCTGAGGCGTGGTATCAACTCGGTAGACTCCAACTGAAGCGAGCGTTATGGAATGAAGCGACGCAATCATTGGAACGTTACATCACACTTGCGCCACAAGAGAGCCGAGGCTATGAGGCACTCGGATACGCGCATTTTCAACAGCAAAACTACAAGCAAACAATCAAAATGTACCAGAAGGTGATCCAACAAAAACCCGATGTTGCAACGTACCATAACAGTTTAGCGGGCGCCTATTTAATGTTAGAACAGTATCCCGAAGCGATTGTGCAATACCAAACCGCTATCCGTTTACAGCCCTCCGAACCGCGTTACTACCTGAACCTTTCTAAAGCCTATGAACGCTCCGGAGCACAGTCAGCAGCAGAGAAAACCTATCGAGAATATGAACGACTTACATCACAATCGAAGTGAATATATCTTACCTATATTATGTCTCTTACTTTACGCCTTTCTCGCGGATCCACCATCCGTATTGGCAGCACCTAACCTCTGCCTGATTCCTGCTGGCACCTTCATTATGGGAAGCGATACAGACCTTCCGAACGAGGCACCGATGCATGAAATCTACCTGGATGCCTACTATATCGGCAAAACAGAGGTAACCAATGCTGAATATTATCGGTTTTGGCTTGAAACCGGTGGTGCTGGTAGCGAACACACACCCATCAGTTATGGTGGCGCGTTCGGCACTTGGCCCAAAATTGCGCAAACAAAACCGGAGCATCCGGTGACGGGTGTGTCGTGGCATTCTGCTGCTGCCTACGCAGCGTGGCGAGGCATGCGGCTCCCAACGGAAGCTGAATGGGAAAAGGCAGCACGCGGCACGGATGCCAGACGGTGGCCCTGGGGAAATACTTTCAAACAGCGTATCAAAAACACAAACACCCACGCGAACGTTTGGGATCAATCCGGTGCGCATTTGCAACCCGTCGCATCTTACGCGACAGGTGTAAGTCCCTATGGGGCACAGGATATGGCAGGCAATGTGTGGGAATGGGTAGCAGATTGGTACTCAGAAACATTTTATCATCACACACCGGATCGAAATCCGAAAGGACCCGCGGTTGGCAGTCGGCGTGTCGTGAGAGGCGGTTCATGGTTGAACGCTGAAATGCTGGCGCGGTGTTCAACACGCATCGGTCAGTATCCAGAAATTGGTACCAGCTTTATCGGATTCCGTCTCGCGAAAGATGCCGATCCTCTCAATGAAAAATAAAAATAGAACTATCTTTGTAATATTCCTTATATGTACCCGCTCGTTATTGGCATCCGCTGCGGTTGAATTCGTCGATGTGACCGCAGAATCGGGCATTGATTTCCGACATATCAACGGTGCCGAAGGTGCGTATCATCTACCGGAAACCCTCGGTTCTGGTGGCGCGTTTTTTGACGCGGATAACGACGGCTATCTTGATGTCTATCTCGTTAACAGCGGGTATTGGGACCCATCCGTTTCAGCGAAACAGGCATCCAGTGCGCTCTATCAAAACAACGGAGATGGTACATTTACAAACATCACGGTAACTGCTGGGGTCGGCAACCGAGGCAACTACGGACAGGGAGTCGCTTGCGCCGATTACAACAACGATGGAAACGTAGATATCTATGTAACCAATGTCGGTGCGAATGTGCTCTACCGCAACAATGGTGATGGAACGTTCACGGATGTCACGCACCTTGCGGGTGTTGGCGATCCAAGCTGGAGCAGCAGCGCGACTTTTCTCGACTACAACCGAGATGGACACCTTGATCTCTTCGTCGTTAACTACCTCGTCTATGCCCGCGATGTCACGTATCGTCCGTGTGGAGAAGGGAACACACATACTTACTGCCACCCTTCTCTATTTGAAGGCGCGCCTGATAGGCTTTATCGCAACAATGGAGATGAAACGTTCACGGACGTTAGCCAAGCAGCCGGTGTTGGTGATATTGGGGGTATGTTTCACGGTAAAGGATTAGGGGTCGTTTCAGCCGATTTCAACAACGACGGTATTTCTGATCTCTATGTTGCCAATGACGATACCCGAAACGATTTCTTCTACAATAACGGGGACGGCACATTCAGCGAAATTTCGTTGCTTGCCGGATGCGCCTATAGTTTCGACGGCATTGCACAGGCGGGTATGGGGGTTGCTGCTGACGATTACAACGGGGACGGATGGATCGATATCTTCGTCACGAACCTATCTTATGAGACCAATTCGCTTTATCGAAATAATGGCGATGGCACATTTACAGATGTCATTTACGAGGCGCATCTCGGTAAAGAGAGTTTTCTATTTGTCGGATTCGGCACAGGTTTCTTTGATGCAGACAATGATGGCTGGCGGGACATCTTCATCGCTAACGGACATATCATCGACAATATTGAGGAGACACACGATGTTTTGACCTATCGCCAACCCGATCAACTCTTTCGGAATAGCGGGAACAATACGTTCCAAGAAATTTCCGAAAGTGCCGGTGCTTATTTTCAACGTCCAGGGGTGAGTCGAGGCGCGCTCTTCGGTGATTATGACAATGATGGGGATGTGGACCTGCTTGTCACACACGCTAA
>JAJECD010000351.1 GCA_022822215.1 Candidatus Poribacteria bacterium | reverse complement strand
CTGGTACTGCGATGATGTTAATGCTTATAGCTTGGCGGCGTAATCTACATCCGAAAAATGAACTGGTTTATGTTGCTGCCATCACATGGTTCTTGATTTGGACATCCCTCAGCCGTGATGCAGAACGATATTCCAACTTTAGCAGCCCCATCATCGCTTTCTTTGCCGCTGAACTTATACAATTCTGTAGCGTGAAGTTTAGTGAAACATTCAAGCAATATCTCCCCCCGCGCGTCCTAAAAATAACAATCGCGATGATACTTCTTGCGATGTGTCTGTGGCTTCCATATCCATTGGGATATACACAGAATATCATGCCTGCAACACATGCCCGCAGCAGCAAACCCACGGACAGTACAGTTGCTGAAACTTTTCAATGGATGAAAGCAAAACTTCCAAAAACTGCGGTAGTCGCAGCGGATTGGATACATGGCAGCCAATTGAACGTCCTTGGCGGGGTCAAAACGATTACAGGCACCGACACATTCATACAGCATTGGATACATCTCTATTACCGATACCTCTTCTGTGGGCATTCAGAGACAGAAGCACTTGAGTTTCTGAAAAGCCACGAGGCAACTCACTTGATGATAACTGAAGTTGATATCGTACGGCATTCATCCATCTATTCTGTTATTGGAAACCATTCGGAACAGGAGGCCCCTTTTGAAATCATTGAACTCCAAAAAGCAATAGAAAAAAAAGAGGATATTTTTGTATTCCCTGCAAAAAGCACTTCTCTTTTCAATAACATCCAGATAAATATCGATCCAGAAAACAAAAATCCCGTCACAGCATTTGCTATAGGAAAAAACGGAAGTGTCCGAAAGTTACCTTTTGTTGTTTTCAGACATACAGAACGCAATACCTCTGAAAATCAAGAGGGATCAAAAACAGGAGGCATCATCCTCTATTTTGACGAACATCATCAATTTCAAAAAGGCTATTATGTGCCGCCTATTGCCTGGGACAACTTCGCTATTCATTTGTTCCTACGCGGCGTACCGAGTAAGGCATTTCAGTCTGTTTTTGTAGCTGAAGACACCCATGCAACCGATGTTAAGGTCTGGAAAATTCACTATCCGCCCGATATTAGACCGCATCGGAAATACCTTCTCACGGGTATCCCCGAAATAGATGCACATTTACAGGCGAAAAAATAAAAGTAAGAGAGATAAAAAACTCGGATAAAAAAGTGTTATTTTTTTTTATTTCTGCTACAATAATTCATAAGTTTCATTATAGTGGATAGTGGATCGTGAATATCTCTTAACCCACAACCCATAGCCGAAAGGAGTTATTATGAAACTCAAATGTCAACAACCCAATGCCAATTGCCCACCCTATCGCTACGAAGGGCGTTTCATCGCCGATAATGCCACGATCTGCGGTTTGCGCCCGGATATGAAACGGTGTGCGCGGTGCATTGCCTTTCAGTCTCCTCGGTCCCCTGACTTCAGTGATGACTTAGAGCAGCTCGCTGCGATAACGCTTATTGAAAAGGGGCCCGCCTACGATCCATTTCACGAGAGTCGCGCGAGTTTTGGGACGTTCATCCGTCCGCATATCTGCTTGCGTCTGATGAATGAGAAGAAACGGGAAGTGAAGTATCAAGGTCAGATGGATTTCACTTCAGGTCCTGGAGAGGCTTTCCCTGCGGCGGATGACGACTTCCCTCAAGGCGTATCTGCGATAGAGATGTATCCTGATTCGGGAGCCGCACATTTTACGGAGGTGGTCGCAGATGCGGCGGCACGCGAAGATTTTTTCGATGCCCTGCCGGAACTCGTTGCGTGTCTAACGCCGCGTGAACGTCAAGTTTTTGAATACCTTCGCACGGATGTGTCTCCGACCGCAATTGCTGCGGTACTGAAATTGACGAAGGGGCGCGTTAGCCAGCTGAGAAAGCAGGTTATTGAGAAACTCGGTGAAGCGTGTCAAAAACGGGGGTGGAGGCCCGAACCAATTTGATCTATGGTACATTGCAAAAAAGAGAAGAAACGCCCTATTCGCTGACGGAAAACCTTCTGAAAATGCGAATAGGGCTTTTTTTATACAAAAAACGAAAACAAGCACCTATTCTCTGACCCATTATAGTAAAGCCCACAATTATTTTCATACGTTGCGCGGACCAAGAGGGCGGGGAGACCCCGCCCCTACGGATGTGTCAGGTGGCCCCGCTATTATGAAGTGCTCACATATTTTGGGAAACTCCTATATCTCGACTCTCCACCTGAAATCTTCGTTGATTTCTCCTCCAAAAAGCGGTAAAATATTTAACAAAATATAGAAATAAAAAGGAGTTCGCTTTAATGACACGACTACTGGTTCTGTTAATTTTTGCACTCGGCATCGGAGTCTGCGCCGCTGTAGCGGCACCTTTAGATGCACTCAACACACCCCCATGGAAACCCATAGGAAAATACACACACCCCGATATTCAAGAGAGTTCCGGTATCGTTACGAGTCAGCAGTTTGAAGGTGTTTATTGGACACTCAACGACTCCGGCAACCCTGCAACACTTTACGCAACAAAAATAGATGGCGAATTAATTCAAGAGATCGCTGTGCGTGGGTCAAACAACTTCGACTGGGAAGCACTCGGTATTGACTCAGAAAACCGACTTTGGATCGGTGAAATTGGTAATAACAGCAGATTGCGGCAAGATTTGAAGGTGATGGTCGTCGCAGAACCCGACCCATTCAAAGACACAGAGGTGGAAGTCATCGCGAGCTATCCGTATCAATACCCTAACGAGAACGTGGATGCTGAAGGACTCTTTATTGTGGGCGGCATCCCTTACATTGTCTCTAAAGAACGGGAACGCGCTGTGCTTTACCGGTTTCCGACTCTGGAACCAGACGTGAAACAGGTTTTGGTGCGCGTTGGTGAATTCGCTGAAGCAAAATTCATAACAGGTGCTGGACTGTCTGAAGATGGAACGCGGCTTGCTGTCTGCACTTACGACGCGCTCTGGGTATATAAGGGTGTAGCGAACGATTTGGCAGAAATGATTCAAGGCACACCGTGGCACTTACCGCACAGTTTTAGTGGGGAAGCGGTCTGTTTTGACGGGTACGATCTCGTTCTCACAAACGAGGGGCGCGACCTTTACCGTCTGCCACAATTTTGGTATGAGAAAGCGTTCCCACTGCCTCCAAAAGACACACAATCAATGGCTTTGCACCAGGGAAGAGAACATAGCTTAGCAGCTGAAATAGAAACGTACCGCGCAGCAGGGATAGATATAGGTGGGAGCCATACTGTACCCACAGCGGTAATTGCCGAAGGAGAACCGTCCTTAACGGTTCCAATCGAAGTCCTACACGCAGATATTTATAGAATTAGTGTGGTGTTAACGCATGGCCCCGAATACGGGCAGGTTGAACTCCATGCAAACGGCTCTGTGGTCGGGACACCTTACGATTGCTATGCCGCTGAACTGACAGCCGGGACGTTGGTTTCGTTTGGGTCGACTCCGTTGAACGCCGGAACGAACCACATTGCGTTTGGCATCGTCGGAAAGGCAGATGCGGCGACAGGCTATAAAATCGGTATCGATTCCTATCAGGTCCTGCACGCTTCACCGCTTGTTAAACACTACATGATACTGGGTCCGTTTCCCAGGACAGATGTTGAAACGATTGACAAAACGTTGACTCCGGGAAGTCGGTTGGATCTGAAGGCAACTTACACAGATATGCATGGCAGAGCGATTGAGTGGCGGGAAGCAACGACAGTCGGAGACGGTTTCCTCAATTTAAGCACAAATCTTGGTTTTGAGTCGGCAGCCGTTGGATACGCGCTGGTATACGTCTACGCACCGGAAACGACTGATTCTGTGTTATTGCTCGGCAGTGATGACGGTGCAACTGTGTGGTTGAACGGCTCCGAAATCTACCGAATCGACGCGAACCGTCCTCCGATACCGGACGAAGATGCTGTGCCGTGTCGACTCAATGCCGGTTGGAACGAGGTTTTGTGTAAAGTCAGTCAAGAGGGTTGGGGGTGGGGACTTTACCTACGGTTTACGGATATAGATGGGGTTCTTAAGTATAACATCCGACCGGAAGAGTAAGCGAAATCATTCTGGATTATTATTTTTGAAACTGTTGGGATTATTGGCAGATTTCAGCAATCAAGGTATCTAAATTCACGAATTTGACTCGGATACCGTTATAGTCCCTCGTG
>JAJECD010000129.1 GCA_022822215.1 Candidatus Poribacteria bacterium | reverse complement strand
TTGTCCAAATGGATCTTCTTCAATGACTTTGCCTTGTATTGAATCCGAAAAACGAAGCAGCTGCGGGACCAAATGAAGATAAGTAACGTTTCGGAGAAACTGTGCAATTTCTCGAAACTTAGCATTCATATTGACTTGCTCGAGAAAAGTTTGGGTGCGTCGATCCCAATCTATCATATCTTCTGCATCGGGTCTATTAAGGAGAAGGTTATTTTCTTTCCAAACACTTTCATTTGCGATAAAGGTTCTGCGATGTCCACGGGGTTCTTGGCGAAATGCCAAAGCATACCGCCAGATAGTAGGAGTGTCAGGAGTATCAGCGATATGAATTTCGATGCCAACTTCTGGGTCCTGCCTCGCGGACAGACACCGAATTTTAGAGACGCCACCTCGATCTTTGATGGCTTTCTGAAATCCACCACCTTCCACTTTAACAATATCACGAAGGAATCGAAAAATGTCTAATAGGTTGGATTTACCGGAAGCATTTGGGCCAACGATGAACTGACGTTCATTCAATGGCACATCAACATGCTGAAAATTCCGCCAGTTTTTTGCAATCAGTCGGCTAATAATCATAACGGTCAGGTGCCTCCAAAATGTATGTTTCCAAAAAGGTAATATTATAGTAACATGTTCAAGTCGCCTGTGGCAACTCAAAACAGTTGATTTTCTTCGGTCTTGCTTTGCATTACTTCTTAGATTACAGTTTTGCCCGTGTCATGAAGGTTGCGTAGATAGCAGAAGTCCTGACCAAATCCGGGATGTTCACACGCTCATTTATAGCGTGTCCGCCCTCACCGCTCGGTCCGTAGCCGACTCCGGGTAAACCTGTGTTGACGAAATAGTGCAAGTCTGTAAATCCTGTGGTGCCTCTGAATCGTGGTTGATTGAAACGTACGGTTCGCACGGCGTTGGCGAACGCTTGTGCTATCGGTGAAGCCGTATCTGTCAAACACGGCTCAATTCGTAAGATAGCACGCGCTTCTGCTTTCAAGTCAGGATAGTACTGGCATGCACCCGAAATCGCTTCTCGCAGTTCGAGTTCGACGAATTCAAGTTCTTCGTTTGGTGTGATGCGTCGGTCGATTGAGAATGTGACACGCGCCGGGACAGTGTTAACTTTGTCGCCATCAGTGCCGCGGAATGTACCACCGATGTTCAGGGTGGGATAACGCTCGTTGCCATCTGGGAGTTTAAATGCGCGTTCCGGCGACTTCAAGTTCCGTTTAACCCGTTGCAACGCCGTCACGAGTTCAGCCGTCTTCTCAAAGGCGTTTATCCCTTTATCCGGTTGTGCGCCGTGTGCTGCTTTACCCTCAACGTCAATTTCTAACCAGAGTACGCCGTTGTGTCCGTTGCCGATATTCATCTCCGAACCGCCTTCGCAGTTGACAACATAGTCTGCATGAACCAGTCCTTCTTCAACAATATATCCTGCTCCCAACTGTCCGCCGGTCTCTTCATCGCACGTGAAAGAGCATTCGATATTGAAGTTCGGTTCGGTCCCGGTTTCTTGGATAGCCTCAATTGCAAAGAGGAGCGCAGCAATGGCATCTTTCATGTCGTCAGCACCGCGTCCATAGAGCCATTCACCATCAATTTCTCCACTGAATGGATTGTTGAAACGCCAGGTTCCTGCGACCGGAACCACGTCGTAGTGCGCGTTAAAATGCACCGTCTTTTCTGCACCGACATCCCAACGGGCAATGAGGTTTAGCCGTGGATGGGTCGCTGCGTTTGAAATCACCTGCGCTGCACGTTTCGTAGGAACCTCGGCAATCTGTGTAACCATTCCCAGTGCTTGACACTTTGCTTCAAGGAGTCCGACAATCTCGGCGTAGTTTTCGCCCGGTGGATTGACGGTCGGAATCCTGACGAGTTCCTGTAGCAACGCACAGAGCGCAGTTTGATTGTCCTTAATATAGGTTTGAAGGGACATTTTAGATCTCCCCAGTCGTCGTTATGTGACAACCGCTTGATCGCCCGATGACAAATGTTCTACCGTTTCGCCTGTCTCCGTAAATGTGCGGGTTACGTTGACCGAAGCGTAGGTCCATAAGATTTTCATCGGCGCATTGCTGTCATTCCAAAATCGGTGTGGAATGCCTGCTGGGACAAATGTCGTATCGAAGGCTTTCATCGTAAAAATATCGCCATCAACTTCACAGGTGGCTTCCCCTTCGAGAATCGTGACCGACTCATCGCAGTTATGGTAGTGCCGCGCGATCGCTGCGCCGGGATCGAATGCCGTTACGCCGTTGGTCAGTGAGGTGGAATCGATCCATTTACCCGCTAAAGGCACCGTTTTCACACCGGTCCCTCGGTCAATAGGGTTCTGCTTCTCAAAATCAATGATATGTGCTTTTGTACGCATTTTGAATGCCCTCTTTGTAATAGGATTTGCCATAGTTTAGCATGAACAGACAAAAATCGCAAGAAATCGCAATTGGCAAATCAGAAGTAACTTTAGCACACTTTTAAACTTCACTGAGCGTAGCAAACGCCTCAATCGCTTGCTCAATCTCTACTTCTGTGTGTGTTGCCATAACAGTAAGTCTTAAACGACTTGTTCCGGTTGGTACGGCTGGTGGACGGATTGCCGGTGCAAATACGCCTTTGGTGAGCAGTGCTTCTGCTAAACTTATTGCGCGTTGTGGATTTCCTAATACCAATGGAAGAATCTGTGTTTCGCTCGGTAGTAGGGTATAGCCTAAATCAATCAGTGCTGTTTTGAGACGTTTCGCGTGCGAGAACAGGTTTTGTCGGAGTTCCGGTGAAGATCGGATAACATTGAGTGCAGCATTTGCCGCCGCTAACGTCGCCGGAGGTAATCCGGTTGTGAAAATAAATCCACGGGCGCGGTTAATAAGCAACTCAATCAGTGTGCGATTCCCCGCAATATACCCACCGAGCGCACCAACCGCCTTGCTGAGTGTACCCATCTGGATAATTTCTTTCCCTTCCAAACCGAAGTGTGAAACCGTGCCGCTCCCGTCCTTGCCGAATACACCAAACCCGTGTGCGTCATCTACCAATAGCATCGCGTCATATTGTGCAGCGAGGTCGCAGATGTCCCGTAAGGGCGCGATATCGCCGTCCATACTGAAAACACCGTCCGTCACGATGAGCCTCCGCCGGAACGCAGTAGATTCCGACAACAAGGTTCTAAGGTGTTCTACGTCGCAGTGTTGATAAATTTTTTTACTCGCACGGCTGAGGCGACATCCGTCTATGATACTGGCGTGATTGAGCGCATCGCTTAAGATGAGGTCGCCTTCCCCTGCGAGCACTGGAATAACACTTGTATTCGCAGCATAACCGGAACTAAAGACAAGTGCCGCTTCAGTACCTTTCGTCTTTGCGAGGTTGGATTCCAAAGTTGTATAGAGTTCGCTATTTCCTGAAATTAGGCGGGATCCGCTCGCACCTGTTCCAAAGGTTTGCGTTGCCTCGACTGCGGCAGTGATCACTTCAGGGTGCGTGCTTAACCCTAAATAGTTGTTTGAACCGAGCAACACAACATCGTGACCGTCAAGGTTAATCGTTCCGGTTGGCGCGCTCATGACGGTGCGGAGGCGGCGGCTTAAACCGACTTGTTCTATTGCGGCAAATTCTGGGTACAACCAGTCGTAACGGCTCATCGGATCACCCAGTGAACTGTCTCAAGAAGATATGGCTCTGCTGAAGGGAACGTTGTCGCGCCGCCAGCGTATCTTCATAAGCTCGGTCCTCTACCTCAACGCAGACTGCGCCGTCATAACCGGTATCACTGAGGACGGAGAAAAAACTACCCCAATTCACATCGCCAAGCCCTGGCAGTTTCGGGGTGTGATACGACAAAGGGGTCGCGAGGATACCAACTTCATCAAGTTTTGCCCTGTCCAACCGGACATCTTTCGCATGCACGTGGAAGATGCGATCCGCAAAAGTGACCAACGGTTTCAGATAGTCCATCTGCAGCCATATAAAATGAGAGGGGTCGAAATTGAGTCCAAAATTCGGAGACGAAATCTCTTCAAACATCCGTTCCCAAATGGCAGGACAGTAGGCGAGATTTTGTCCAGCCGGCCATTCATCTTCAGTGAAAAACATCGGACAATTCTCAATACCGATACGGATACCGTGGTCAGCAGCGAATTGGATGAGCGGTGTCCATACCTGCTTAAAGCGGTCCCAGTTTTCATCTATAGTTCGTGTCTGATCCCGCCCGATGAAGGTGTTCACGATGTCTACGGATAGTTTTTCCGCCGCCAGAATCAGTTTTTTCAGGTGTTCGCTATAGATAGCGGCTTCAGTTTCGTTGGGTGTCAGTGGGTTTGGATAATAACCTAAGCCGCTGATGGCTATGCCTGCGTCTGAAACGCATTGCAGGACTTCATCCGCTTCTGCTTGGGAAAAATCCGTTACATCGACGTGCGTGACACCGGCGTAACGCCGTTCTGCTTTTCCTTTGGGCCAGCACATCAATTCGACGCAATCAAAACCGGTGTCTGCGGCGAATTGGGCAACTTCTGTTAGCGTCTGTTCCGGTAAAATTGCACTTACAAATCCAAGTTTCATTATGTAACCTCTGTCTGATTTTTTTATATTGTATTACAGAAAAGCCCATCTTGCAAGTGCTAATAGTTGTAGGCGGGATTTCCGAATCCCGACTTCTTCTATGGCACCGAGAAAGATCCAAAAACGGAATCGCTCTGGAATGTTTATTGAGATAGGTTACATTAAAATCGCAAAATATGATACAATCCGTTGCACAGGCGTTCCTGAATTTTGATCGGACAATTGGCATGCAGGAAAGGAGTAAGAAATGACCCCCGAACAACGCTATCTGTTTGATGTTACAGGCTACTTGCACATTGAAGGAGCTGTTAAAGGTGAGGCTCTCAAAGCAGCGCAAGAGGCTGTGGATCGGTATATTCATACCCCGCTTGACGAGCGTCTAGAAGGGTTTACGACGCGCCCGCGTGAATTGGAACCCGGTAGAGGTGGGAGGTATGAGCACGGATTCGCCTTTGACCGGTCGCTTGAAACATTGACAGTGCATCCGGCTATCTGGTCCCTCATCAAGGAATTCACCTTCAATAAACCGCGCTTTGTCACTGGCACGCTTACCCTTGAACAGCACAACCCGGATCGCCAACCGATGGGAACAAATCCGGCAGGTTTACATTGTGCCCGTGAAGGACGGCACTGGCTTACGCGTTACGAAGTTAAGGATAGCCAGATCTACTGCAACGATTTCGTAGCGTTCTTTTACTTGACGGACGTACAACCCGGCGACGGTGGACTGATTGTTATCCCCGGTTCACATAAGAGTAAATTTGAGAGACCTGAAGATCTCCTAACACCCGGACCCGACGGTATCGATCCGGAGCCCGATGAGGTTTTCACAAATATCACCCCCAAGGCGGGGGACTTTGTTGTCATTTCTGAATTGTTGACGCATGGGGTCTTACAGTGGAGACCGAAAGATCGGGACAGACGTTTCTTGATTCTCCGGTATCGTCCGCAATATGACGGGAAGGTGAGTCTACCGGAGACAATTATCAACCGTTTAACGCCTGAAGTGCAGGAACTGGTGCAGACGGCATCGTATCAGCATACTAAAGAGATTGTTAAACAAGATGTTGTAGAGTTGAGTGTTTAGAGAGTATCAAAAGATGGGGAGGGACATCCAATGGGAACGAATCAATACCGTGCTTGCATTGTTGGGTGTGGTAGAATGGGTGGTACAATTGATGAAGAGGTTCGCGCAACGCCACACGGCGCGATGCCGTATTCGCATGCCGCGGGGTATACCGCTTTTGAACGAACAGACCTTATCGCTGCTGCAGATGTAGTCGAGGAGAAAGCGCAATACGTCTGCGGCAAATGGGATATTCCGAAGTCCTATTTAGACTATCGCGAGATGATAGTCCAAGAGAAACCGGATATTGTAAGTATCGCCACACGTCCCGGCAACCATGCAGAGATTACACAATTTGCCGCAGAAAACGGTGTGCAGGGCATCTATTGCGACAAGCCGCTCTGTGCTTCTATGGAAGAGGCGGACGCTATGTTGGCGGTATGCGAGCAATACAACATCAAGTTCAACCTCGGTACACAAAGGCGTTTCACACCGGGATATATCAAGATGCGGGAAATTCTTGAAAGCGGCACACTCGGTGACAGACGTTCTATTATTTCCTATACCGGTGGTGCTGCGCTTTGGGGATATACACACGCCGCAGACCTGCTCCTCTTTTTGGCGAGCGATTCTCCGATAGAATACGTACAAGGCAACGTCGCCGTTGACGATGCCGACTTTGAGGACAATCGCACTGAAACCGATCCTGGCATCGTGATGGGGTTTATTCGTTTTGAAAACGGTATAAATGGCATCAGTATTCCCGGCACGGCTTATGAATTTGAGGTGAACTGTAGCGAAGGCACCGTCCGTTCGCTCAACAACGGACTCGGTTTTCAACTCCGTAAGCGGCAAGGGCAATTTAATGAAATTTTAGATGCGCAATTCCCGGCTTTTGAACGGAAAAGCGGCACTGTTGGTTGTATTGAGGACATTGTTGAGGCGATTGACACCGATACCGAGACGCAAGGCAACATTCAACTCGCACACCGAAGCACTGAGATGGTCTTCGCGATTGTTGATTCGCAACGACAGCAAGGGAAGCGGGTGCCGATGCCTATGGAAAATCGAGGACTCTACCTCGGAAGGTGGTAGAAATCTGATGCACAGAAAGTTTTGTATTTTAGTGTGTTTTATTGCCGTGGCTTTTCTATTCGATTATGCCACAACCGCACAAGATGCCCAGCGTCCAGCAAGCACACGCTATGAACAACGGACACCGAGCCGAGACGGTATCGGTAAATTCTACATGGGACGGGAAATCTCTCACGTGATGGGGCATCAAGGGGCAGAATGGTTGGAGCGTCCTGAGCGTGAACGTGAAGAGATGCCCAACCGATTGGTTGAATTGCTGAAACTCAAAGAGGGGGATGTCGTGGCGGATATCGGTATTGGCACGGGTTATATCGCTCGGCGGATTTCTCCGAAAATCGGCGAGACAGGGACCATCTACGGTGTTGAAATTCAACAGGAGATGCTTGACATCCTCGCTGAGAGGATGGCGGAAGAAGGTATTGCCAATATCAAAGGGGTATTAGGCACAATTACCGATCCGAAATTACCACCAGAGTCGGTGGATTTGGCGATTATGGTGGATGTCTACCACGAGTTTTCGCATCCGTACGAGATGCTGCAGCATATCTGCCGTGCGCTCAAACCGGGGGGGCGGGTCGCCTTCGTGGAATATCGCGCCGAGGATCCCAAGGTCCCAATCAAACGGCTACATAAAATGAGTGAGTTGCAGGTGATTAAAGAAGCAACACCGCATCCGCTTGTTTGGGTAGAAACGCTCAGGGACTTGCCTTGGCAGCATGTAATTATTTTTCAGAAGATTGCAGCAGAGTAGGGTTTTCTGCGTGATTCATCGGCAGCAAAATTCTAACGAGCATGTCGAAAGTATTTGACAAAAAAGCAACCATACCGTAGAATTATTGCTAAACCTTTTGACTCACTGAGCGTCACAGTATGCTAAGTCTGTTATAACAAATTGCAGCTCACGCTTTTGTCAAAGGAAACTTGCAAACTGCGTCCTACCTAACTGCTGAAACGGGAGAGAATTCCAGTGAAAACTACTAATAATACGATTCCACTAACGCCCATCATGTTCTTGTCTGTGTTGGTGTGCTTCTGTCTCGCTGTGTTAGGGCTTTCCGCAGTATCTGCGGAAGAAAGCGAACCTACACAAGCAACGGTTAATTACAACCTTGATGTCCGACCGATCCTTGCTGATAACTGTTTCGCCTGCCACGGACCGGATGCGAAGACCCGAGAAGCTGACCTGCGGCTTGATACGAAAGCGGGCGCGTTCTCCGAACCGAGCGGATATCCGGTCATCGTTCCGGGTAAACCAGAAGAGAGCGAACTCTACCTCCGCGTAGCCTCGAATGTTGACCATTACCGTATGCCACCGGCAGGTTTCAATAAGACGCTGACACCAGAACAGATTGATGTCATTACTCAGTGGATTCGCGAAGGCGCGAAATGGGAAGAACATTGGGCATTTACAACGCCTGTCCGTCCGACACCACCAGATGTCAAAAACGGAGACTGGATCCGAAACCCTATTGACGCGTTCATACTCTCACGTCTGGAAAAAGAAGGGCTCAGTCCGGCAAATGAAGCCCACAAACGGACGCTTATCCGACGCTTAAGTTTCGATCTCACCGGTTTACCGCCAACTCGTGAAGAGGTCCATCAATTCCTCGCAGATGATTCACCGGACGCTTACGAAAAACTTATTGATACCTTCATGGCAAAGCCGGAATACGGCGAACATCTTGCACGATTCTGGTTGGATGTTGCGCGCTATGGTGATACCCACGGACTCCATTTGGATAACTACCGTGAAATGTGGCCCTACCGAGATTGGGTGATTGAGGCGTTCAATAAAAATATGCCGTTTGACCAGTTCACGATTGAGCAGCTGGCGGGGGATCTCTTGCCGGAACCGACGCTTGATCAACTCATCGCTACTGGGTTCAATCGGTGCCACGTCACCACAAGCGAAGGTGGCTCTATTGACGAAGAGTACTACGTTCAGTACGCCATCGACAGAGCCGATACGACCTCTACTGTCTGGATGGGGTTGACCGTCGGGTGCGCGCAGTGCCACGACCACAAATACGATCCAATTACGCAGAAAGAGTTCTATCAACTCTACGCCTATTTCAACAATATCACTGAAAAGGCGATGGACGGCAACCGCAAGGATTCTCCACCTGTTGTGAAGCTGCCGACCCCAGAGCAGGAAGCCGAACTCGCTGCGTTTGATGCACAGATTAGGGAATTAGATACGCAGACGAAAGCACCTATCCCTGAAATAGACGCAACGCAGATCGCTTGGGAAAATAGGATGCCCCGCTGGACGCTGTTAAAACCGACATCGCTCTACTCTAAAGGCGGCGCGACACTGGAAGTCTTGGAAGATAACTCTATTTTAGCGAGCGGCACCAATCCAGAACAGGAAGTTTACGAGGTTGTTGCAGAGCTGCCATCCGGAAAATGGAGTGCTGTCCGATTGGAGGGGCTTACACACGAATCCTTTCCAAGAGGCGGGGTCGGAAGAAGTGCTAACAGCAACACGGTTTTAACTGATTTTGCTGTCTTCATTGCACCACCTGAAGCAGATAGCGACACTGAGATTGAGGCGCAAGCAGAGGAGAGCGAAACCCCCGTTAATACGGATGCTGAGACAGAAACGGAAAATGAACCTACTGTTGATGCCGGCTCTGAGACGGTAGTAGAAAACTCACCAGCAACCGAAACGGATGTGGAAAGTGGAACCGCGGATGTCGATCCTGAGGATCCCTGGACGCGTATACCGGTAGTGCATGCATGGGCGGACCACGAACAGGCACTTGGTGAAGACGGGCTTGAGGGTGTGGTCGCGAATGCGATTGACGACAAACCGGAAACCGGATGGGCACTCGACAGGAGAATCGAAAATCGGCAAGCAATCTTCCTTGTCGCTGCGCCTTTTGGGATGGAAGGCGGTAGATTGAAGATCCGCCTTAAGCATGAATACGACTTGCGGCAGAAGCAGCTCGGTCGTTTCCGACTTGCGCTGACAGATGCCCCGACGATTTATCCGATCGGTTCTAAGATTACATTAGGAGATTGGCATGCTGCGGGTCCCTTTACAGCATCGCACGGTAACCTCGCTTTCTACCAAACCTATGAACCTGAAACGAAAAACGTTAACACAAACGACACTTTTGAAGTGAACGGCAAGACCGTCAAATGGGAGAAGCAGGCGCATTGGGTTGACGGGCAGATCCATAACGACATTGTTGGTGAGAACAGTGCGACTTACGTTTTCCGAAACATAACCTCTGTTACGCAGCAGGGAGCACAACTCCACATCGGCAGTAACGATGCCCTCAAGGTATGGATGAACGGGACTGAAGTCCTCTCCAAGAACGTCCAACGGGATGCGGATGCCAACCAAGAGCAGCTACAGGTCCAACTCAAACCGGGTAATAATACACTACTCCTGAAAGTTGTCAACTATTCCGGGCTCTCTGGTTTTTATTTTCGTATTGAAACCGATACCCCGATGATACCAGCAAATATTGTCGAAATTGCGGAGATGCCTCGTGGCGAACGTGAGACTGAGAAACAGGCACAAATTCGGGATTATTATCGGAACAATGTCACACCGGATAAGACAGTGAATGAAAATGCGAAGCGTGCATTCGCTGATCTGAAAGCACGCTTTACGGACTTAGCAGAGGTGCGACAGAAGCGGAATACGTTGGACGCTTCATTGACGACAACGCTTGTAATGGAGGAACGCGAGGAGCCAAGGGGTGCTTATGTCTTGGCACGGGGTGAGTATCAGCATCGAGAAGAACAGGTCTATCCACAGACCCCTTCTGTCTTGCCTACGCTACCAGAGGGTTTCCTACCGAACCGTCTCGGTTTCGCGAAGTGGTTGCTGTTGCCGGAACATCCGCTCACCGCTCGTGTCGCGATTAACAGGTTCTGGCAAAACGTCTTTGGTGTGGGTATTGTGGAAACAGCGGAGGACTTCGGTACACAAGGCATACCGCCGATGCATCCAGAACTCCTCAATTGGCTTGCGACCGAATTTATCGCCTCTGGATGGGATGTACAAAAAATGCTGAAATTGATGCTCACTTCGGCGACCTATCGACAGGGTACTCAGGTTACGTCTGAAAAGTTAGAGCGTGATGCCGATAACGCGCTTCTTTCCCGCGGTGCAAGATACCGACTTGATGCTGAAGTGGTGCGTGATAACGCGCTTGCTGTCAGTGGTTTGTTGTATACCAAAGTTGGCGGTCCGAGCGTCAAACCGCCACAACCCGGCGGGCTCTGGAAAGCCGTAGGGTTCACTGGATCGAATACCGACACGTTTGTTCAGGATACGGGTCCTGATAAAGTCTATCGTCGAAGTCTTTATACCTTCTGGAAACGCACCGCACCACCGCCACAGATGAATATCTTGGATGCCCCATCGCGCGAGGCTTGCACCATCCGCCGTGAGCGGACAAATACACCGATGCAGGCGTTAATGTTGATGAACGATCCACAGTTCTTTGAGGCGGCACGCGCTTTTGCAGAGCGTGCCATTATAGAAGGCGGCGAAACACCGGAGGCGCGCATCGCCTATCTCTTTGAGACGGCGACTGCCCGTTTACCCAAACCCGTTGAAGCGGAACTTTTACTGAAGACGTTCCAAGCACATTATCAAGAGTTGGAAGCTGATCCCGAAGCGGCAAAAGCACTTATTACTGTCGGTGAATCAGTACCTGATGAAACCTTAGACGCAGTCGAAGTCGCGGCATGGACAATGATTGCGAACCTTATTCTCAATTTGGATGAAGTCCTCAATAAAGGGTAGAAGGAGTTGAAACATGGATCCGATTAAAGAATATCTGAAACTTGAGACCCGCCGCCAATTCTTTAGTAAATGTGCGTCGGGACTTGGTGCCGCGGCACTCGCCTCGCTGATGCCGAACACCGTTGTCAATGCGCTTGAGAATCATGCGAAACCGAGATTCGGAGGTCTACCGGAATTACCACACTTTGCACCCAAAGCGAAGCGTGCCATCTATCTGTTTATGTCTGGTGCGCCTTCCCAACTCGACCTATACGATTACAAACCCAATATGGGAGAATGGTTCGATGTAGACCTCCCGGAATCTGTCCGGATGGGACAACGCCTCACCACGATGACCTCTGGGCAGGATAAATTTCCAATCGCACCCTCTATATTTGAATTCAAGAAGCATGACAACGGGGGTGACGGTGTCTGGATTAGTGAGTTGTTGCCGCATACCGCGAGCATGGTGAAGGACCTCGCAATTATCAAGACGGTACACACCGAAGCGATTAATCACGACCCGGCAATCACTTTCTTCTGTACCGGCGATGAAAGTCCTGGAAAGCCGAGTCTCGGTGCATGGTTAAGTTATGGGTTGGGTAGCGAAAACCAAAACCTGCCTGCTTTCATCGTGATGAATGCGACATGGAGCGGGCCGAAGGGTGCGCAGGCACTCTACAATCGCCTCTGGGGCTCTGGTTTCCTCCCATCAGAACATCAAGGGGTGCTGCTCCGCAGCCAAGGTGATCCTGTCCTATTTCTTTCAAATCCAGAAGGGGTCAGCGAGAAAGCAAGAAAGCAGATGCTTGATACCCTTGTCGCGTTGAACAAGGAACTCTACGAAGAGGTGGGTGACCCCGAAACGCATGCCCGTATCTCGCAATATGAAATGGCGTTCCGTATGCAAACAAGTGTCCCCGAACTCACGGATCTCTCGAAAGAGCCTGACCATGTGCTGGAAATGTACGGTCCTGAAGTCAAGGTCCCTGGCACTTTTGCCAACTGTTGTATCCTCGCACGTCGGATGATGGAGCGCGATGTCCGCCTCGTCCAAGTTTTCCATCGCGGCTGGGATCAACACGGCGACCTTCCGAAGAACATTCGGAATCAGGCACGCGACATCGACCAACCCTCGACAGCCCTTGTCCAAGACCTCAAACAACGCGGCATGTTGGATGAAACCTTAGTCGTCTGGGGTGGCGAATTCGGACGGACGGTTTACTGCCAAGGTAAACTCAGTCGGGATAACTACGGACGCGACCATCATCCGAAATGCTTTACACGCTGGATGGCTGGCGGTGGCATAAAGGGTGGTGTTGTCCACGGTGAAACGGATGATTTTAGTTATAATATCGTCCGCGACCCTGTCCACGTTCGGGATATAAATGCTACAATTCTCCATCAACTCGGCATTGATCACGAGCGATTAACCTTTAAGTTCCAAGGGCTGGATCATCGCCTGACAGGGGTCGAGGAAGAAGCACGGATCGTTAATGAGATATTGGCATAATAGCTATGGACATCGGGTTGATCTTTTGTCAGAATTTTAAGGTAGATACAGATGTACGAGAAACATGGCGAAATAATTAGCGCACGCACCTTCCTTGAGATGTTACAGGGCGATGCGGGACGTGTTGTCCTTACAAATTGCGTAATTGAGGGGGTTGTTGACATCTTTTCTACCGGCTTGGAACGGGATGAGCACAACAGGATTCTTCTCAAGAAGTCGCTCACGTGCATCGGATGTACATTTAGAAACATTGTCAATTTCCGGGCAGTCGTTTTTCAACAGGAGGTTGACTTTCGGCGCACGCTCTTTGAGGGGATCCTTGATTTCGATGAAGCCGTCTTATACGGTCCCTGTGCGTTCCGTGAGGCTATCTTCCAGAGACGCGCTGATTTTCATAGCGCGCTGTTCCGCAGAAGTGCGAGTTTTTGGCGGGCGAGATTTAACAACGTTGCTGATTTCCATGGGGTGCAATTCCGGGAGAACGCCGTTTTCCACGAGGCTGACTTCCATAGCGAGGTCAATTTTCGGCGCGTCCTGTTTCAAGGCACGCTTGATTGTACAGGCACACTTTTTCCTGAAGTCACTACGTTCAATAACGCTACATTTCTGGGACCTGCCAACTTTACTGGGTCACGATTCATTTCTGTTGCTGCCTTTCGGGATGTGCAATATATTCCAGACACACTCTTTCGAGCAGCGAAAGCGAAGCTGAGCAGAGAACAGCATCGTCCCACCGAATTCTATTTGGATAGCCAACATGTAGACGAAGTGGCGAGCCCTTTTTTCAAACGCTACGTCGCCGATCAGCAATTCATCCGTGCTTTCAATCAGGCAAATCCTATATTGGCATACTTATGGCGATGGAGTTCTGATTATGGGCGGAGTCTGGGGCTTTGGGCGCTCTGGTCGGTATTCTTTGCGATCCTATTTACGTTTGCGTATATGCCGTTTCCGGAATGGCTGCCGTCGTGGATTCAAGACTGGGCACCGCGTTTCCATCAAACGACGGGTTTCTATAGCGGCCGGACGTTAACCTTCTCGGACTGCTTCTATTTCAGTGTTGTAACATTCACAACGCTCGGTTTTGGGGATGTCGTCGCCGACAACGCTCCTGCCCGCTTCCTTGTCGCACTGGAGGTAATTTTTGGGTATGTGATGTTGGGTGGGTTGATTAGTATTTTCTCAAACAAACTGGCAAGTCGGAGTTAATCCGCCTGAGAAAGGAAAAAATTCGGAACGCTCCCGGGAGCGATTTTCTATTCGTCCGAAAATGAGGTCTGGCTATGCGTTTGGCTCCGTACAATTGCGTAATCAAACCTAAGCGCAAATCTCCTTTGATAGGCTCTTTGCATGCCACTTGACAAATTTTGTAAACAGCGTCTATAATTTGTATATATCCTAAAATGGGAATTTCCTATATGCCAATGAGAAACTTACGAATATTTTCCGCTGTTACCTTCATAGTCTTCTTATTCCTACTTCTAAACAACTCGACAGCACATCAATCCACGAATACCGACTATTTTGATCACATCACGCTGTTTTCTCAGGGGAGAATCACCCGTTTCACACGGATGCCGATCCGGGTCTACATCTCGCCTGTTCTGAAAGAGAGTCCTTATTTACCCGAAATCCGATATGCCATGCAAGCGTGGCACGCTGCCAGTGATGGGAAGGTCCGCTTTGAGGAGATTGATACGCCGCAAGACGCAGATATCCGCGTCAGTTGGGGATATACCGGCTTTCTCGCCGATTTTCAGGATACCCGACTCGGCAGTGCACATCTAACGCGCCTCAAGGATAGTGTCCAAGTCGGCACCTTTTCTAAGGGATTCGCCGTGGGCCCTATCAGTCCAGCTGAAGGCCGAGAAACCGAAACCGCACATGAGATTCGTTTTACGGTAGAGATTATCCTCATGTTAGAAGGCGACGGGACGATCGGTGTCCTATCGCAGGAAGAGCTGCGGACGGTCTGCCTCCACGAATTTGCGCATGCAATTGGCTTATGGGGACATAGTCCGCATCCCATCGACATCTGTTATCCGACAGCGACAGCACAACAACCCAACGCTCGCGATATAGCCACACTACGTAAACTCTATAACACACCATTGAATACACCACAGCATGATGTCGCTATCAGCGTACTGAAAACCGAGATTGAAGAGAAACCTTACGCTGATCCGCAAACACGACTCCGAAATCACTATCTGCTCGGTGCCATATACTTCGACAAAGGCGATATATCCGCAGCGATTGCTACCTTCCAGACCTGTAAGGAGATGGATCCCAAATTTCAACCCGCAGTGGAAAAACTCATCCAGATCTATCACGAAACCGGTGAGACGGATCAGGCAATTGCGCTTGTTGAGAATCGGGTGACGCAGAAACCGTCGCCCGCGGATTACAACACGCTCGGTATCTTCTACTATGACAGAAAGGACGTTGAGAAGGCGATACAAGCGTTTGAGAAGGCACTTCACATCGCTCCCTATCACAAAGCCGCTCGGCGAAATCTACATCAGCTTCTACGGGCAAAGGGGTTCAAGGCGTTGGCAGTCAAGGACTTTGAGACTGCCAACACTATTTTTGAAAGGGTGCTGCAAATGGAGCCACTCGACGCACCTACGTATCAACTGATGGGCAACGGTTACGCACAGGCTGGAGAATTTGAGGCAGCGATCACCTACTACCAGAAGGCTATTGACATTAATCCTGTCGATGCGCTGACTCGGCAGAATCTCGCACAATGCTATAATAACTACGGCGTGACCTTACGGAATCGTGGAAAATGGGATGCGGCGATCGAGGCGTATCAGAATGCGCTGCAGTTGATGCCGACGCTGCATATTGCCCGCACAAACTTAAGCGATGCGTTCACTCGAAAAGCGAATGCACATAACGAGGCGGGTGAGTTAGCGGCAGCGGTGCAGGCGTACCTTGAATTACAGAAACTCCATCCTGATGAAATGCATATCCGCAATTTGCTTGGCGAGTTATATCTGAAAAAAGGCGACTATGGGGAGGCATTATCGACGTTCCAACACGTTTATAACAACAACCCAAATGCTGCGCATGCTTTGCATAACCTCATTGCAGCCTATCATCACTATGCCCGAAGCCTCAGCGATGCTGGCAATTATAAAACAGCGATCGAATTGCTTGAAAAAGCACTTCAGCTCGTGCCGGCTGATCTGAATTTACGTATGAGTTTGGCGAATGCCTATCAAGGTGCTGGCGACTATGAACGTGCCTCCCTTGAACTGTCGCGCGTCTTGGCACAAGCCCCGGAGAGTCAACAAGCGAAAGAGGAACAAATTAACCTGAGAATCCGACACGGGAATGCACTCATGCAGCAACGAGAATACGCCGCTGCTTTGGCTGAATTCGAGGCGATCCCCGAATCCGGGCGCGGCACTCGGATTTACAATACCATCGGGTACCTATGTCTTGTGCAAGGTGAGCACCAGAAAGCGTTTTCGGTTTTTGAAACCGTCCTCCAGAGGGATCCGATTAATATGCCGGCATTCAGGAACCTATTATCCTTGGAATCCCAACTCATCCGGCGGCGTTCCGATAAAATACGGGACGATGTTCTCGCCAGAACCCGGTGCGTTCTCGCTATTACCTTGGTAAAACGTAAACAGATGGCTGCTGCTGTCGAGAAGTATCGGCTCGGACTGACTGCCGTCAAAAAATTCGGCGAATCTGAAACGTTAGATTCACTTCTCATTGAAACCGGTAGGCGACTTGCGAATGCGTTCCAGCAATACGGTGACACCGAGAACCGCGAGATAGTTCTCCGCTTAATCGAAGAACGTATTTCTAACGATTAAATCTGGGCACCGCTCCACTTCGTTTCACGGTGATTTCTGGTTAAATCAAGGTCTTATTCGGGGATTGACGCTTTTTCTGGTTATCGATTTCCTAACCGTGCCGAGATGCTTTGAAAAAAAGGTCGGACACAGATGCCCGACCTGTAGAATAATAACGAATGAGATTCAAAGTCTTTACTTGTCTAAGGTTACTACCTGCCACCACCATCGCCACCCCGACGGCCTCCACCTTCACCACGCCAGCGATTCATACGATTCGCTTGTGCTTCCTGACGCTTTTTCGTTAGTGCGTTGAGTTGAGTCATCTGCTCTGCAGTCAAGACCTCTTTGAGGGCAGTTTGAAACTCTTTGCCAACAGTTGCGGCATAACTTTGCATCTCCGTCCTAGCCGCCCGCATATCGCCGGAGGCTTGTAATTCTTTCATCTTGGCTTCAAATTTGTCGCGACTCGCCTGATAGATGGGGCGGGCTTTTACGAGCGTTGCGTCATCTACTTTTACGCTGAATGTTAAATCGACCCAAGAGTTATCGACCAAAGAGACGGGATTTATATTCATCATTCCCGCGCCACCCCTACCGCCATCACGCCCTTGATTTCTGCCTTGTGCGTTTCGATCCGGACGTTGTGCCGACGTTGCGTGTTCAAAAACGAAAAGACCTACGATGGCGATAACTGCAATTGTGCCGATTGTGAAAAGTTTCTGCTTCATTTTCATTTCTCCCATTAAAATTTTAGTTGTGTGAATACCTCCACTGCTTTTATGAAGATGCCCACGTTTTAGTCTTGCTTCTTTAGTCAACTCTATTCGGAAAAGGTTCGTTTTTTAAATTTCCCTTGCAATTACCCTTCATATCTGTGTATAATTGGCGTTGTCTTTATTCGATCGTTAACTATACTCGAAGGAACGTCATGCCAACGCTAAACATCAAACCCACACATAAATCTATCAAAAACTACTACGCAGAACTCAAAGCATACACGAAAGTCGGCGCGGAACACGAAGGCGCGGTTCGAACTGCGTTTCAAAACTTACTCCAACACTACTGCCGACAAGTAGATCTCATTCTCGTTTGTGAAAAGACACATACACTTCTCTCTGATAAGGGGGGTTCAACACAAACTTTCCCCCCTGATAAGGGGGGCAAGGGGGGTTACAGACGCATCCGAATAGATGGCGAAGTTGTTGACGCATTCGACCTACCAC
>JAJECD010000058.1 GCA_022822215.1 Candidatus Poribacteria bacterium | reverse complement strand
TCGCTGTCTTCAGCTCTTTAGCCCCAGCGGGGCGAAATGTCTATAGCATCGTGGCAATCCATTATCCCATAAAGTCCCAGCGGGGCGAAATGTGTCTTGCAAAATGGTTGACATTCGCGTTGAAATGTGTTAATATGTGATTATTGAATTTTAGATCGGAGGATGTGAAAGAAGAATGAACGACAGGTTTGGAGAAGATCAGGACCTATCGCGGATCCCAAGTGATGTTCCAAGCCGAATACCTGATTTAAGTCCTCAACAGCGTGAGATTCGCCGGAACCTTGAGGCAATTGGTCCCGAAATAGCAGCCTATTATCTGGATGGGATCAAAATTTTACACAGCACAGACTTAGAGACAGCAGCAAGTCTTTTAGCACATATTGCTCGGGAAATTGACGGCGGTTTAAGAGATATTTTATCCAGTGACGAAGCCAAAAAGTACATACAAAACCAACTCACAGAAGCCGTTTTAGTTAAGTTAGGAAACTATAGCGAATTAAAAGACCGTAAAGGCCATATCGCCTCAATTTTGGCAGCTCTTGGTATTGATGATTCCATCATCCTTCTTTCTACCGATGACACCCGTGTAAATTTTGCTATCAGATGGATAAATGTTTCTACCCAATTTCATAAGTTTGCCCATCGCCACGGGGCTTGGAAGATTCCTCGAGCTAAAGAGGAATTTGAAGTTCTTTGGTATGAATTTGAGGGTATATTATCGAATTTAGTAGGCAGCTTTCTTGACCTGCTCAACCAATTGGATCGGATTTGTGCCTATGAGGAACCGACAAAAGAAATAAGAAGTACTCTCCCAAATCTATTGGGATCTGAGGAAAGACGTGCATATTTCTTTAGAAAACTTGAGCTCCTAACATGGTTGGAACCCTTAAAAGAGGATGGATGGTTCGATCCTGATTGGAATCCCATGCCTCAAGAATCTCCGGATCAGCCGGGATATTACTATAGTTCCCGTTGGCATGCCCTGGAGTATGTGGTGAAGATTTCTACTCATCCTGAGTGTCCTATTGATACCCTTGTGGACATTGTCAATGCCATTACAGACGAAAGCAGAGAGCGGATTGATAACGGTCGGACAGATCTAGACACTGTCAAAATTATTAGCACACTTCCTATAGACCGGATAAAACCTCAGCATATCACTTTTATGGGAGCTGCATTGAAATCCACCCAGAAATACGGACTGATGGATCAGGAAATAGGTCAAACAATTTTGCCTAAACTGCTTGAGGATGGTAAACGGGAACTAACCCTTGCCCTTCTCACAATAATGCTTGAAGTCGAATTTGTTGATGAACGAATCCAACCCATAATGGATGAACATTGGCTTGAAGAGGCACTCAAAAGACATGAGCAAATTATTGCGAATTTGTGTGGCGTTGAGGCAGCACAGATTGCCCTTACGCAAATCCGAGTACTTGCTGCCGAAGATTCTTCTGTGTTTCACTTTATACACCCCGTTGGCGGCAATCTTTCGCACCTTTCGCGTGCAGATTACGCCGAACTTATCGTAAATTTTACCAGTAGTATCTTTCAATCTGCTGAACCTGTGAGTATTGCAGAAACAATTCAAGGTTTGCTACAAGAACCTAACATTATCATTAAACGAATTGGAATCAGGGCGATCACCGACCATTACAGCAATTTGAAACACCTATTTTGGGGGTGGGAGGGCAATCCGCTTGATGAAATTGGATTAGAAACCGAAGTATCCGAATTAATTCAAGTCAACAGCCATACGTTTAATGAAGATGAAATGGAGCGGATATTACAATGGATAGAATCAACCCAATACTAACCCCAACCGAGAACAATGAAAAACACACGAAAGTTGTCGCGTACAGCAGGCGAAAATGGCTTTCTAAACTCTTGAAAACCGGCAATAAAAAAGTTATTGACGCTTACGAAAAATATGATCGTCTCTGTACAGAAAATACTGAAAACTCTGGGATTATGCCTAAGTCAGGAGCCGTCGCTCCGTTGAGACCATTGACGATCAGAGAACTTTCCAAGATGTCAAATGCTGAAATTGCTGATTACTTAAACAATTACCAAGAAACAGTAATTATAGGTATGCCTATTCTGGCAGGACGCGGCCTCGCAGATACACTTGCAGAGTATGTAGAAGCAGAACCACAACGCTTTACGGATAATCCACTGCCTTTTGAAAGTGTTCGGAATCTATACCAATCTTCTCTACTGCGAGGTTTCCTGAATGCGTGGAAGGATAAGAAAACATTTGACTGGGCTGCGCTGCTTGGATTTATACATTCTATTCTCCTATCAGAACACTTTTGGAATGAGCAGTACGAGGATGGTTTTAATTACAGGAATTGGGTTCTTTCTACTGCAGCAGATTTGATAGTAGAAGGCACAAAGGACGATACACACGCATTTGACACACGACTCTTGCCTCTTACTGAAGAGATTCTCTTGATTCTCGTAGATAATGCACAACAGAGCGTTTCGACTCTTGATAATCTGCCGACCGATGTTCTGAATTCAGACAGAGGTAGAGTGTTTTCGGCAATGGTAGACTACGCCTTGCGGTTCGCTCGGACCAGCGAGTCTGAATATACAGATTGCCGATGGCCCTACGCCATCAGAGCGGATTTCACTAAAAGATTAGATCGAAGTGTTGAACCCTCACTTGAATTCTCTTGGACGCTTGGGTTTCATCTACCCTATCTATGGTATCTTGATAAAGAGTGGGTTCATCTCAACATAAATCATATTTTCCCACAGCGTAACGAAGACCATTGGCAAGCCGCTTTTTCTGGGTATCTTTTACATCCGGTAGTCCGAGAGGAGTTCTACTTGCTGCTCAAAGCACACGGACACTATCGGAAAGCATTGAATACCCGCTTTGATGATCCAGAAGTCCTGAACGGACTCGTCAGACACATCTGTACGGGTTGGATAGAAGACAGTGAAACCTTAGATGATAAAGCCAGTCTTATCTATCAGTTGATACACAGTGACGATCCAAATCTTCTCGCGGGTGTGGTCTACTTTTTCTCTCGACGCGCGGATAACCTATCTGATAAAGTGAAAGCAAAGGTTATACCCGCGTGGCGTGCTTTGTTTCAAGTGCTTTCCGAAAACATGACTGTAGGAGCATATCAGGAAGTTTCATGCCCTCTATTAGGATGGCTGGGCCTGGTTGACACCATAAATACAGAAGTTTTGGGGTGGGTAAAAGGTTCAATAGAGGACATTGACAAAGTTCCAGGGTATGGTATGGTTCTATCACGCTTTATCAAAGCACTGATGAAGCATGCACCAAAAACATCGAAAGTAGTCGGAGAAATCTATTTGAAAATCCCTCAGCGAATTATATGGGATTTACAAGTGGAAGCAGACGATATTAAAGAAACCGTCCGGATTCTGTACAACGAAGGGCATAAGGATATAGCTGATAAAATTTGCAATCGATTTGGAAGTGCCGGAGTTAACTTCTTAAGAACTGTTTATGAGGAACATCGACGTTAACCGTTTTTCTGATTTAACCCGTAAATATCAATCCCATACTCCCGTAGACGGGGAAAAGACTTATGATTCAACTGTGTAACTCCTAATTTATTTGATTTTTTGCTTTGAATGCGTGTTAAAATGTGGGTAGAAGTTTCTAAACTTAGTTCAGTTGAAACGAGGTGTGAATTTAATGTTGGAACAGACACAAATCTCAAGGTATCCTTCCCCAGGTGGACATGGTTTTGCAGCAGAGGATGCGAATAATTTGAATGACAAACTCCGAGGTAAGATAGCCGAGGTAATAGGAATTTCCAACGAATTAAACGGGCCAGACCGGGTTGTCAATGGGGTGTTTGTTCAATCCAAATATTATAGGCGCGCATACGATACTGTCGCCGCCGCGTTTGATTCAAATTCAGGGTATTATCGTTATGAGGGACAAGTTCTTGAAGTCCCGAAAGATCAGTGGGAAGATTGCGTGAAATTCATGCGTAAGCGGATTGAGCAAGGCAAAGTTCGAGGTAGCAAGAATCCCGCGGATGCAGAGAAGATAGTCCACCAAGGTTCGGTGACCTACCAACAAGCAAAGAATATTGCGCGTGCTGGAAACATCGACTCCCTTATTTTTGATGCGAAAACGCAGATCGTGACCTCGATATCTGTGTTTCCAATTTCGTTTGCAGTAACCTTTGCCCACAGCCGCTGGCGCGGTGAAAGCCTCAAAGATGCAACGCTGGCAGCACTTGGCTGCGCGGTATTGAGCGGTAGCACAATGATTCTTACAGGGGTCGTAAGTGCCCAGTTGTTACGCACAGGAATCGGCGTATTCGGAGCCACATCAGTTCGCAATGGTGTGAGTGCTATATCATGCACGTCCGTTGGCAGAGAAGTCGCTCACCGAATTGCCACGGGATCCCTCGGAAAGTCAGTCACTGGTGCTGCCGCAGTAAATCATGTATCCAAACTTCTTCGTACGAACGCCATTACAGCAGCAATCGCAGCTGTTGTGACAAGCACACCCGATTTCTACCGAGCCACTTTCAAGCGTTCAATTTCATGGCAGCAGTTCGCAAAAAATACCACAATTAACGCTGCTGGTGTTGTGACAGGCACCGCGGGATGGATTGGTGGTGCAGCAGTCGGGAGCGCGTTCCCTGGTATCGGCACGGTGGCCGGTGGATTGGTCGGAGGGATTGTGGGTTCATTAGAACAACTTGAAAGGGCGATAGACGAGATACGTCTTGAGAGTACTTAGTGCCATAAGTACAAAATGTTAGATGCGAAGCGTGTTTTTTCGCCAAAATCACAAGTTAAGCAGATTGTGTAGCTGATGCGAATTTTAAGAGAGAATCTTTTCTCTTATCCGCGAAATCTGAGTCATCCGTGATCATCCGCGATTCAGACAATTAACACATTTCCCTCTCCTGCCCATCTTAAAATCCCGCAAATCCTGATTTAGACAATTTTTCCTACACTTCATCTCCACAAATATGTTATAATAGTGACAAACCTCAAGATACAAATCCAAAATTTCGCGCTTCCATAGGAGAAACTACAATGCCCAAAATTACTTTTGTCCTGTCGCTATGCCTACTCCTCATTACCGCGAATCTCAGTATCGCCAATGTTGCAGAAGATGGACTCGTCGCTTACTGGCCCTTTGATGAAGGCAAAGGTAAAGAAGTTATAGATGTCACCGGCAACGGGCACGACGGAGAGTTCAACGATGATCCCGAATGGGTCGATGGAAAGTTCGAGGCTGGACTCGAATTTGACGGTGTGGACGACCATGTCATCGTCGCAGACGATCCCGCCTTCGCAATTGAGGAAAATATTACCCTCATGGCGTGGTTCAGTCCAAACGAAGATCTCACCGGTCGCCGCTTAATGAGTAAAAATAACTCCATCTTCGTCATCTTCGACTTCGGCAACGCAGCCAGTATAGACTTTCTCGTCAAACCGAACAACACCTTCGCTGAATCCACAACGACTGATTGGAAAGTCGGGGAATGGTATCACTTCGCTGGAACATTCGATGGAAAGACGATGAAGGTCTACATAAACGGCGAACTCGAAGGCGACGCTCCCAATGATGTGCCAATTGCGCCATCCAACTTAGAACTCTGGATTGGTGGCGATGATCTCGGCAATGCCACTGACCATTTTCCGGGTAAGATTGATGAAGTGCGGCTTTATGAGAAAACCTTAAGCGAAGCCGACATCCAAAAGGTCATGGAGACACCGCAAGATGTAGAGGCACGTGGCAAACTCACCACAACGTGGGGGAAACTAAAAGACCTTTAGAAGGAACTTGCATGGCAACCCAACAGAAACGCCCCGTCGTCCTCATCATCCGAGACGGCTGGGGCCACAACCCGTACCCCGAATGGAATCGGGCAAATGCCGTTCATCTCGCAAAGACTCCCGTAGATGACTGGCTTCGACAAAATTATCCGTACGTCCAAATCCATACCTCCGGCGTAGATGTCGGTTTACCGGCGGGTGTTATCGGCAACAGTGAAGTCGGACATCAAAACATCGGCGCAGGACGGATCGTGAACCAAGAACTCCTCCGTATCAGCACCATGATCCAATCCGGCGAGTTTGCTCAGAATGAGGTGCTTTTAGACGCGATTGCCCACGCCAAAAAACATGGAACACATCTCCATCTCATGGGACTGGCAAGCGATGCCGGTGTCCACAGTTCACTTCAGCATCTCTACGGTCTTCTGGAACTCGCTAAAGCAAATGGACTCAAATCTAACCAAGTCTTTATTCACAATTTCAGTGACGGACGCGACTGTCAACCCGATCTTGGTATCCAATTCTGTGAGCAGATTGAAGCGAAGTTGAAAGAAATCGGTATCGGACAGATAGCCTCCGTTATCGGACGTTACTATGCAATGGATCGGGACGACCGATGGGAACGCGTTGAAGTGGCGTATCGCCTTTTAACGGAAGGCAGCGACAACAGCGTTACTACTGCTACAGATGCTTACCGCGATTATTACGAAAATCCGGACGATACGAACCGCAAAGGAGATGAGTTTGTGCGTCCATCTGTCGTTGTCGGAAGTAATGGCGAACCGCTTCCGCGTATCACTGATGGAGATGCCGTTGTCTTCTATAACTTCCGCGGCGATCGCCCGCGAGAACTCACGAAAGCTTTTTGCCTCGATGAATTCCCGTTTCAGGCAGAAGGCAAAGACGGAGTCGTGCGAGAAATGGGTTTTAAACGGAATTGCAAACTTGACGTTAAGTTTGTTACAATGACCGAGTATGAGCAAGGAATGCCCGTTGAAGCGGCTATCAAAAAACCGCCCAAAATGCAGAACACGCTCGGTGCTTACGTCAGCCAAGCAGGTTTAACACAATTCCGATGCGCAGAGACCGAAAAATTTCCACACGTAACCTTCTTCTTTAACGACTACAACGATGAACCCTACGAAGGCGAAGATCGGCAAATCATTGCCTCTCCACGTGACGTGACCACTTACGATCAGAAACCGGAGATGTCCGCTCCGGGTGTGACGGCGGAGATGGTGCGTCGAATCAACTCTGACAAATATGACTTGATTGTGCTTAACTACGCCAATGGCGACATGGTGGGACATACCGGTTCGCTTTCAGCAGCTATTAAAGCAGTTGAGGCAGTCGATACAGGTGTCGGAAAAATCGTTGATGCCGTGCTTAGAAAGGACGGTGCACTCATTGTCACCGCTGACCACGGGAATTGTGAGCAGATGATCGACCCCGAAACGGGTGGTATCCACACTGCACATACGACTTACGACGTGGATCTCATCGTTGTTGATAATGAACACAAGGGTCAACAACTCCGCACGGGTGGACGACTTGCTGATATTTCGCCAACAGTCCTCCATCTACTCGGTTTAGCACAACCCGCTGAGATGACTGGCAAATCGTTAATTTCCTAATAGAATTCGTGAAACGATTATAACATAAAAAGTAAGGTCCTTTAAAGATGGATGACTATCAACAGCACCCGGCTGCAACAGAAGCACATTTGACAGCCGAAGAAGATGCGGAATCCGATGCAAGAAAGACGCGGTGGGTTTTCATCGGTATCTTTGGTAATATCCTCGGCGTTCTTATCGCTTCCGTCTATGAACCAACACCACCTGCCTCACGGCTCCTTGGTAGATCACCGGAATATGCAGCTTTGTATACAGACAGTTACAAAACAAAAAGCCGAAGCATCCAAGTGCGTCATACAGTAATTGGGATCGCACTTGTTTTTGCTTTAGCTTTTGTATGGTCGGTTCTGAATTAGTGAAAAGCATATAACGTGACAAAATGTACAAGATTTATAGTTTCCCGTTTCAGCAAAGATTAACTTCGCATAAGGAGGTTTTGGCATGTCCACCCCGATTGATCAACAGGTTAGCAGGGATTTCAGGTTATTCGCCGGAAGCGCGAACCCGGCATTGGCAAAGGAAATTGCTGCGATCTTAGGCGTTGAACTCGGTAAGATTTCAATCAGTCCATTCCCCAATCTTGAGACGCGCGTTCAGATTGAGGAAAGTATCCGAGGGACCGATATCTATATAGTCCAGCCAACGAGTCAACCCGCCAACGAAACCCTGATGGAACTGCTCATTACGATTGACGCGATGAAACGCGCGTCGGCGCGGCAGATTACCGCTATTATTCCGTATTTTGGGTACTCCCGTCAAGATCACAAGACAACGGGGCGTGAACCGATTAGCGCGAAACTCGTCGCCAATCTCTTGACCACAGCTGGCGCAAGTCGCGTGATGGCTATTGATCTACATGTGCCACAAATACAAGGCTTCTTTGATATCCCGATGGATCACCTCACTGCTGTGACGACTTTGGCAAATTATTTCCGCGAGAAACAGGTCGAAAACGGTGTAATTGTTGCCCCTGATGCAGGGCGCGCCAAGTTAGCAGAGAAATACGCCGATATTCTCCACCTCCCGTTAGCTGTCATGCACAAGCGACGAACAGGTGTTGATGGGCAGAGCGTTAAATTCGTCGAACTGGTTGGGGATGTCAAAGGTAAAACCCCAATTATCACTGACGATGAAATACAGACAGGTGGAACAATTCGACAACAAGCTATGGCGTTAGCGGAGGCTGGGGCGGAACCGGCTTACGTGAGCATCGCACACCCCATATTAGTGGGTCCGGCGTTGGAACGTCTCAATCACCCCTCAATTCGTGAGGTGGTGACTACCAACACGATTCCTGTTCCAGCTGAAAAGCAGTTAGACGGAAAGGTTAAAGTGCTTTCTATCGCGCCACTCCTCTCCCAAGCCATATTGAGGGTCCATCAGCACCGATCCGTGAGCCAAGTTTTCCGGGATCAGCATCTCAATTTCCCAGTGTAACTTATGGGAAAGTTGCTTATAAAAATAAAAACAGATGATTCCGATACTCTACCTCAGCCACTGTGGTTCAAGCATCGGCGGGGGTGAAAAGCAACTGGCATATCTCGTTACAAATATTGACCGATCCTCCTATCAGCCACTGGTCGTTTGTCCTGATGATGGTGTTTTCGCAGAACACTTGAGGGCTGCTGATATTCCAACAGTCATTCTCGATCTGCCGCCGTGGCGCAAAGCGAAATCGTTGATGGCGCGGTATAGTGCGGCGAAAAAATTAGCCGCACTCGCTAAGGCACACAACGCGCAACTCATCCATACCTCCGATTCGTGGTTGAATCCGTACCTGTGGCACCTTAGAAAGCAGTTGAAAATCCCTGTCATTTCACACGTTCGGACGTTGCTCAACTCCTCCCAAGTGCGAAAATACAAGTTCGACCGAATGGACAGAATCATTACTATTTCACAGGAAAGCACAATCCCCCTGGTTCAAGCAGGGATCGCCGCGCAAAAGATCGATGTCATACTGAATTGTGTGGATCTATCGGCTTTTCAACCTGCTTCTGTAAAAGCAAATCCGGAGGAATATATCGTCGGCATCGTCGGCAGGATTGAACCCTTCAAACGCCAGAAAATGTTCGTTGAAATAGCAGCGAAGGTCGCTGCGCAAACCGACAAAGTCCGGTTTCATATCGTCGGCGCAGCACTCGACCTACCAGCACACCGCGCCTATAATCAGGAAGTCCACCAATTGGTAACCAAATATCAGTTGCACGGGACTATTCATTTCATAGGTCACCGCACCGATATGCCCAAGGCAATGCAAGAACTCGATCTGCTTGTAACACTTTCAGCGGGGAGCGTCATTGCAGAGGCGATGGCAACTGGCAAACCGGTCATCGGCACCCCAATTGGCAGTACCGCTGAAATGATTGTTCACGATGTAACGGGATACATTATGCCGTCAGAATCTACAGAGGACATTGCAAACAAGATTATCGAACTCGCTAAAGACCGGAGGCAAAGCAGGGCTATGGGGCAGCGTGGAAGAAAATATGCCGAAGAGACTTTCAGCGTTGAAACACACATCCAAAAGGCACAAGATATTTACAAGGAACTGCTAAAGGGTTGAAATTTTTAATGGATTTGACGTATAATAGCAGTATCATCTCGCTAAAAGGAGTGTAACGAAACAATGCTCACACAAGAACAACGTGATTTTTATGACGAAAACGGATATCTCGGTGTTGAGGCGGTGCTAACTGCAGAAGAGGTCGCCGATCTTCAGCGAGTGACGGGTGAATTCGTCGAAAAATCGAGAGAAGTCACTGAACATACCGACATTTTTGATCTGGAGCCAGGACATACCCCTGCCAACCCACGTGTCCGACGCATCAAAAATCCAGGACTACACCACATCGTTTACGATCAGACCCTGCGACATCCGAGGATCCTGGATATTGTGGAGCAACTTATCGGATCCGGCGTGCGGTATAACGGACATAAGTTGAACATGAAGTATCCGGAGTTCGGAAGTCCAGTTGAATGGCATCAGGACTGGGCATTCTATCCGCACACCAACGACGACCTACTCGCAGTCGGTGTCGTTATTGATGATATGACCGTGGAGAACGGGGCATTGATGATACTCCCTGGTTCTCATAAGGGACCGACTTTAGATCACCATCAAAACGGGGCATTTATTGGGGCTGTGACGGACCCAGATTTCACACCAGAAGGGGCTGTGCCTGTTGAATTGAAGGCAGGTGGGATCACAATCCATCACGTTCGCGCGTTGCACGGTTCTGCTCCGAACACCTCAGATAAACCGCGCCGTTTAATGCTCGCTCAGTATTGTGCTGTAGATGCGTGGCCCCTGAAGGGCATTCCGGATTGGGAGACGTTTAACGACCTCATCATCCGCGGTGAACCGACGAATGAACCTCGCATGGTCGCTGCGCCAGTCCGTATGCCGGAGCCTTACGCCGAACTTAAAGGCTCAATCTACGAAGTGCAATCCCTGCTTGATAACCCGCTCTACGCGAAATAGCAGTAGGTTAAACACCGAAGCACCTCACCCTTTGTAGAAAACAAAAAATGCGAGGTATGATACCCTCGCATTACAGTGTCAAGGCACCCACAGCGTAAACGCTGGGGCTTGTGCTTCATAGCAGTTAGCCATCTTTGGTCTTACATCTGCTCCACAACGGGATCACAAGCAGCCCGTAATATATTTATAGCAGCGTTCACATCTCGGTCGTGGTGAGAACCACATTCAGGACATATCCACTGCCTATCTGAAAGTGTTAGGTCTTTATTGTGATACCCACAATCACTGCACGGTTTCGTCGTGGCAGTCCATTGCCCAGCTTGACGGAACTCACGCTTATGTTTGAAACACTTATAGCGCAACATCTCAACAAACTGATAAAAGGCAAGGTCAGAGACTTTTCTGCCCCAAAGCCTTTTCATACCCGCAAGGTTGAGTGTCTCAGTAACAAGGGTATCAAAACGCTCGCAAAGGTCTGTAGCAAGCTTCCAATGCCAATCTTTGCGTTGGTTTGTGATATGTCGATACAATCTTGCGATTTGACGCACAACACGCCACCAGTTGCCAGAACCTTTGACTTTACGAGAAAGACTTTTGTTAAGACTTCTCAACTTTGTCAAAGCCTGTTTCAAGAATTGTGGCGATTGTATCTTCTCGCCATTACTGAGCGTCAAAAATGCGTCTTTCATGCCGAAGTCTGCCCCAACGCTCTCACCTGTTGTTGGCAGTCTTTCCATGTCTGTGTAGTTTGTGATGAGGCAAAGCCAAGAGTCGCCGCAGTTATCACGCTTAATTGTAATACGCCGAATACAACCATGCCACTGGCGGTGTTTGAAAAAAGTATAAGGCACGCGATCATA
>JAJECD010000333.1 GCA_022822215.1 Candidatus Poribacteria bacterium | reverse complement strand
CGTGTGGCTGATGACGAGGCTCTGACTATGTGCATTCAACTCTGTGGATTATTCAAAGACCTGTAGTTGCCCATCTTTGACGATAAATACAATTGGGTCATACACTGCCTCGCCGTCAGGATCAAAAGAGAAATTCCCTAAAATCGTCGGAAAATTCATCGTCTGCGCCAGCGCGTCCCGAATTGCCGCTGAATCCACCGATTGCGCGGTTGCAATTGCATTAGCGAGAATATGAAGCGTTGCATACGCTTCCGCCGCCCACAGTTCAGGTTGCATACCGTATTTCGCTTGGTAATGCTGGATGAAGGCTTGGTTTCCGGGTGTATCCGCCATATCAAACCAGCTCCCAAAAGTTATCGCTCCCTCCGCGGCATCCCCCACTTGTTGGATTTCTACCGGAGTCAAATCAGGAACTACAAGACGAACAGTATCAGGGATACCAACATCTCGCGCCTGAGTGATAATCCGAGTCATCTCCGGTGCAAGTGCAGAGATAAAGAGTGCGTCAGGTTCCATGTTCATGATATTGGTGAGCTGCGTAGAAAAATTAGCGTCGCCGGTTTCGAAGGTTTCCACTGTCAGAATCTCTACACCAATCGCTTTGAGCGTTTCCTCAAATGCCGCGTTGCTACTTGTAGAGTAGGTATCCGCCTCATCATATATCAGTGCAGCTTTTTCATAGCCGAGTTTCTCGTGAGCTATCATTGTTCCATTTGAATTTAGTACATCTGCAGTGAGACCGGCACGAAAGATATAATCCCCCAGTGCGCTTAAACCCGTAGCGGAAGAGATCGGACTAAAAGCGACTACGCCACTCTCTTGTGCAATGGGAAAAGCTTGTTCGAGATGCGTTGAAACACCAATCCCGACGATGGCGGGAACACCTTGATCTACCAGTTGTTGGACGGCTGCGACCCCGCCCTCTACAGTGCTCTGAGCGTCCACAGTAACGAATGTGATATTCGCATCACTAAGCATATTAATCTCTTCTCGTGCCAATTCAAGACCGCGTTGCATTGGAAGTCCATACGGCTCAGCAAAGGGGCCTGTCAGTGCTAAAGCGACACCGATAGGAATCTCTTGACTCGTACTCGCCATTTCATCCATCATCTGAGGCATTGCCGTTTCAAAGAGCTGCAGTTCTCCGTCTTTGACGGTAAGTACAACAGCGTCGTACATTGCCTCTCCGTTGGGGTCAAAAGAGAAGTCGCCTAAAATCGTGGGAAAATCCATTGTCTGCGCGAGTGCGTCCCGAATCGCCTCTGAATCTACCGATTGTGCTTTCGCAATCGCATCGGCGAGAATATAGAGTGTCGCATACGACTGCGCTGCCCACGGTTCAGCTTCGATACCGTGTTTCGCACGATAATTCTGGATGAAGGTTTGGTTTCCGGGTATGTTAGACAGCGTCGTCCATCCAGCAAAAGCGATCGCGCCATTAGCGGCATCGCCTGCATCTTGGATTTCCTTTGCAGTTAAATCCGGGACAATCAGGCGCACAGTATCAGGAATACCCATAGCTCCGGCTTGAATGATAACCTTCGTCATCTCCACTGACAGGGCGGAGATAAAGAGTGCGTCAGGTTCCATCTCCATGATATTGGTGAGCTGCGTAGAGAAATCGGGGTCGTCGGTTTGGAAGGTTTCCTCAGTCAAGATCTCCACACCGCTTGCCTCAAGAGCTTTCCTTACCTCTTCGTTGCTACTTGTGGCGTAGGTATCCTCGGCATCATATATTAGTGCCACTTTCTCATATCCGAGCTTCTCGTGAGTAATCATCACACCACTCGGAATCATTATATTTGTGGCGAGACCTGTGCGGAAGACATAATCTCCAATGCTGCTCAAACCTGCAGCGGAGGAAACCGAACTAAAAGCGACCACGCCATTCTCCTGTGCAATTGGAAATGCGTCTTCAAGATAATCCGAGATAGCAATCCCAAGGATAACAGGTACGCCTTGATCCACCAATTGCTGGACGGCTGCGATTGCCCCCTCTTCACTGCTTTGATCATCCACAGTGATAAACGTGAGGTTCCCACCACTGAGTATATTAATCTCTTCTCTCGCCATCTCGAAGCCGCGTTGCATCGGGATACCGTAGGGTTCGGCATCTTTCCCTGTCAGGGATACAACAACACCGATGGGAATCTCTGCTTCTATCATCGGAGCCATTTCGGTATCAGGCAACATCGGTGCCATCTGGTCACAACTGGAGAATCCAATAGCCAAAGCGATAATTGCGCATATAAACGCGGCAGCTACAATTCCTTTTACTTTCATTTTCAATCTCCTGTATTTTTTTCGTAAATTGAAAGTGGTTCGCACCTGTACCAAGCCACTTAGAACTTCAAAAACTGCTTTCAAGACCTAACCTGATCGGTACGAAATACTTAATCGTTGCTTATTTTTTCATAGTTGGAAGCTATTGTCAACTAAAAAATTGGTTCTGGGTTATTGGTCTATGGGAATCTGGTTAAAATACATTCAATACTTTGGCAGTTTCTTCATCAACGATCGCAATCGCTATATCTCCGCGACTGTGGTTAAAGAAACTGACTATCCACGCGAACCCTTGAAAAGTTGGATAGGCGTGAACCCCGTTTTGACCTGCTAAAGCGGCTTTGACGCGGGCATCTGACGCAGCAATCTGAAGAACTACTGCTGCTTTTTGCTGAGACAGAACAGCCAGCGTTGCGAGTGAATCCGCTATCGGTTTGCCTTTGTCTACCAGTGGTGGTAATATCTTGGGGTCTTGCTGCGCGAGGCTTCGGAGATGTGAAGCGTATTGACGATAGGTGTCTCGGTGTTTTTCGTAGTTTTTAAGTCCCGAAGCAACTGGAATCCGTTCATACTGTGCCGCACACATCTCCGCTGCATCGGCTTCAAGATGCAACACTTTCACATAATCGCCTCTCTGCTCCGCTATCTCCCGTTGTTTTCTGAAAAAAGTCGGATAAATGCCAAACTCGTAGAACCGGTCGGGATAGCGAGGTAGCCATGTTGTGATAAATTTTGCTATATTCTGACGTTCGGCATTTAGTAGGGATGAGGTGACCTCACCCCTACGTGTTTCCGATCTGTCCCAAGCGATTTCGGCGCGCGTGCGGTAAAATCGATACTGTTCCTGAATCTCCTGCGCCTCCTTCTTCGCTCGCGCTGCCCATTTCTGGTATCCGTGCCGGACATAGTAGTTGTGTGCAATCTCGTTCATTGGGACAGAGATACGCTTAAGGCATTCTGCGGCGGCTTCGTGCCAGAGTGCGAGCCTCCCAAAGTCATTGGACTGCGTATAGCGTCTGATAAAAACCTCAGCGGTGGCTGTTCCTTGACGGACTGCTATAGACGGCTGCATGGCTAAGAGAAAAATAGGAAAAAGTAACAAAGTACGAGTCAAAGGGCGTTTCCTCTGTTTAGTGGACAGCAGAACGGCGTCTGCTTACTACTGTAGCATAACGTGAACGGCAGAACGGCATCTGCCTACTACTGTAACAGAAAGCGAACGGTTCCAGAGAAGGTTTCATCTGGTGCCAGCACAATTACACCTGCAGGGATACCTCTCGCCTCTAAATTAATGGCATCCGTTGGACACGTATAAGGTTCAAAACAGATGGCATCCCTACCGGGTGGTGTGTAGACGACGAGTTCTCTGAATATCGCGTCTGACTCCATCACCATGGTGTGTCCGGTGTCTTTATTCTCAATGAGGCATCGACTTATACCGTCAACGAGTTGTACATCCGTAAAGACATGATCAAGCTTCAGTGTACCGAAGGGTTGTCCGCTGCGGAGATCGAGCGTCCCCGTGACATCTTTCTGCTTACCGGTTGGGACGAGGACATCGTCCAATTCCCAATACTTGGCGGTGGGGACAGTAATCAGTGCTTGTGACGCATCGGCTGTTCCGGTCAAGTTCGTACTAAAATAGGGATGGATACCGAATCCCATGGGCATATTTCGGTCGCCTGTGTTTTTGATGGCAATCCCCATCGTGAGTCCCGCGTCTTTGAGGGTATAGGTAATCTCAATTGTGAAAGGGAACGGATACTGGCGGATGACATCTGGGAAATCTTGAGAATTGAGCGAACAGACTAACGTTGCACCGTTTTCGTCAGCGGCGTGTTTGTCAACCTGATACGGCTGATTTAGCAACAAGCCGTGGATTGTCGTTGGTGACTCAGGTGCTTTGTCAAATTGATAGGTTTCACCCTCGAATTGCCATCTACCATCCCGTATCCGGTTAGGGAATGGAAACAGTATCGGATTCCCGTAAGCGGTTGGACGTTCTTCCAATGTAGCGAGATCCGGTGGTGGATCTATTAGGTTAATCCACGTCTCTCCGTCTGCCACTTTAAAAACATAACAGTTATTTCCGAGTGCTGGTATAATCTCGGCGAAGGCTTTTCCTTCTTGGTGTAGGGTGTAAACGTCGTATTTTGACTCAAGGACATCAACCTTTTTTCCATTGACTGCGTACCGTGTTTGCGCCATCGCTTTCCCCCTATCTGCATTTGTGAATATTGTCGAAAGTAAGAGAAGCAGACCTGTTATTCCGATATGGAACGTCGGTCCCCAAGTCCATCTGGACTGATGAAGCCCTTTTTTTACACATATTTTTGGATGAGTTTCCACACTTTGCTCCTCCATTATGCATTAGCACACCACTGGATACCACGGCGTAGCACTTCTCGGAAGTTCGGATTAGAAAAGGTAACATCATCGTGTCCACTCTGGAAACAGAAGATACGAGAATTGCCGTATTCACGTGCCCAACCGAGGACATTCATGCTATTGGGATGATCAACCGTTAAGAGACAAGAACTATCCTCACCTGCGGATTTCATCGTATAGGTTTCGTCGCCCATCTCCCAATCGGTAAGTCCTTGGGTAATTGGGTGGTTTGCATCAGCGATCTGTACGTGGAGTGTCTGCTGCGGATGCCATCCGAAGTTTCGGTCATGAATTCCGCACATATCGGAAAAGATATCCCATTCGGGGAAAGCGAGGATGGCGTGATGCAAGATGACCATTCCTTGTCCGCGCTCGGTTATACCGAGGATGGCATCTGCTTGTGCGTCCGTGGGGTATGGACGGTGAAAGTTGTAAAAGACAACGGTGTCGTAGTCCTTCTGGTTTGGGTCCTTTACAAAATCGTCGAGATCTTCTCGGACGAACTGAATGTCTTCCATACTTTCAAAAACTGCGTCAAATTCTTTCTCTTGAAACCCGTGTTCTCCAGTTACAACTGCGATTTTCATAACTTTTCTCCTTTCAAAGTTTCCAGTCAATTCGGAAGATTAATACCGCGTCCATTGCCACAACTGTCTTAAGGTGGGACGTTTGCCATACATCAGAATCCCGACCCTATAAATTTTCCCACTCATAAGCATAATAAGCCCAACAGTCGCGCACACCACTAAGATGTTGAGTAGAATTTCCCATAAAGGCGGCATTAGCACGTTGATGCGCATGAACATCAGTATCGGCGAGAAAAACGGAACATGTGAGAGTAGGACACTGAACGTCGAATCTGGGATTCTAACTAATTGAACCATTAGTACAAATGGAACAATAATGAGCATCACGAGCGGTGCTCCAGCCTGCTGTGCCTCTTCTTCACTGCCACAAATTGCGCCGACCACGGCATAAAGCGTAGAATACATAAAGAAACCGATAATGAAATAGACGAAGAAATAAGTAAGCATCTCGGCACTACTCGCTTTGACAGTCCCAACGATTAGGAGCAGCTGTATCGGTAGGCTCTCAATCCCAAAGATACGCAACAGTGGGTTTATGTTCATAATCAACACCACACCGAACAGCACCCAGATAGCAAGCATTGTCAAACAGACGGAGCAGACCCCGACAAGTTTGCCAAGTAGAAGTTGATACGGCTTTATTGATGAAACAATTACTTCGACAATTCGGGTTGTTTTTTCTTCGAGCACGCTCCGCATAATAGAATTTGCGTAAATGATGACGAACATGTAAAGCACAAAAACAAGAACATATCCGAGTCCAAGCCGTGCGCCTGTCTCTATCGAACTTTCAACTGCTGCGCCGCCGGTGTCTCCTTTGCTATTCTTAACGGCGTAAGCGTTGAATTTGACGGAACGCATGAGTTGGCTGACTTCCCGTTGAGAATAACCGCTGTCCGCAAACCGCTTGTCGCGAACGATATCGGAAATCATGCGGCGGAGTGCCCTTTGCACCTCAAAATTTGTTGCTGTTCTGGCGTAGAGGCGAACTTCTCCATTTGCAAAAACATTTTTCGGGATTGCAAGATAGGCGTAGATGTCCTTCGTGTTGACGCGTTCCTGGAGTGCGATCTCTAACGCCTCTGTAGCAGCCTCCTCAAAGAGTTCATAGACGAGTTCACCCTTATGTTGAAAGGTCGAGTGCCTTGCAATAGCGGCTTGCATCTCTGTAAAAATTTCACCCGTCTCATCAATAACTGCGAGCTTTCTCATCTCTTTGGGTTTGTCTTCCATGATTGCGAGAAAACCCGATAATAACACAAGGCCGCACATCAACACCGGCATGAAAAATAAAGAGGCAACAAACCCTTTGGATTTAACGCGCGTCATGTATTCACGTTTGATAACGGCAACAACTTTATTCGGCATCCTGCACCGTTCCTCCTTGTGCCTCAACACTCCGGACGAAAATCTCATGTAATGTCGGCTCTACTAATTCAAACCGTGTCACATCAACGCCTTTCTCGACCAGTTCTTGGAGAAGAGGCCGATAGTCCTCCGGGGACCTCAACTTGACTTCAGCGTACTGCCCGAAATCGTTGATTCCTTGAATCCAATCGGAATTGCGAATCGGTTCAAGACTGCCTACGTATTCAATCTCAACGGAATTTTTGCCGAAGGCGCGTTTCACAGCACGAAGCTCGTCTTCAATCAACACCTTACCTTGATGAATGAGGCAGATATGATCACATAGTTTTTCGACTTGCTCCATTACATGGGTAGAAAAGATAATTGTACTGCCCTCATCACGGAGTTCAAGCATTAAATCTTTGAGGAGCGTCATGTTAATGGGGTCCAGCCCAGAAAAGGGTTCATCAAGGATGATCAACTCGGGTTTGTGGATGACTGTTGTAATGAACTGAATTTTCTGCGCCATGCCTTTAGAGAGTTCATCAATGCGTTTATTCTCCCATTCTGAGAGTTGCATTTTCTCTAACCATCGTTCGATTTCTCCGAGTGCTTGCTGCTTATATAAGCCCTTCAATTCGGCGATAAAAAGGATGACATCCCGTACCTTCATTTTCCGGTACAAGCCGCGTTCCTCTGGCAGGTACCCAATCCGATCTAAAAAATCTCGGATGTGCCGATTGCCGTTGAGGGTAATGGTGCCGGCATCCGGAGCGATAATATCCATTATCATCCGGAGTGTCGTCGTTTTCCCGGCACCGTTGGGTCCGAGGAGTCCGTATATACTTCCTTTCTGAATACTGAAGGAAATATCTGATACGGCTGTGAAATCGCCGAATTTCTTATGAACATTTTCAAGTTGGAGGAGATTCATCGTTTTTTATTTCGAAATTTCATGAGAGTGTTGGGTTCACTCACGTTGAACACAACCTACGAAACAATCCAGAAATATTGTTGTGGAGATTTAATCCACGATTGACTGATAAGTTAGCACGCGGAATTGGGCGTGGAACGGAGAATCGCCAATCAATTGGGTCATGAGCACTCCGATCAACTCTTCGACAGGATCAATCCAGAAGGTAGTGCTTGCGAGACCGCCCCAACTGTAAGTCCCTAAAGAACCGAGACTGTGTGTGTCAGCGACATCCGTGACAACGGCGAATCCGAGTCCGAAACCGCAGCCTGTTCTCTCAAGGGGCTGCCACTCATCAGAAATATGGTTTGCACTGATGAGTTCGACGGTTTTTCTTCCGAGGAGCCGTTCGCCGTCGAGTTCACCATCGTTGAGCAACATCTGACAGAATCGGAGATAGTCGGCAGCGGTTGACTGCAATCCAGCACCACCGGAGTGGAAGAAACTTAGGGGTCCGCTTGAAACAGGAGCGTTCTCAATCACCTGAATCCCACCGTCTTCTGTGGGTTCGTATAAGGTCATATATCTATCAGCCTTCTCTTCTGGTACCGAGAAAGCAGTATCGTTCATACCCAAAGGATTAAAAATACGGGTTTTCAAAAATTCCTCAAACGGCATACCGGATACGACCTCTACGAGGTAGCCGAGGACATCGGTAGACATACCGTAATTCCACGCGGCACCCGGATCGTGGTAGAGTGGAATTTTCCCAAGTTCGTTTGCCATGTATGCGAGGTCGCCGCGGTAGTAATTCGCGTCTCTGTATTGCTGATTAATGGGATGATCCCCGTCTCCGCCATAGATAAGCCCGGAGGTGTGTGTAAGCAGATGCTTTATCGTCATCTCGGTTTCTGCGTCAACAATATCCGCACCCCCTTCCGTGTAAATCTGCATGTCTTTGAAAGCAGGAATCAATTCAGAGACGGGTGTGCCGAGTTGAAAATGCCCTTCCTCATAGAGCATCATGACAGCGATGCTGGTGATCGGCTTTGTCATCGAGTAGATGCGGAAGATGGTGTCAAATTCTATGGGTTTAGCAGTAGCGACATCTTGGGTGCCAAACTTTTCAAAATGGATGAGTCTGCCTTCACGGGCTATCATTGTGAGTGCGCCGGGGATTTTTCCATCATCAACCCAACGTTGCATGACGGGTGCGATGCGTTCGAGTCGCGAGGTTGACATGCCTACATCTTCAGGCACGGCGCGTGGTAATCCTTCGTATACTGTCATGAAAAACTCCTTTTTCGGCAATCAGCAAACCGCAGACCGCGATACGCGAATTGCTAACGGTTATTCTATGAGGGCTTGGTAGGTGAGCGTTCGGAATTGGGCATGGAATGGACAATCAACGTTAACCACTTGCGTCATCAGAATGGCGATTAACTCTTCCATAGGATCAATCCAAAATGTGGTGCTTGCCATGCCCCCCCAACTGCAAGTGCCTACGGAACCGAGACTACTTGTGTCAGCGACATCTGTGATAACAGAAAATCCGAGTCCAAAACCGGTACCGGTTCTTTCCGGTGCTAACCAAGCGGGCGGCACGTGGCTCATCC
>JAJECD010000287.1 GCA_022822215.1 Candidatus Poribacteria bacterium | reverse complement strand
TTATACAACGCCTTAGCGGCGCAGTTTTCAGTAGATTCACGGATCGAACTCCTTAACGCGGACATCCTTAAACTGGAACTCAATGCGCTACTTGAATCCGAAAACCCATCACACACTTACAAAGTGATCGCAAATCTGCCTTACAGTATCACAACACCGATCCTGTGGAAACTTCTTGCGCATCGGAGACAACTTCATAGCTGCGTCCTAATGATGCAGAAGGAGGTAGCGGAAAGGATTGTTGCTGGACCGGGTGGAAAGGACTATGGTGCCCTGACGATCGGTGTCACTTATCACGCGGAACCGACACTAATTGCCACGCTGTCGCCAGAGAACTTTTACCCATCTCCGAAGGTAGATTCTGCCCTTCTAAAGTTGACGATGCGGGAAAGCCCGAAGGTTAGCGTTGAAGATGAAACGTTGTTTTTTAAAATAGTACGGACGGCATTCAGAACACGGCGGAAGATGCTAAAAAATGCTTTGGTCAGGGGGAGGTTCGCTTCAGCGGAGAGATTAGCAGCTGCCTTTGAGGAAACCGGCATAGCCCCAGAGCGGCGCGCCGAAACATTGGATATCACGGAATACGCCGCACTTACGAATTTTTTATTTCAGCGTTAAGTAGTTATTAAGTTATAAGTTAATCGAGTTTCGAGGCCAGTCGGGAAAGTGGCAAATTATTTTTTGATATTGTTTGAATTTGGAAGTCCTACCTTTAGAATCACAGGCGGATGTCTATTTCCAGAAGCTGCCAATACACAATTTTCCAATCTTGTCCTTCACGGCGGAATTCAAATTTAGAACCGGCTTTAATTTCCCTCAAGTTTTCTTCTTCCCCCTTTCTGGCGTTCACATCAAGTCGAAGGGTTACTGCTGCTTTTCTCGCATGCGTCACATCCATTTCCATATCCTTGAACAGGAATTCCAGAAAGGTGTACTCATCAAAGAGTTGGGTTATTGCGGGGTTGACATCTGCGTAATTTTCAGGAATAATGCCCGATGCTACACCGAAGAGGGTTGCATCGTCATCTGCGGCGACATAAATTTCCGAGAAGAGTCTCTCCACGGCTTCAATATTTTCTACGTCCACAGACTCAAGGAGATCCGAAAAATTTTCAAAAAATCCCTGTATTTCCAGCACCGGGTCTTTTAAGGGTGTTAGCGCGATATCTACAACCAAGCGTTGTTGGTTGAGCGCAAAGGGCTGACCATGATATTCATAATCCGGATCCCTGACAATCAGGTTATAAGTATCGCTGTAAAGGACATCTTGGAAAGTATAAACGCCATCCACACCCGTTTCAACCGATAGTCCCATTAGAATTACCATTGATCCAGGGATAGGATTTCCTGTCCCCGCGTCAGTGACAGTTCCAGAGATCGTTCCGTATTGAAGTACTACCGGTTCTTCGGGTTCCGGTTCCGGTTCGAGCGGATCTTCGGTTGTCCCACATGCGAAAATGCACGTTAGTAGTAAAAGAAACAAGATAGTATTTTTGGGGTTCATCGTGTGTTTATTATCCTTTCTTTGATTTTTCGTTATCGCCTTAGCGGCAATTAATCAAAAAATTTCCCAAGTGTTTGTTGACTCGGCGGTTTTGTGAAGAAAGAAACGATTATCAACATACAAGATGAAACAATAATCAAGATCGCAACGGGCATAATCCCGGTACCACCGACAGTATATCCCGGTGTCTGCCAATTTTTGAGGAAGAAATAGAACCACAATAAGATAACGCTTATAATTGCGGCGAATGCTCCGTGCTTTGTGCTACGTTGCCAGAAGAGCGCCGCGACGACAATCGGGAAGAGTCCTGAAAATCCAGTAAACGACCAAACGGCGAGCCTGAAAATGCTCGGTGTCGCAACAAGCGATATAAGATAGGTGATGCAGAGTACACCCATTACGAACAGCCGTCCTACCCACACCCGCTGGTTCTCCGAAAACGCCTCTTCACGATAATGCTCAACAATATCGTGTGTGAACATACTCCCAATAGCGAGCGACTGCGAATCCAGTGAGGACATAATTGCGGCGAAAACGCCTGCACCTAAAAACCCAGCTAAGATTCCAGGTGCGTGTATACCAATCATCTGAATTAGCACGTTGTTTGCCTGCGCACCTTGTAAACCCGGGACATCGACATTTCCTAATATGCCGAGCAACACACTCGGGATCCAAACAATTGCAATACACACGGGATACAAGATAATCGCATAGCGGAACGTTCCAACTTCCTTCGCTGTGAGGAAATGTGAAAAGATATGCGGAAACATACCAACACAGAGCGGCATACAGATATAAGTTAGGAGTTCCAAGGGTTTAATATGCTCCGCTTGCATGAGCAAATCTGAATCCACCTTAGAGATAGCACTCGAAAACCCACCCATCCGATTCACAATGATGAAGAAGGTAATACCGCCGAGGGTCATGAAAACGAGCGTTTGAAAAGTGTTCACCCAAGCAGTGCCTCGCATCCCGCTGTAGGTAACGTAACTGAGAACAACAGCGCATATCAGTAAACCCCCGACCCACTGCGGGATTTTACCATCAGTCAGTGTCGCTAACGTTCCACCACCGCCCATGACCCCGATGAGCAGATAGGGAATCAGCAGTAACACAAGCACGATGAAAAGCAGGAGTCCTAAGCCTCCAGATTCCCACCTGTCTCGGAAGTACTGCGCCTGTGTCACATAACCAAACCGCTTTCCCAGTCGCCAGAGGCGAGTTCCAATAAAGAGGAATACACACGGTGCGACTATAGCGGTAGAGGAAGCCATCAGTGCAAAAACGCCGATCCCCCTGTGGTAGGCTTCACCGGATGCCCCGAGGATCGAGAACGCTGTCATATTCGTGCCGAAAAGGGTCATCAAGAGAACGAACCAATTGATTGTCCGGCTTGCGACAAAGTAGTCTTCACCAGTATTGCGGAAAAGTTTATGACTTAAGGCACCGAGAACAAGCACCACAGCCAGATAGGCAAAGATAACAGCAATGCTCATCGCTTGCTCCAATCTTCATTACCTTTGACCCCATTTCTGACAAAGACAGCCATTAGCAGTGTTACCAGGAGGCAGAACCCGATATGATACAGCAGTCCGACGGGCAGCCCTAAAACGAGTTGCGGCGTTTTCCAGAACCAGAAATCGTTATGAAGTAAGAATAATAAGGCAATCAAGCAGTAAAACAACCATTTAGTTCGATGTTTCATGGCGCATCTCCTTCCTCTGCCAATTATAGTAGAAAACAGCAGCACTTGCAACAACTACTACACCGTGAATCCAAGCGAATTGGAGACTGATAGGTGCAAAAAAGAGAACCGCTGCAGCGATAAATAGTATCCCACGTGCTGATACTGACAATTTACTAAAGAGATAACCGGCGATAGCTGCTGCAAAGATAACCGTCCCTACGAACGTTAGAGAGAAATTCCCGAACACCGTCCACACTTCTGGAGCCCCACCATCAGGGCGTAACCAGAGGAGTGCCGGTCGTAGCACAAAAGCGTAAGGCAAAGCAAAACCGACAAGTGCGAATCGAAACGCTGCGAACCCCGTCGCCATAACCCCAGAACCTGCAATCGCAGCCGCAGCATACGCCGCTAAGGCAACCGGCGGGGTCACCATTGACATCATCCCGAAATAGAAGATAAAAAAGTGGGCGGCAAGCGGGACAACCCCTAAATCCAGAAGCACAGGCCCCACCAAGATAGCCATCAGCAAATAACAGACAGATGAAGGCAACCCCATGCCGAGAATAATTGTCGAAATCATTAAAAAGAAGAGTGCCAACATCAGATTTGTTGCTGCAAGGGGTAAAAGGGTCGATGGTAATTTGCCACCGATACCGGTCAATGTCACCACGCCTAAAATGATACCGACACACGCAGCAGCAGCAATCAATGAAACACCGCTCTGTGCTGCCCGCTTACAGGGTGAAACCAAAAAGTCTAACCCCTTCAGTAAATTCATGCTTCCGATACGCGTTTCTGCGTCCCCGATTCTTCGTCCCAGGAAGTTCAGCAGACTTATCGCGATAACTACCAGTAGACTCCAAGTCACAGCGCGGAACGCCGTAGCTCCCATCAGTAGAAACCCAATCAGCGTAACGAATGCAGATAGAAAGATGCCCCCTTGTACGGTTACAATCTTTTGGCGTTCTGCCGTTTTGTCATTGTTAGGTGCTTCGTCAGGTTCGAGGTTCCACGCCTTCACCACAGTGTGTTTTCTACTTTTTGCGGCGAAGTGTACCATACACAGCATGCCTGTGTAGTAGAGGATTGCTGGCAGCAGTGCTGCCTTGATAATCTCTAAATAGGTGACAGCAGGCTCCACGATTTCCAGCATCATATACGCCGCTGCCCCCATGATAGGTGGGACCAATGCGCCACCGGAGCTCGCCGCGGCTTCAATCCCGCCTGCGATTGCGGGTTGAAACCCAGAACGTGTCATCAATGGGATCGTAAACGTACCAGTCGTTGCGGTGTTTGCGACAGCGGAACCCGATAGTGAACCCATCATCCCACTACTCAGCACGGCGACCTTCGCAGGTGCGCCTACGCTCGCACCGAACATCCGTCTCGCCAAATTCAGCACATACCCCGTGGCTCCTGTCCGCTCCAATAAGGTGCCAAACAACACAAAAAGGAACACATAAGTGAACATCACCCGAAGTGCGATGCCGAATGCCCCTTGACTGTGTAAAAACGTCTGGCTAATGATACGTTGAACGGAATATCCACGGTGCGGAAACAGCCAATCCGGCATAAACTGCCCAAAACCGGCATAGAGCAGGAATGCGAGAGAGAGTAGGGGAAGCGTCATACCGATAGAACGGCGCGTCGCTTCTAAGATTAAGACAAGCCCGACACCACCGATGATGTAATCCAGCTGCAACTCCGCCCCCGCCCGTTCACCAAGCGGTTTACCATCTAACCAGAACGCTTGAAAAACCGGCTCTGTCTGAATCACAACGTAGCCAAAGCAGACAATCACACCGCCGATCAGCACGGTATCAAGCAGTTGAAGAACGCGGCGGTCAGCGAAACCCTGATGAATAGGGTAATTTAAAAATACTACCAGCAATCCGAACATCGCGAAGAGAGCCAACTCGGTTTGTGGTGCGAGCTGCGGATAGTTGACCTCGGCTAAGATAAAGAGGCATAGCAGCACAGAAACTGCCAGAAAGATTTTATCTTTCAATTGTTGTCCCAATTATTTGCTACAGGCTCGGTGCGGTTAGATGAAGTTTCAGAAAATAAATCGGTAATTTTTCAACAATGTCCGGTGCGGTTAGAAACCGCACCTACCGAGTATAGAGGAAATTCGGGATTACTGAATTAAAAAATTAATCTTCATGAAACCGCACCTACTGTGTTTAAGCATTCCACGACTCAAGTCCGAGGAGTTTTTTTCCTAAAGGTGACAACTCGGCTGTCTTTCCGTGATAATGCTCCTTCTCTTTTGTCTCTCTGCCGAGACCTGTTAACCGTTCGCGCCACCCTTTAATCCGAGATTCAGCATTGCCATTCGTTGGTGCGGGTGACATGGTGATGTACTGCGCCATTCGTGGACGTTCTGCAGAGTTGGGGCTGCTGCCGTGTGGCAAGGCACTGTGCCAAATAACCAGATCGCCTGCTTTTCCAGCAATAGGGACCGCCTCGGCTTGATAGTCTCGGACGACCTCCCGTGGGTTGGCATCGTCAGGTAGGTCGTTTAACCATCCTTCCAATTTCCGATGGAAACCCGGAATACAGGTAAATGCGCCCTGATTACCCGGTGTATCTGCCAGATACAAAACCCCCTGTACTTTTAAAGTCACGGGCATATTGTCCAACGACATATCCCAATGTAGATAGGGACCAGGGAACTTGTAATCCGAACGTTCCGGCGGATTCATGCTCGCACGGTCAAAGCTCACCCAGAGTTTCTCGGTTTCCCAAATCTCTGAGAACGCTTGATGTACGCGAGGGTATTGACGATTGTTCCACAAGGCTTGGTGCTGATAAATCTCGACCATGATACCTCGACGGGGTGGGTCGGGATACCAGCTGTTGGGATCGTCGCGATCCATTTCAAGAAAATCCCAGACGGCTTGTTCTGCGGCGCGACAGTTCTCAAGCGGCACTGCTTCTGGAACAACAACGTAACCGTGTTCTTCCCAATATTCTAAGGCTTCTGCATCAAAAACTGGCATGGGTTTCTCCTTAACGTGAATTCTGTAAATTATGTAGCATTGGTTAGATAGCAACGTAAGTTAATGTAGTTTTAAGAATACCACAAACTGTTGGGAAAATCAAACGTTTCGTTGTTTCCATTCTTCCAGACTGCCATCCTTAAAATTTTGTTGCTATCAATTTGGGTTTGTGCTAAAGTATGAACACTTTCAAGCGGACGAAATTTCGCGAATATTGAGACGAAGGAGAAGTCCGAATGCTTAAAGCAGGATTTATCGGTGCGGGGGGACGCAGCCAAGGCGCGCATTATCCGAACGTCAACCGTCTTGAAGAGGACGTTGAAATGCTCTCGGTGTGCGAATTGGATGCGGAAAAACTTGCACAAGTCGCACAGAAATACGAGTTCCCACACACTTTTACTGATCACCGTAAAATGTTGGACACGCAAGACTTAGACATCGTTTACTGTGTGATGAACGAAAAGTGGATTTTACAACCCGCCTTGGATTGCCTCAACGCAGGCAAGCATCTGTTTATTGAGAAACCTCCGGGTGCGAATAGCGATGAAACGCAGCAATTGCTCGAAGCAGCAATCGCCAACGATGTCTACTGCATGGTCGGGTTCCAGCGGAGATATGCCGCTGTTACACGCGAAGCGATGCGGCGCGTCGCAAAAAAAGGACCCGTCACGTTAGCCGTCACTACCTTTAATAAGCAAATGATCGGTCAGAATCGAGAATTTACAACCACTCTTTGGAACGATGTCTGCCATGTCGTCGATCTGCTTCGATATATGGCGGGTGGTGAACCGGTGGAAGTCACGGCGCATCGAGATACGTTCGCTGCAGAACAGCGTAACTTCTACACCGCCTTCGTCCGTTTTGATAACAACGTTACAGGTGTGCTCTTCGGAAGTCGTGCCTCAGGTGGGCGCGTGCTACGCTCTGAATTGCACGGTGTCGGCATCGGTTGTTACATGAAAATCCCCGAAGAAATCGAAATTTATGAAGACAACAACAGAAGTGTCATGGGCGGTTGGGAAGTTGACGATGTAGATCAGCGCGA
>JAJECD010000090.1 GCA_022822215.1 Candidatus Poribacteria bacterium | reverse complement strand
TCAGCAGCGATCGGCAATTCACGATGACCTCTATCAATCAGGGCGGCCAATTGGATTGCTGCAGGTCTGCCGAAATCCATCAGGGCATCCATCGCAGCGCGAACTGTACGTCCTGTATAGAGTACCTCGTCTACCAAGATAATCCACTTTCCCGTAACGTCGAATGGAAGTTCGGTGCTATTCACTTGGATTTGGGTTTCATAGAGGTTGATGTCATCGCGATAGAGCGTGACATCAATAGCACCCACGTCGACTTCAATTTGTTCGATGCGTTCGAGGTTTTCGGCGATGCGGTGAGCAATAATATCGCCTCGACTTTTAACACCAACGAGAACAAGATCTCCGATGTGCTTATGGTTCTGCTCTAAAATCTCGTGAGCGATTCTGAGCAAGGCACGACGAATTTCTTCAGTATTCATGACTTGTGCTTTTTCGCGCCCTGTGAAATCTGTTATTGGCATTTTTGGGTCCTATATGGGTTTGTTATTTGCGTTCTCGAAATAAACAAAAAGCCTCTCCCGTCTGATGTGACGAGAAAGGCATCATCCAGTCGATTCCGATTTACAATTTCGATTCGCATTACGATCTTGCATCCTTTTTTCAACCTCTCAGGATTGGATTAAAAAGGGGTCTTGATATCAACACTCTATATTCTTAATATTATACCATAATTGTGTTTTAATTGCAAAATTTTTTGTAGGCGGCATAAAAAGATTGATTATATGCTTCTCAGGTTATAGCTATCCCAGAAACACTATGCCTTCTGCTCTACCATGCTTGAAAGGATGCCGAGTATTTTGCCGCACTGTTCAATTGAATAGACTCTTCTATCAATGTGCAAATTATTCCCTTCCAACTTGAGGAATTGCCACATTGTGCCTGTCGTAGCAGCTCCATAAATGCGGGGGATATCTGTACCCTTCTCTTTGTTAAAACGTTGCGCGGCGATCATCTCGGCGACGCACTGTCCAAACCCTAATGCTGGGTTATCTTTCTTTGCTTCAACGAGAATAATGATAGGTGTCTCTAAATGAAATTGGGTAGGCGATAGACTTACTAAAAAATCGCACACACCCGTCAAGCCACTTTCCGGGTCAACATTGAAGTCTATACCGGAAAAGAAACTAATCCGATTCTCAAACTTTTCTCGGAGTTCAACGAGAACATCGGTGACGATCAACTCTGAACTCGCTTTCTCTGTTCCTATCGCGATGGCTAATGGCACTTTTTTTTCTAATGCTGTTGTGAGATGTGCACTCAGGTCCACAGGTGCTAAGTCAGCAGAGATGTCTGTTGCTTCAAACGTCTCCAATTGAAATGTCTTTCGCACAGTTTCTAAGGTGAAGTTGCTATAAGCCATTGAGACAACCTCCTATAATGCCTTACGCCTTCTGCTTTACCATGCTTGCGAGGATGCCGAGGATTTTATCACACTGCGCGATTGGGTAAGGCATTAGATCTACGCTGAGTCTCTGTTCTTCCAATTGCAGGAACATCCATTCTGTCCCCTTAGTAGTCGCCCCGTAAATACGTGAGATTTCGTTTCCCTTTTTTGCATTAAAGCGTTGCGCAGCGACCATCTTCGCGACGCATGGGCCGAGACCGATAATTATAGACTCATCCTTTCCTGAAATTGGGGGGACCTCAACGAGAATAGCAACAGGTGCTGTTATAAAAAGCTGCGTTGGCGATAGACTTATTAAAAAATCACAGACTCCATCTAAGCCACTTTCGGCATCAACGTCGAAATCGGTTCCTGAAAAGAAACTGATACGGCAATCGCAATGTTCTTGGAGCTCAAAGATGACATGAGAGATAATCAACTCTGACTTCGCTTTATCTGTATTTATGGCATCGGCTAACTGTACTCTGTTTGCGAGATGCGTTGTGAAATTCCGCCCTGGATCAATAGTTTCTAAACCAGAGAAGAAACCCATAGGTTCAACAATTTTTAAATCAAACGTTTCTACTGCTGTTTCTAAGGTAAAATCGCTATAAGCCATGTGATAAACCTCCTTTTTGAAAAATTATGATAACAAATTATGCTGCAATGTGTCCAATTTTACCTTAGTTTTCGTGAATGTTTCAATCCTGATTCAGACAGCAACCGGTTTATGTTCCTCAGCGGAATAGCCAAGGCATTCATGTGTCTGTCGCTTCGGGCGACAATGCCAAGCAGGCTCCCTTGTTTGTTAAGCACGGGGCCGCCACTATTACCACCAAACACATCGGATTGGAGGTACAAGAAATCCCCTTGGTCGTTCAGGAATTCGCCGAGCGTCCACCGCCATAGGTCTTGTCCACTGGGATTGCCGAGAACGTAAACCGAATCTCCCGTGTTTGTTGTAGGTCTCGTGAAACTCCAGTTAATTTCGAGAACGGTTTCGGGGAGACCGTCAAGTCTGATAATTGCCAAATCTGTGTCTGTATCTTTCGCAACGACATGTCCTTTGGTGTAATAGCCGGGTCGTTTTAGTACGCTGCTATTTGTCAAGTAGAAATTCCGATCTTTGATGAGTTCGCCTTTTTCGTCTGGCGCGGGGAAATATACGTTGATCGTGTTTTGTTCGTCCGTGACGTGTGCGTTGGTGACAGTGAGTTTGAATTGTTTGTCGATTAGCACACCGCTACCTTCGCTGATATTAGAGTTGACGATCCACATGACGGCGCGGATGGTATTATTGTAGACTTAGTTTGCCGATTTTGGTGGTGTGGAAGGATTTGTATATGTGGACCGCGAAATGGAGATTCGCCATAAGCGGACGGTACCATCAAGACTCCCACTTGCAAACGTTTGTCCATCAGGACTGAATGCTAAAATCCTGTTATCTATGGGAATTTTTTTTACTCTACCTGTGGCAATATCCCAAAGACAGTTCCCGCCTGCGAGCGTAAGCCCATCGGGACTGAAACATACGTCATGGCCCCCAGCCATACGCCCCATCATTTTTTTTTCTGCTTACCTGTAGCAACATCCCAAAGGTTAACAGGATTAGCACCCTCCAAAATACCAGCAGTAGTAGCAAGTGTTTGTCCGTCGGGACTGAAACATACACCCACACCTGTGAAGGTTTCTCTGTGTCTACTTGTAGCAATATCCCAAAGATGAACGGCACCATCAAGACTCCCACTTGCGAGCGTCTGTCCGTCCGGACTGAACGACATGTTATGGATTCCAAATCTATGTCCTGTGAGTGTTTTTTCCTGTTTGCTTGTCTTAATATCCCACAAGCGGATGGTGGTATCCCAACCTCCACTTGCGAGCGTCTGTCCATCCGGACTGAATGAAACGCTATCGATCATGTGTGTATGTCCTATAAGTGATCGTAGGTATCTACCTATGGGGACATCCCATAAGCGAATGGTGGTGTCCCAGCTTCCACTTGCGAGTATATGTCCATTCGGGCTAAATGAGACGCTCGAGACAGAATCCGTATGTCCAGTGAGTGTTTGTAGGTGTCTACCTGTGGGGACATCCCATAAGCGGATGGTGCCATCTGCACTTCCGCTTGCGAGTATATGTCCATCCGGACTGAATGAGATACTATAGACAGAATCTTCATGCCCTGAAAAGGTGGCATAATGGACGTAATCTTGCGCGAACCCGTTTGAAAGGAAAAGAATAACAACAGAAAGTACTGTTAAAATGAAAAAACAAATTTGTTTCATAAGAATTCGTCTCGGGTCAATTTGCGTTTGCTGCGTTTTATTGTTGTGCCTAAAAGGGCTTGAATTGTCAGGGTTGCCATGTCTTAATAGTTTAAAATCAATTATTTCTTTCACTGACTTTGTGTTTTCATTTCTCAAGGTTTGCACGATCTTCTATGATTTTTTGAAGGGTAGGGTAGTAAGAACTCTCAATTCCAAAGTATTCCATATATTCCCCTAATATACCCAAAATACACGGAAATGCTACATTTAAGACAGAAGAACAGTGAATAGGACTTGGATTAAAGTTCAAATGTACATCAATCTGATCTTCAGTGTTACTTTTCGTAGCTTCAAGTACCGAACGCATGCTGATATGAGATAAATCTGAAAGGTTTCTGTATAATTGGTGGAATTGCTCCAGATTAATCTCTTTAACCTTTTCATACAAGTTAATTCCCGCCCAATTGTAAGGTCTATATTTAAGTGTTAAATTAGTTTGCGCTCCGCCTGAATTTATGTCTTGTTTGTGCTTATTGTTGTATTTCTTTTTTAATTGCGCGTATTCATTTTTAATCCAACATTGCTTCTCTTGAGATATATTTTTCCCTATTTTGAGATTTCTTTCCATCTGGCGATAACGATTTTCAGCAAGATGATCCATGAACCTTTCAAAACGTTCATCTTTACGTGCCGCATCCTGA
>JAJECD010000154.1 GCA_022822215.1 Candidatus Poribacteria bacterium | reverse complement strand
TCACTCGAAGCTGGCACCTTTCAGGCAACCCGGAAAATGCTCATCCAGCGATGAAGTTTCGATACCGATCCCAGAGGCGCGGCGTTGCTCAAAATATCAACAGCCATTTTCTCAACATCTTTCTAAAAACTGGATAATCTTAAAAACCCTCTACTTAGAGAAAAGAAAAAGAGAAAAATTTTGTAACGCAAATAAGCAAAAAACGTTGAATTAATCAGCCCAACACTGTTCAGCAAAATTTATGTTATTTTTGTTCGCAAAGAGATGCACAAGGAGAAAACTAAGATGCCGAAAAATAGCGTAACAGGTTGTTTTCGAGACATTGAGATATCCTTTAACGTTGATATAGACTGCATTCGTATGAACCTACGGAACTTGATTACGGATGAAAGCCAAGTACGCGTGATGTATCAGAAGCATCCTACGAGCGGACTCGCCAACTGGACACGCCTCCAGTTAACAAACAAACCCGTCTCGCTCCGTCTTCCATCAGAGGTGCTTGAAGCATACCGTTTGACATTTTTTGTTGACGATGCCGAACCTATTTTCGCTCGCATTGAAAAGATATTGGCAGAGCTTAAAACCCTCAGTAGTGAATCTTCAGTAGAAGATTTACCAGAAGATCTCAAAGCTGTAGCTGATACACAACCAGTAGATACGTTTAACGAGGCGGACACTCGCGCGGCTGAAGCACCTGAAACCGTTGCAACTGAGCAGATAGAAACAACTCTTAACTTACCAGAAATGCAGCAGCCTACGGATATATCCAGTAACGGGAACATAGATGTTTCTGACGAACCAGAAGCCACAGAAGCCGACCAGGCAGAAACGACACCTAATTTACCCGGAATACAGCTGCCGCCGGAACCGCCGAAGAACGTAAACACAGATGTCCCCGAAGAGCAAAAAGTTATTGCAGTCAAACAGGTAGAAACGATACCACATTTATCGGAAATACAGCATCCCAAACAACCGCTTCGCGCACGTCCAGAAAGTCAACAGGTAACTGCTGAACAACGGCTTTCTCCAGAGACTGTCGGGCAGTCGTCGATAATTCGGAAAGTCAAGCCCAAGATACCGAGTGTCGGTTCTCATCTGGGATTCAAAATTTCGGTTCCAACCCTCCCGCCAAGTGCCCTCGCGAAACAACGGCAGGCAAAAATAAACGCAACACAGGAAAGCGTAGGCATTTACGCCAGACGAACTCCTAAACAGAAGAAAAACGGCTTCTTGGATCAAATCGTGCGTACATTGAAAGATGGAACACGTGGTAAAGCCTATTATCAAGAGAAAGGCGAAACCATCCAGAACGAATTCCAAGATCAACTCTCTAAGTTGGAGAGAGATTACAATGAGGGATATGGGCTTAATCTGATGTCATGGAAACCAGAGAGGCTCTGTGAAGAGGAAACCGCGGTTTTCCTCCTCAACCTCATGGTAAACGAAGTGATCGCATGGCAAAAAGAGACAGGGCGCGCGACACCTGAAACTGAAGGGATTGTCGACACCCTTACTGAAGTAGATACACTCCTACGTCAGACCCTCAAGCAGACGCGAGGTATTAGTACGCCGTCCCCAACGTTGTTCCCAAACCTCCTTGCCGAAAATGAAAAAGACCTTGAGAAAATTCGGAGCGAATGCGATGCCTATCTCCGGCGTTTCACCAGCAAGTTAATTGAACAGGAGAAAAATCACGCGACTAAAATTGAGATTCTCTCCTTCAGAAAATTCCTTACTGAGTTCATCCGAGATTTCCTATTCGCCGAGATCGCGAAAAACACACTCGGCAACGCACTCCCTAAACGTCTCAATTGGTTCCTCGAACTCGTCGATTCTGAAGTCATGCCGATTGAAATTGGAAAAACGAAAGTGTCGCCGAGCCACCACAAAGTGAAAGACGCTCGCCTCAGTGAATGCGAATCCGGCACAATTGTCGAGGTCCTCACGCCTGGCTTACAATCGAGAGACGGTAAACGTATCAACCAAATGGCTGTCGTCATTGAAGCGGAGTAGACTATGCAAACTGCAGTACAGTTGATTGAGCGAGTGGGACAGATACCACAAGTAAAGCTTGGTCATTTCCCAACACCCCTTGAGGAATGTCGGAGGCTCTCCGATGCACTCGGCGGTCCACGTATCTTTATAAAACGCGAAGATTGCTCAGGGTTGGCATTTGGAGGGAACAAGGTACGACAGCTCACATTCACGCTCGGCGATGCTGTCGCGCAAGGTGCCGATACAATCGTACACGGTGCTGCCTCACAATCAAACCACTGCAGACAAGCTGCCGCTGCTTGTGGTAAACTTGGACTTAAGTGTTATCTGCGTCTCGCTCGAGACCACAAGAGTATCCCACAAGGGAATCTATTGTTAGATAAATTAGCCAGCGTTGATATTGAGATCGTTGATGTTCCGTTTGGACCCGAATTAGATGGGGTGAAGCAGGAATTAGCAAAAAAATTGGAGTCTGAAGGGCTGAAACCCTATGTCGTGGCAGGTCCGCGTTCAACCGCACTTGCTGCTGTTGCTTTCGCGTGGTGCATCGCTGAAATTGCACAACAGCAACAACAGTTAGGCATCGATGCAGATTGGATTTACACGTGTTCCGTAGGTGGTACACAAGCAGGACTCATCCTCGGCACCAAAACGCTTGCCTTGAAAATGAAGCCTTTCGGTATCGCACCCATCCGCTGGGAAAATAAACACCAACGCTTACGTACTGCTGCAAACGATGCAGCAGATGTCCTTGGACTCGATACACGCGTTGCGGATGCAGACATTCAGAACACTGACGACTATATTGGAAAGGCTTACGGTTACCTCACACCCGAATGTATTGATGCGCTTAAACTCGTTGTCAAAACAGAAGGGATTTTCCTCGATCCTGTCTACACTGCCAAAGCGATGGCGTGCCTTATCGACCATATCCAACAAGGTAAACTCGGACGGGACGACACGGTCATTTTCCTACACACCGGTGGCACCCCTGCACTTTTTGCATATCAAGAGGAATTAGTCGCTGACCTATAGTTTCGATGCCTCCGGATTAAACTTCACTTGAATTCAGTGTCACCATTTTACTGAATCTAACGTAATAACTCCCTTCCCTGACTCACTTCTGAAGTGATTTTTCCTTTGACTTTTTTCTTCTCTGTGATTACCTTAACATAATACCTACTCCCAGAGAAGGATCCTCAAAGTTTTGCCCTATATATACCGCTCCGACGACAACCGCTATACACCCGGTGAAAATCTAAAGAACCTGTTTGAAGAGTTGGTCGTCCAACCCTTTGTACACAATCTCCCAGCATTAGCGGAGGATGTGAAAAATAACAGGATATACTACTGGGAAGATATTGCGCGGATTCTCAGACAAGGACAGAGCGATTTTGATGAAACGTCCTATGATAAACCATCGAACGAGTATTATTTTCCAAAGGACAAGGTGGCTATCTATTGCGTCCATCACATGCCAAGGCACCTGTTCAGTTCTTATCACATCTTTACAAATCACCTCACCCCGATAAGCGAAAAGGATAAAGTTGTATTCATTGATTTCGGTTGTGGACCCTTAACTTCAGGTATTGCTTTTCGAGCATTTGCAGAGCAGCGCGACATTACTTATTTAGGAATTGATAGTTCGCAAACTATGCTTGATAAGGCGGCGGTAATTAACAGATACGGTCCCAATAAGTATAAAGACGCTTTCTTTGACAAATTTGAACTCATGCGCGACTGCGACTCCCTGACAGGCTTACTGGACAAGTACATTGAGGGGGGTGATAGGACAGAGATTCTATTTAATTTTTGCTATTTCTTTTCGAGTCCGACATTAGATATTGATAACCTATCGGAGGTCCTCATTCAGATTATACAGAAATACAGTCAGCACAAAATGTGTTTGATATACCAAAATCCGGATCATCGATCGTTAGTCGGGGATCGCCGTTTGAGATTGTATGGTAAGTGGGAAAAACTTAAAACGCATCTTTCGGCATTTAGCAGGCAGGTAGCCCAATCGGATGTTGAAACTTTTTCTTATTGTAGACTCGTAAATGGTTTACGCCACAATAATGCTAATGTCTACTATGAGATACTTTACGATTAATCTAATGCCTTTTCCCTGGTCCGGTTGGCGCGTTTTACTAACCGCGCCGCAACTGCACAAAAAA
>JAJECD010000034.1 GCA_022822215.1 Candidatus Poribacteria bacterium | reverse complement strand
CGCGTACGGGAACTGGAAGCCTGGGGTGCGCTCTTTGACCGAACCCAAGATGGTGGTATCCTGCAGCGGAACTTCGGTGGACACCAATATCCACGCCTCGCACACGTCGGGGACCGCACAGGCTTGGAAATGATTCGCGCTTTACAGGATCACGGTATCCACCAAGGCATTGAAGTGCACATGGAGAACACGGTCATTTCGCTCTTGAAAACGGGTGACAGGGTATCGGGTGCCTTCGGTTACGAACGTGAAAAGGGACGATTCAAGGTCTTTACTGCGAAATCCATTGTTTTAGCAACCGGTGGGATTGGAAAAGCATATAAAATCACGAGCAATAGTTGGGAATATACCGGCGATGGACACTCTCTGGCATATCACGCTGGCGCAGAGCTCATAGATATGGAGTTCGTCCAATTTCATCCGACGGGTATGGTGTGGCCTCCCAGTGTCCGAGGTATCTTGGTAACAGAAGGCGTGCGCGGTGAAGGGGGTATTCTCACAAACAGTGAAGGCAAACGCTTTATGTTTGACGACATCCCGGAACTTTACGTGAACCAGACAGCAGATAATCCTGAGGAAGGCTGGCTGTATACGCAAGGCGACCGTGATGCACGCCGTCCACCGGAACTCCTCACACGTGATCACGTTGCTCGGTGCATCGTTCGAGAAGTGCAGGAGGGGCGAGGTAGCCCACACGGGGGTGTATTTTTAGATATCGCCTGGATTAAAGAAAAAATTCCGAACGCCCCAGAATATATCCGTAGGAAACTGCCGAGCATGTACCACCAGTTCAAGGAACTCGCCGAAATCGACATCACGGCAGAACCAATGGAGGTAGGGCCGACGACACACTACATCATGGGTGGTATCCGTGTAGATGCCGACTCACAGATGACTGCGGTTCCTGGACTCTTCGCTGCAGGCGAATGCGCAGCGGGTTTACACGGCGCGAACAGACTCGGTGGTAACTCGTTATCTGACTTGCTCGTTTTCGGCAAACGTGCTGGCGAATATGCAGCACAATTCGCGATGGAAAATGCGTCTGTCTCACTGGATGAGACAGAAATTGAGACAATCGCTACGCATACACTCAAGCCTTTTGAAAACCCCGCAGACGATGGTAGCGGCGAGAACATGGGTCCTTATGACATCCAGGCACAACTGCAAGAAAAAATGCAGGACCTGGTAGGCATCGCTCGAAGTCAAGAAAGCCTTACGCAGGCTTTGGGAGAGATTCAAAACTTGCGCGAGAAAGCGGAGAACGTTCACGCTATCGGCAATCGCGAATACAACGCCGGGTGGCACACAGCACTCGATCTTGACTGTCTGTTGACGGTTTCGGAAGCGATTGCGGTTGCGGCGTTAGAGCGCAGGGCGAGTATCGGTGCACATTCACGGGACGATTATCCTGAGAAAGAAGAATCCGGTGCCAGCAAATACAACACTGTCATCAAGAAAGCGGACGACGGAGCGATGGAGATCCGACGACATCCGGTTGATGAACTTCGGACGGACCTGAAGGAAATCATAGACGAGATTGGATAGCACAAGGAGCCTCTTCTCAGGCGCAACCCTTAGGTCGTTTGATTTCTAACTGCACCGAATCGGAAGCATAAAATCGACAATCTCTCAGGTATGTAGCCCGAAACGTAGTGGCGGGGTTTTTGCCTGGGTGTTTCTTTAGATCTACGGAGAGGTCCTTCATTTATCAAACTGACTTGACCGAACCGCAAGGAAAATTAAAAACATGGCGAAAGCAACTTTTAGAATCTGGCGCGGTAATGCAGAGGGCGCGCAATTTGTCAATTACGATACCGAGGTCTCTGAGGGTATGGTCGTCTTAGACGCTATTCACCGCATCCAAGCCGAACAAGCCAACGACATGGCAGTTCGATGGAATTGTAAGGCAGGCAAATGTGGCTCCTGCTCCGCCGAAATCAATGGACAGCCGAAATTGCTGTGTATGACGCGTCTGAACGCCTTGCCGCTTGACGTACCTGTTACAATCGAACCGATGCGGGCATTCCCGCTCATCAAAGATCTCGTTACAGATGTGTCGTGGAACTTTAGAGTTAAAGAGAAAATGAAACCCTTTGCACCGCGACCGCCTGATGCTGAAGATGGCACATGGCGGATGGAACAGGAAGATATCGACCACGTCCAAGAGTTTCGGAAGTGTATTGAGTGTTTCCTCTGCCAAGATGTCTGCCATGTTCTCCGGGAACACGATCTGCATGACGAATTTATTGGACCGCGGTTCTTCGTCTACGCGGCTTCCTTAGAGATGCACCCGATTGACACCGAAAATCGACTCGAAGAATTGAAGGATTCAGATGGTATTGGGTATTGTAACATTACAAAGTGCTGCACAAAGGTATGCCCGGAGCATATCACAATTACGGACAACGCTATTATCCCACTCAAGGAACGCGTCGTGGACCAATTCTACGATCCGATAAAGAAACTTTTCCGTGTTTTTAGTCGTTAAGGGTGTGCTGTTTAGAAAGCCTTAAGTGCAATGTATAATCCGGAGATGTTGGAACTATGGTAAGCAAAAACGATATTTTAAGAGTCGGTGTGATTGGTCCCGGGGGTGCTGGGCGCGGTAACACGCTCGGTTTTGCGACGCGTCCAGATACGGAGGTTGTCGCTGCGGTGGATACCCACGAAGCGAGTTTAGACGCTTTGGAGAATGGTCTTACGGAACGCGTTGACGGCTACAAAGCGAACAGTTTCAAACGCTACCTCGGCGAATACGAATTCGTCGAAATGCTCAACCATGAAGATTTAGATATCGTTGGCGTATTCTCACCACACTCCTTGCACGATATTCACACAAAATATGCGCTCCGCGCCGGTTGTCATGTCATCGTCGAGAAGCCGATGGCGAATATCGTCGGCGATGCAATCGCGATAACCAAAATTGCAATGGGAAGCGGGTTACACCTTGTCGGGGGGTATCAACGCCACTACCAAGATCCGTATATAGCAAGTAGGCGTGCCATCACCGAGGGGCGTATCGGGAACTTGCAGAAATTCGATGTCTACATGGCACAACGGTGGGGCGCACGCGGCTGGCGTGGCGATCCACGCTTCTCCGGTGGTGGACAACCTAACGACTCCGGAAGCCATTATATAGACCTATTCTTGTGGATGACTCAGACCTTGCCGGTCGAAGTCTATGGAACAACAGATATGAAGTTTGAGGACGACGACGGAAACCTCGTTCCGAAATCTGTTGAAATTAATTCCTACTCCGACGTAACGCTGGATAATGATGCCGAAGGGACAATCACTATTTTGGGTAACACGCGCGTCGGATTTGAGGAACGGATAGTTTTAGAGGGCGACGAAGGTACGATTGAAATCAAAAACGGCATCCGCTACACGCCCAAAGGGGGTGAAACGGCACCCCTCTCTTATCCGCGTCCAGAAGGGTATCCTCAGGACAAGATCGACCAACTCGTCGGTTTGGTGAAAGGCGAATACGACGTGAACTATACCTCCGGCATCAACGGTGTCCGTACGAGTTGGCTCACAAACGCAATCCTTGAAGCAGGCAAGGGCCCTGATACGAAAAACAGAATTGATTGTGACGCGCTCATTGAAAAAGAGGGATATACGCGTCAAGACGTTTTAGCGTTCATTGATGAATGTGCATCCAAATCGTGTTACTAACGTATAAGAATGCCGATACAGGTAGGATCCCTCAAATTAAGCGAATACGAAAAGAAGGAGAAAACCCGTGAAATTCTTGGCACAACTCGCAAACTTCCAAAAACTCGCTGTTAAAAGTGCGAAGTATTATACGCTCATTGCTGTTATTTTGGTTGCCGGAGCGCAAATCGGATGTGTGACGGGCAATGCACTACGCACTGCAGAAAAACTCGCTGCGGAGAAAGACTATCGCGGTGCGCTTGAAGCCTATCAAAATGTTGTTGACACTAAACCGGGCACACCGGAAGCTCTGCAAGCGCAAGTCGCTATAGGCGAACTGCTAATTGAACAGATGAACCAGCCGGCAGAAGGCATCAAAGCCTACGAAGTGGTCATTGCTGAAGCACCAGAAAGCGATGAAGCAGCCGGAGCACACTACAATCTCGGTATGCACTATTACCGAGAAAAAAACTACGAAACGGCACAGACGCAATTTGATACAATTATCAACAAATTCCCGCAGCTGGAATTGAGTCACAACGCGCAACTGATGTTAGCAAAAAGCTACGAGGACGCGCAGAATTTTGAGCAGGCAGTAGAGATTTACGATAACTTCGCGAACCGTAATCCGAGGAGCGAACGTGCGGCGATAGCCATCGCACGCAAAGGGCAAATCCAAAAAGAAAATCTTAAAGACGAGGAAGAAGCGAAACGCACTTATCAATCACTCGTTAAAAGATATGGAAAGGTCGAAGGCACTGAAGAAGAAATTGAGAAAGCAAAACAAGAACTGACGGCACTCAACGCCAGTATCCCTGAACCAGACGATCCACTCGCAACCCAACAGGGCAGAGCCTTGGCACAATTAGAAGCGACACGCGAACGCGATCGACCCCGCGGCGGCGCTGAGAGAAGTCGCGCGATGGGGAACGTTCAGACTATAGCCGACTCTGGATTTGGTGTCAGTGCGTCAGAAGTGATGCGGAATTTCGGCGGTCAAGGTGGTATAGCAGGCGATGAACAAGGCAGCTACTATGACGCAGAACTTATGATTGCGAGTTTCTTCTATGGTGACGAGAACTATCGTGATGCCGGAGCGTTATACTTCGATGCGATTGCCCGAGCGGAATCTGCAAAAGCAAAAATTGACCCGTATGCCTACCTCCGACTCTCAATTTGCTACCGCAAAGTTGGAATGCACCAACGCGCGAAAGAGGTGCTGAAACAAGCAGCAAAGCGAGATAGTGGGGTCATTGAAGCAGTTATTAACACTGGACGTACGCACTATACCTCCGAATCCTACGAGCAAGCCCTTGAAACTTATAATTCCGTCATCGGGTTGGCACGGGGTAAAGATTCTGAAATCTATTGGTTAATCTCGCTGGTATATCAAAAGTTAGGTGAACCTGAAAAGGAACGTGAGGTACTTGAACACGCAGTTGCTGCGAATACACAGAACATTGACGCGATGCAAAGTCTCGCCGAAGTACTGCACTATCGGTTGAAAGATCGGAAAACCGCTGCGATATTCCAAGATCTCGTTGATCAGAAAGGCGATTCGTATATCGGTTCAAAAACGCTCGGCGACCTGACTTATAAGTACGGTAACCACGTCCAAGCCCGTGCGAAGTATAGAGCGGCGGCTCGTACAGCAAAACGGTTGCTCGGCAAATCAGAAAATGATGCTGAAAAGCGAGAACTTCAGAAGCAAGTAATCTATGCGACGGTCCTCGCTGCACGCGCAACACATCACCTGAATCGGAAAGAAGATGCACAAAAGATGATTGATGAACTGGCGGCAGAATACCCCGATCACGCGCTGATACCTTACGGTAGAGGCGAATTGGCACTTCTTAACGGTGATACAGAAACTGCTGTCGCCGAATTCAAAGCATCAATTGAGAAAAATCCGATTTCTGACATTGCGTTGATAGCTCTGGGTGAATACTATGTTTCACAAGGCTATAACGACGATGCCATCGCTCTCTGGGAGGGGTATCTGGTAAACAACCAATATAACCAGAACGTCCGACGGCATCTTAAAAAGTTGACGGGTGACAACGAAGAATAGGCGAAATGCGCGGTTTTTCAACCGCGCCTCAGCAGAATGATCCCGAAAAATGTTTTTTCTTTGAAAAAAAACTTGACCTTTTTAATTCAATTCGGTATAATTAACAATTAAAGTCCTTAACTTCCTAGCGCGAAGCACGTTTTAAAGCTTCAATTCACAGATTTTACCTCATAAACATAAACGGCGCAAGCTGCTGAGAAAAGCGTGCTTTGAGGAAAAACGAGTCATTGGCTGTAGTACATTGCGTGCAATGCCGGCTTCAATCTGTTTTCCCAATATGAAAAATCCAGAAGTTGCATTTTCAGGTAAAACTATTTACTCGCATGCATTGTGAAACAGCCATACGAGCGACATTTCCGCGGGCAACACTGCCCCTACTCCATCGATACCCTGTATATCCTGATATTTTGCCGCGCTGCATATGTCGACGGCAATCTCTCATGTATTAAATTAGGTGTCATGTCAGTTTGCCTGCTTTGTAGGGAACCCCGGTCTTCGTATGTCAATCCTATACCCCCGTACTACCAAACAAGTATAGGGAAACCCGGTAGACGCGTTTTTTAACCGTGTGCCGAAAGCGATAGAAACCAACAGTCAATTATCCTATAGCATCAGCCCTGCTTCCATTTTTAACCTGTTCTGCAAATCCCACGTTAGCGATGGATTTCAAGTCGCAATGACATTTCGCAAATCCAGCGTATGTAAGTGGGAACAAAGAACACGGTAGGTTGTCAGATGAACACTCCGGTGGAATGATTATTTTGGAACCGGGCACAATGAGGAGTATTAGAAATTATGGAGAGCTTGGACATTGGCAAGCTCCAAGAAATGGAGTTCTCGGAACTCAAAGACTTCGCACTGAAACTCGGGATCGAATACACCGGGTCTCGGAAAGAGGAATTGATTAACGAAATCATAGAGGCTAAATCTGAGGGAGACACCCAATTTTATGGTGGTGGTGTTCTGGAAATTTTAGATGACCGAGATCAACACTACGGCTTTCTTCGCTCACCGCGCTCTAATTATCTGCAAAGCAATGAGGATATCTACGTATCGTCATCGCAAATCCGGCGATTTGATTTGCAGACGGGTCATGTCGTTGAAGGTGTGATTCGTCCGCCGAAGAAGACGGAAAACAAAGCAGAACGGTATTTCGCGATGTTACAGATCGAGAAAGTCAACGGCGAAAAACCGGAAGCTGTCAAGCAGAAAATTCTTTTCGATAACCTCACTCCTATTTACCCGCAGGAACAATTGAAACTGGAACACAACGCCTCGGAATTCGCGACCCGTATGGTGGATTTGATGGCACCCGTTGGTAAAGGACAGCGCGGATTGATCGTCGCGCCGCCTTACAGCGGTAAAACCACGCTGTTGAAGAACATCGCCGCTGGTATCGAAGCGAATCATCCTGAAGTCTCCCTTATCTTTCTCTTAATTGACGAACGTCCGGAGGAAGTCACGGATGTTGCACGCTCTGTCAAAGGTGAGGTAATTAGTTCAACCTTCGATGAATACCCGGAACGACACATCCAAGTCGCTGAAATGGCGGTTGAGAAAGCGAAACGATGGGCTGAGTACGGAAAAGATGTCATCATTCTCTTAGACAGTCTGACCCGGCTTGCGCGTGCTTACAATTTAACAGCACCCCATAGCGGCAAAACGTTGACGGGTGGCTTAGATGCGATGGCACTTGTGAAACCGCGTCAATTCTGCGGTGCAGCGCGAAAGTTTGAAGAAGGCGGCAGCCTTACAATTATAGCCTCAGTCCTTATAGGCACTGAAAGTCGCGGCGATGAAGCTATCTATGAAGAGTTTAAGGGAACAGCGAACATGGAAATCCACTTGGAACGTTCCCTGCTGGATCGACGGATTTTCCCATCGATTAACATCGAACGGTCAAAAACCCGACGTGAAGAACTCTTGTTAACCCCCGACGTTTTAAATAAAGTCTGGGTGCTGCGAAGATTCACCAGCCAGATGGATAGCGCGGAATCTCTGGAAATGCTCGTTGAACAACTTGGTAAAACTGGCACGAATGACGAGTTTCTCGAAGGGATGGTCGATAATGCAGGCTATAGCAGTGCTACTACGAGAAACAATGCTCGTTTAAAACGGTAAGCATGTGCTGGCGCGCCTACCGATGCGTGCCTCGAAAAGCGTGTTAGTAAGAATACTGAGAAGTTTTTAACCGAATAGCAACCCGTAATTCGGATATTTAAAAATTAAAGGAAGGATACTATGAAACCCGAAATTCATCCCGAAATGGTAGAATGTGTTATCACATGCGTCTGTGGCGCGACGCATAAAACGCTCGCGATTCAACCGACAATGCGAGTGGATATCTGTGGAAAATGCCATCCATTCTACACCGGGCAGCAAGCGCGTTTTATCGATACTGCCGGGCGCGTTGAAAGTTTCCGTCGGCGCTACGGGCTGACTGAAGATAACGAGTAGAATAAGTAAAGGTCCCCGTGTCCCTACAACAACAGACACTGGGTAGTTTTTACGAAAATAGAGGTAACATCTTTTACTTTCAACAGCTAACAACAGCGGTTTGATAAAATGCTTGAAAAACTTAAGGATATCGAAACTAAATACACCGAAGTTGAAAGAGCTCTCGGAGATCCAGCGCAAATTTCCAATCAACAGCGGTTAATGGAGTTATCCAAAACGCACGCCGAACTCTCGTCTATTGTGTCCGCCTATCAGAAGTATCAGCAGTTAGAAGCGGCACTCGAAGAGACGCAGCTCATGCTGGAATCGGAAACGGATGCGGAAATAGTTGGGTTAGCAGAGGAGGAGTTGGAAATTCTCACCGGGCAAAAGGAAGAATTAACAGAGGAACTGAAGCTGCTCTTGATTCCGAAAGACCCGAACGATGAAAAGAACGTTATCATCGAAATTCGGGCAGGCACTGGTGGAGAAGAGGCGAGTCTTTTCGCGGCTGAGTTATTTCGGATGTACACCCGATACGCTGAGCGTCAAAATTGGAAACTTGAGATTCTCAATTCAAATGCGACAGGGTTAAAAGGATTTAAAGAGATCATCTTTTCAATTGAAGGTGCGCAGGCATACAGTCAACTGAAATACGAGGGCGGCATTCACCGTGTCCAACGCATTCCGGCAACGGAAGGGAGTGGACGTATCCATACCTCTGCTGTGACTGTAGCCGTACTCCCGGAAGCGGAAGCACTCGATTTAGAAGTTGATGAAGCAACGGAATTGCGAATTGACACCTATCGTTCCTCGGGTCCGGGTGGGCAGAGCGTTAACACAACCGACTCGGCCATCCGGATTACACACATCCCAACGGGGTTGGTTGTAACGTGCCAAGATGAAAAATCTCAGCACAAAAACCGCTCCAAAGCGATGAAGATTCTCCGTGCCCGCCTCCAAGAGCAAAAACAGGCTGAACTTAATAGTGAAAGATCGGAGACGCGTCGGTCAATGGTCGGAAGCGGGGACAGAAGCGAAAAGATTCGCACTTACAATTTCCCGCAATCTCGCGTCACGGATCATCGGATTCAATTCAGCACCTACCAATTAGATTCCGTCTTAGACGGGGGCATCCAGGAATTTATTGACCGGTTGACAACGGCTGACCAAGCAGAGAAGTTGAAGGAAGCTTAATCCGCGCCAATCAAGGAACATTAAATCATGCCTAATAAGATATGGCGTGTGGTGGAGTTACTCGACTGGACATCTGGGTATTTTGAACAGCACAGTATCCCAACGCCAAGGTTAGATGCCGAAGTGCTGCTCGGACACCTGTTAAACAAAAGTCGTTTACAACTCTACCTTGACTTTGATATGCCTGTCTTCCAAGAACATCTCACACCGTTTCGCAAACTGATCCAAAGGCGAATCGAGCGTACACCCGTCAGCTACCTAACGAATCGAAAAGAGTTCCTATCTTTAGATTTCTACGTCGATGAACGGGTCTTGATTCCGAGGCCCGAGACGGAGCAACTCGTCGAAACAATCCTCGCAACAAAAACGGATACACCGCAGCGTGTGCTTGAAATTGGTACAGGTAGCGGCGTTATTGCTACGAGTCTTGCTGTCCACGCGTCAGCGTGGGATATTGTCGCGACCGATATATCCGAACCTGCCCTTGAAGTCGCACAGCAGAACGCCGACACACACACATGCACAGCACAGATTACGTTTATGTCCGGGGACCTGTTTGAACCGATAAAGACGATAGAGAATCCCGAAGACCGGCAATTCGATTGGATAGTTTGCAATCCGCCCTATATTAAAAACGGGGAACGGGAGAACCTGAGTCCTGATGTCCGCGATTATGAACCTGAGATTGCCCTCTTTGCAGGCGACGACGGTTTCGCTGTGATTCGGCGATTAATTACGGAAGCACCGCAATACCTCGCACCCAATGGAAAGCTGCTTTTTGAGATCGGAGACACACAAGCCGACCCTGTTCGCACCCTCATCAATGCGGAACCCGCTTATTGCACGCATGAATTCATCACGGACTATGCGGAAAAAGATCGCCTCGCCCTCGCCAGTGTGTCATCAGAGCATGTCCCTGTGTAGCACAATACTCGCAGTTATAGTAGATTCTGTAATTATTTATACACTTAGCATCGGTGCGGTTAGGAAACCGCACCTACCGGGGGATGAAAGTGTGTATTTATTTTTGGAATTTACTATAAAACGTGGAGACTTGAAGAATGAGTCAACCAACCGGTTACGATGACTTACAAACCCATATTCGCCAACTGAAAACACCCTCAATCGAAACATGGGAAAATCAGTATAGCGACCGAGATTACACAATCGAGATTACCAATTTAGAGTTTACTGCGGTATGTCCTAAAACGGGGTTACCGGATTTCGCGACACTCTGCATCACTTACGTGCCGGACCAGGCTTGCGTGGAACTGAAATCGTTGAAGGAGTACTTTCTTTCCTATCGGGATGTCGGTATTTTTCACGAGCATGTAGTGAATAAGGTACTTGAGGATTTTGTGGAAGCCTGTCGCCCACGGAAGGCGGAAGTTATCGGAGATTTCAACATCCGTGGCGGTATCAAAACAGTTGTCCGGGCAAACTACCAGAAACCGACACAAGAATAGGCAAGTTTTGATGAAGTTTAAGAATTCAACCGCATAATTTTTAGGATGCCTCAACTTGTTGGGGACGCGGCTCAGGAAACACTCCCGAACAAGAATGTAATACATTGTCCCGCAAGTCCACACGCGACTTGCGCTACGGATTTAGTCTATCCGCAGACTAAATCCGGGCATCCAGACGTTAGAATATTACTGAATTATTATACGATGGGTACGGAACGTCCGATCCGAGCGGATTCATAGATTGCATCGAAGATTTTTGCGACGTTCAACACCTCCTCTGCTGGCACTGGAGACGGTAGTCCTTCCCGAACTGCTTTGTGGAACGATTCAAATTCACTGGGTAGACCAGTGAGAAGTTTTGGTGTGTAATTCACCATCTCATCCTCCTTATCGCGGTAAATCTGGAGCGGTTCATACGTCGCACCGGCTAAATCACCCATGAAGAAGGTGCCCCCGATATTCTCAATATGCGATGCCCAGGCAGTCTCTAAAGTTACCGTTAACCCACCTTCAAAATGGATTGTGCCTGTCGCGAAGTCCTCGACCTCAAAATCTTCAGGATCCCATTTACCCCACGGATTGATGACATTTTCTCTATGCCCAAACTTTTTCGCCGTCATCCCGAATGCCTCAATAGGTTTCGGACAACCGATCATCCAGAGCAAGACATCAAGGATATGCACGCCGATATCAATGAGCGGACCACCGCCTGCGATGGCTTTACTGAGAAACGATGGTGAGGCGGGAACGCCACGCCGTCGCACTGACATTGCACGGGCATAGTAGATGTCGCCAAAAAACCCTTCATCGTAGAGTTTTCGCAACGTACGCGCCTCCGCACGGAACCGCGATTGTAACCCGATCTGTAGCACTTTGCCACTGGCTTTTTGTGCGTCTACCATCGCCTGCCCGTCTATTGCATTCGCAGCAATCGGCTTTTCACAGATAACGTGTTTTCCAGCGTTCAACGCTGCAATGGTCGGACCGGCATGGAAGTTATTCGGCGTACAAACGCTTACGGCATCGAGTTCATCCATGGCTGCCAATTCTTCGTAATCACTGAAAACGTGTGGAATATCGTGCTTTTTCGCGAACGCTTTTGCACGGGCTTCGTCAATATCGCAGGCTGCAATAATAGAAACACCTTTAACACCGTTATGACCGGGAAGGTGTTTACCTCCGGCAATGCCACCACACCCAACGATACCTACTTTAACTTCCTTCATTCTTATCCCTCCGTTATTTGTATCAAATTGTCACAATCTGTGGAGCCTGTTCTAAATCCAGATTGTGCGACTTCGCCCACGCTTCGCCAGCCCAATGAACGCCATTTGGGTCAAGTCTGCCCTGCGTATCTGTAGATGCCCCAAGAAATTGCCTACCGAGGTCGTCTAAGTTTTCCACCAGTTTTGCTTCTGGTTGCAGTGTGTCATTGTAATACCGGAGATAATAATCGGGTTTAATCCAACGATAGTGGTATCCGTAAATGACGACCTTAGAGATATTTTTTCTGAAATTCAGTCCTGCAGCATGGTAGATACGGCTCTCAAACAGAAACGCATCGCCTGCTTGGAGAAGCGGCTCATCATACACTGGCGGATCAACCTCACCTTCAGGGATACGTAACGGTTCCTCCAACTTATGACTTCTTCGGATAAACCACGTCGCCCCTGAATTCGGCACACTGAAATCCGTCAAGCAGTAACCTACTTTTAATCCAACGCGCGGACACCGTTCGTGCCCAACATCCAAATGTACACCGACATCCCGATGCCAGTTGCGGTTGTCGGGTTTCTCGGGTGCCTGTGGATGTTTGTAGATAAGTGCTGTGTTGGTAATATGGATATTTGTACCGAGCAGTTGAAGAATTAATGGTACAGCCCTTGACTGTGTCGCAAGGTCAGCAAAGGCGAGTTCCTGCACCAACCCGTAACGCCGATGTGCGTAATAGCCGTGGTATTCAAACGACTCCATGAGTCGATCACCGGCTTCAGTCAAGCGATCAATCATGCCGTTATCAATTGCGGAACGTGCGATGAGGTAGCCGTTTTCCTCAAATTCTTGACGTTGTGCCTCTGTCAACTGAACAAATTCCATCGGTCATCTCCTTTACCTCTCGAAATGTAATAGGTTGATAGACGCGTGCAAATATGCTATCATAAACACGAAAGGAAGTCTATTAATAATAGTAGCATTTTATGAACACATCTCAATTTCGGATTTCCAGCATCACCAACACTATGCGCGCTTCACTGGGCAAGCAGAAAATAGAGCGGAAAGAGGTTACGGACGTATGCGTCATCGGTTCTGGTGCTGGGGGTGCGGTCGTCGCAAAGGAACTCGCCGAAGCGGGATTCTCGGTAATTATTTTAGAGGCGGGAGAACATCACGATCCAACCACCTTTGGCACTTATGAACCGGAAATGCTGCGTCGTCTTTTTTGGGATAGCGGTCTACGGTCTACACGCGACAGTGCGATCGTTATCTCACAAGGCAGGGGTGTTGGTGGTTCAACGGTGCACAATTTCTGCTACGCGGTCCGTCCGCCACAAACGGTGCTACATAGGTGGGAGGTTCCAGAAATTTGGTCACACTTCGAGGAGGTGGAACAGATCCTTGGTGTTACACAGACGCAAGAGACAGATGTAAATCGCTTAAATGCCGTTATCCGTCGTGGATGTGAAGCGATGAGATGGCGCGGTGGACTGCAAAGGCACAACCGCGGTGCTTGTCCTACGTGCGGCGCGAGATGTCTCTTTGGATGCCCAGTTTCTAAATCAACCCAAAACGAATCGACAAGAACAGGCAAGCAGAGCATGGCGGTTACATACATTCCACTGGCACTTGCAGCCGGAGCAAAACTCTATAGCGACTGTATGGCAGAAAAAATCCATGTGAAATCGAAAAGAGCCGTGGGGGTCTCGGCTCGACTCCCATCGGGCGAATTGTATATCCAAAGTAAGGTAGTGGTGTTAGCCGCCGGTGCTATCAACTCGCCACAACTCTGGTTAAAAAGCCGACTTCCGAATGCGAACCGACAGGTCGGAAAGAATCTCCATTTGCACCCCGCCGTTTTTGTCGGTGGCATTTTCAATGAGACGATTGACGGGCATCTCGGTATCCCGCAAAGCTATTATATCGACCAATTTCTCGACTTGAGACGTGCGCCAGACAGCGGCTACCTACTCATGCCAGCTTTCGGCTCACAGATGATAGTTGCAGCAAGTCTACCGGGGTTCGGTAGAAGCCATCAAGAACTGATGGAACGCTACCGACACATCGCTGCGCTTCTCGTCCTCCTACACGATAGAACAACCGGACGGGTAGCCATAAATCATACGGGTACACCAAATATCTCGTACCGTCTGCAGCGTTCAGACAAACAGGTACTGATAGAAGGGGCAATGAATGCAGCGCGTCTACTTTTCGCTGCAGGGGCGACAGAGATTATCATGCCCTATACAGAACACCTCGCTATCAAAACAGAGAAAGATCTTGAGATCATTCGTCAACGCGGCATTGTACCAAACGATATTATGATGGCTTCCAGTCACCCGCAAGGCACACTTCAGATGGGTGCGGACCGGCACAAAGCTGTTGTTAAACTTTCAGGGGAATCACACGCAGTGACAGGTTTATTTGTTGCAGACGCGAGCCTCTTCCCGACCTCTGTTGGCGTGCCACCGACGTTAACCATCGCGGCGCTCGGTAGACACGTTGCGGGTCAAATAATTGAGAGCGGCGTTGTACAGTAGGGACAGGTTACCGTGCATCTAACTAAGGTAAAGCACTTTTGCGTTTATCTATTCTGATATCTTACTTGAAAAATGATTGAATCAATTCCACATCTTTCGCTTGGAAATTTTCCAACCTCGGTGCAGCGTCTTTCAAACCTTGCGCGCGCGCTTGGGCTCGAATCGCTTTGGATAAAGCGAGACGACCTGAGCGGTCCACTGGGTGGGGGCAATAAGGTGCGCAAACTGGAGTATATGTTCGCAGCGGCACAGGCACACTCGAAGGGAAATGAAAAGAAAAGGCTTTTTACAATCGGTCCGACAGGTTCTAATCACGTCCGGGCGACAGCTGTTTATGGCAAAGCATCCGGCTTCCACGTGGAATGTCTGCTCTTTAAACAACCACCTACTGAGTATTCTGAAACAAACTACCGTACAATCTGTGAGCAAGCAGACCGGGTTCACGAGGTGCAGCACATGCATACCATGTTTGCCCGCTACGGGTATGAACAGATGAAAACGATGCTTGGGATTGGAGCGGAACGTTATTTCATCGCAGCCGGCGGTTCTTCGCCACTCGGTTCTGTCGGTTATGTAAAAGCGGTTTCAGAGTTGAAATCGCAGATTGAGGAAGGTATTATGCCAGAACCGCGTTTTATCTTCGTGCCGGTGGGAACTTGCGGCACTATTGCGGGTTTAATCGTCGGTGTGAGGCTTGCCGGACTGCGAACCCAAATTGTCGGTATTCGTGTCGCTGACTGGGTTGTGGCGAATTCATGGGCAATCTCCCGTATGGTCAAGCGGACCTTACGGCTCATCGGTGCGGTGGATGTCGATTACATCAATCCACGCCGCATTGAACTTTGGCATGACGATTTCGGCAAAGGATACGCCATTCCAACGGAAGCGGGTATGCGTGCGGTAGCACTGATGGCTGAATGTGAAGGTATCAGGCTCGAAAATACTTACACCGGCAAGACGTTAGCGGGACTTGTCCACTACATAAAAGCACAAGAATGTGAAGGCGAACACGTCCTATTCTGGCACACTTATGGCGGTAGATAAAAACCAACAACACAAACCTAAAAGGAAAACATAATGGGAACACAGAACGGAAAACCGAGTTTCGTTCAGGCTGGCATGTCTATAATCGACTGCGATCTCCATAACCGCCTCCCGTCACTCGAAATGCTCTACCCGTATTTACCCGATTACTGGTGCGACTATTGCGAAGAATCCGGTTTTCCTGGTCCTGATGCGAACGACTATCCGGAAGGTGTTCCGACCTCCACGCGCCCAGAGGTTACACATCCGACCAAAGATCGTCCCGCATCGGATTTGGCACTTTTACGCCAGCATGCGCTCGATTTCTGGGAGGTCGAATACGGCATACTCTCTTGTGGGTTCCGGGTGCAAAGCGTACACAACGAAGACCTTGCAGCGGCACTCGCCTCGGCAGTCAATGATTGGCAGATTGAGCACTGGCTTGATCCTGAATCGCGTTTACGCGGTTCACTGATTGTGCCGAGCCAAAATCCTGAACTCGCTGCCCGGGAAATTGAGCGTTTAGGTGGACATCCGGGGTTTGTACAGATTATGCTACCTGCCCGATCGCAAGCACCTTACGGCAATAGACGTTATCATCCCATCTATGCCGCTGCTGTACGCCATGGCCTTGTCGTTGGTATCCATTACGGTGGCGCGCCGGGACTACCGCCAACATCTGTAGGATGGCCCTCAACGTATTTAGAGGAATACGTCGGTATGTCGCAGGTGTTTCAGGCACAAGTGCTGAGTCTTGTGTCGGAGGGAGTTTTTGATAAGTTTCCTGACTTACGCGTCGCACTCATAGAAACGGGTGTTACATGGATGCCGTCGCTGATGTGGCGATTCGATAAAGAGTGGCGCGGCTTGCGTGGGTTGACACCATGGGTAAAGCGACCGCCATCGGCGTATATCCGAGAACATATCCGTATGACGCTCCAACCGATTGATGCCCCACCAACAGCGGCGGAATTGCTTCAGATTGTCGGGCAGCTTGATTCGGAAGATATGTTGATGTTCTCAAGCGACTATCCGCACTGGCACTTCGACTCGCCTGAAGAGGCTTTCCCTACACAGTTACCACAATCGTTAGCACGCAAGATATTATCTGAAAATGCACAGGAATTCTATCGTCTGTAAACAGAAAACTCCTAATTTTCGCACTTTATCCCAAAGAGTTTAAGATATGCTTTCATTTTTGTTTCAAAACTCTCGGCGAGGTCAAGATTCAGTATCTCATCATACTGTCGGGCTTCGCGGAAAAAACAGGTGGTTGCTGCTTTGAGCGCATTCATAATATCAACTTCGTTCAAACTCAATACCAACGCCCTCTCAATCTCTATCAAAAAATCTTTCGACATCTGATCGACGTGTCGAAAACGTTTCGTCTCTAATTCATCGCGTAACCCTCGCAGCTCAATCGTTCGATTCCGAATCAGTTCAAGTTCAAATATGGCTCTCCACGGTTGTTGTCGTTGAACGGCAATAGTAGTATGTTTGATGCAGTGCCAGATTGAACTGAGACGCGAACGATAGGCTTCTTCCAAGTCAGGCTTCGGTCTGCTCTCCCAACTGGACTGCATAATGCTCTCAATTTTCCCCGAACGATCGAACACAGTTTTCCAACGGTCTCTCGTCGCGCGGAGATCGTCCAAACAGAGGAAGCAGAGATCAATCTCCAGAAAGTTCTCAAGAAGAAACACCCACAGATAGACGTTAGGTGCTCTTGGGGACTCAAGTGAATGAAACATGGGTAGCATTTCGTGAATCTTTATCCCCCATTCTTGGAAAGCAGGTCGGACCTCGTCAGCCAAGGTTGTAACGGCGCAGAGATCGATATCGGAGTGGGCATCCTCAAAGCCTTCGGCACCCGATCCGACGATTAAGAGACCTGCAAGGCGTTTATCATTTTGTAGGGCCGTCAAAAGACGATTAAGGATTGCTTCACGCGTGGCAGGTGAGTAATGCGTGTCTGTTTGGTATGTATGTTTTGTCATGGTATTGCTCACAATTTCTGAGGTTTTTAAAATTATACAATAATGTCCCAAGAGTTATCAAGAAGCAGTATCACCCTTTTTTCTTGACATCTGGATAAAAG
>JAJECD010000372.1 GCA_022822215.1 Candidatus Poribacteria bacterium | reverse complement strand
TATCTTACCGAAAGAATACCGACAATTGCGCAAACGGGCGGGGTAGCGGTTCGGTGGGTTTCAGGATTTGTCAGATCGATTGCTTTTAGCTTCGGTGGATTTCTGGCGACATTTCTGCTCGCGTTTGTTGTTTTTGTTTATGCGAATCAGTCGTTTGATAACTATTTCCGTGACTTGGTCGCACTGCTACCTGAGGAGCGGCGTGCTCCCGTTAAAAGTTATCTACGTGAAATTGATAAAAATCTCCAACAGTTTTTGAAAGGACAGGTCACAGTTATTGCTATCATTTCGGCAATTTCCTGTATCGCCTATAGCGTTGTCGGTGTGCCGTTCGCGCTCGTTGTCGGTTTGCTCGCAGGTATCTGTAACGCTATACCAACCGTTGGTCCCTTTATTGGCGGCGGTTTCGCACTTCTGGCGATGTTGATGGGACTGGCGGCTGGAGATTTTAGTTTCGTTGAATTTCTTGTCCGTTCCGCAGTTGTCGTCGGTGTTGTTCTTGGTGTCCAAACTATTGACAATTCACTGGTCTCGCCCAAAATTATGAGCGATGCCGTTGATGTAGATCCGTTACTTATTATGTTCGCCGTCATCGTTGGGGCAACAGTACTCGGTTTTTGGGGAGTGTTGCTTGCAATTCCTATTATTGTTGTGATAAAATCCATTATCGCCGTTTCGCGGGCGTTAGCAACAGATCAACCCATCGAGAACCGGTCTTCAGAAACCGATGCATTGGAGGAAAACTAATGGAAACCGGATATCCCACTGTCGCTATTGTCGGCAGACCTAATGTTGGGAAATCTTCGCTCTTCAACCGAATCACCGCAGCTGCCCCTGTAAGCCCGAAACAGATACGCACCGATTTTGAAGGTAATGGAGACGAGACGCTGCAGCCGGTCAGACAGCGAAAGATCAGAAAATCGCGTAAATTTGCTGTCGTTCATGATACACCCGGCGTGACGCGCGATCGGAATTACGCCGATGTTGAATGGAATGACCGGACCTTTACGATTGTTGATACCGGCGGCTTGGATGTCGATCCAAATGACCGTCTTATTGATAACGTCCAATTACAAGTGGATGCGGCTTTGGCTGAAGCGAGCCTCGTCCTGTTCGTTGTCGATGCTCGAACCGGCATTATGCCACACGATATAACTGTTGCGGATAAACTCAGAACCGCTGGTAAACCTATTTTCCTTGTTGTCAATAAAGTGGATAGTGATCGGTTTCGCAATGAGGCGGCGGAGTTTTACTCGCTCGGATTTTCTGAACCGACGTGGACATCGTGCGTCCAAAACGACGGAATTCTGGAACTCCTTGATCGGGTGGTAGAGGAGTTACCCGATACCGACGCAACGTCAGACAGCGAAGCTGCCGCAATGAAAATCGCAATCGTTGGTAGACCGAATGTCGGAAAATCTTCGCTTATCAATAACTTGTTAGGGGAGGCGCGAATGATTGTTGATGACCGACCGGGCACGACGCGAGATGCTGTAAATATTCGGATCGTTCACGACAACGTTCCGTTTGAAGTCGTGGATACGGCGGGAATGCGTCGGAAATCGGCTATTAACGACGCACTCGAATCCGTAACCGTCCAACGCGCGATACACAGCATCCGCCAAAGCGATATAGCTATCCTCGTACTTGACGTAACGCAAGAGATCGCACAACAGGATAAGGCTATTGCCAATTTCATCGAACGACACGGGAAAGCCTCGGTTTTGGTGTTGAACAAGTGGGACCTGGTTGAAAAGGATCACACAACGCATCCGGCATTTATGGAGAGAATAGATGCCCAACTCCCGCAACTTCATTATGTACCGCGGGTTTTCGTCTCTGCGCTTACAGGTCAACGTGTTACCCATATATTGGAGATAGCACTTGAGGTCTATCGCGAGTATTGCACCCGGATCCCGACCCCGGACCTCAACCAACTCCTCCTTGAATTACGGACTGCGCACCCACCCCCACGGGTCAAGGGCGTTCGCCCCGCGCTCAAATATATCACACAAGTGGAGATCAAGCCCCCGACGTTTCTCATATTCGGACGCAACCTGCATCGGATACGTCCACCGTACGAGGCGTACCTTGTCAACAGTATCAGGGCGGAATTCGGATTCAACGGCGCACCCATACGCATCTTTTATCGCCAATCGTAAGGAGAGCAATCTTGGCACAACTTAAAGTTTTCATCACACGACCGGTACCAGAAGAGATCCGAGCGAAAATCGCGGCGGAATGTGAAGTCGATATGTGGCATACAAGTGCAATCCTACCGCCTATCGCTGAAAAGATTCCGCCGCTTGATGGGCTAATGACCTATGGGCACGAACCCGTCTCGCCAGAGATGATCGCGACTTCCCCAAATCTCAAAGTCATCTCTGTCGTTGGAGTGGGTTATGATCATGTCCATGTTGAGGCTTGTAGAGAAAGAGGGATTGCGGTCGGGCATACACCGGGTGTCCTTAGCGATACGACTGCGGATATGACGATGGCACTCCTGCTCGCCGCGTCGCGAAATATTGTTCCAGCGGATAAACACGTTCAGAGCAAACAGTGGCTATACTACGATCCAAATATCCTTTGGGGATACGATGTACACCATGCGACCATCGGTATTGTGGGTATGGGACGGATCGGTCATGCCGTCGCAAAACGCGCCTCGGCTTTTGACATGCGAGTTATCTATTACAAACGCGAACGTAGACGCGATTGGGAGGAAGAACTGGGTATCGAATACGTTGACATGGAACAACTCCTTCGAGACTCCGATTTCGTAACGCTCCACGTTCCTCTGACAGAGGAGACGACTCACATGATTGGCAAAGCCGAACTTGCGTTGATGAAAAGCACTGCAATCCTTGTGAACATCGCCAGAGGCCCCGTTGTCGATCACTATGCGTTATACGATGCCCTCAGAGAAGGTCAGATTGCGGGTGCTGCACTTGACGTAACAGAACCCGAACCCCTTAACACTGACCATCCACTCCTCGGTTTAGATAACGTTATTATAGCGCCCCATCTCGGCAGTGCTACTATTCAAACACGGATGAAAATGGCAACTATGGCGATGGAAAATCTGCTTGCAGGGCTGAAGGGAGAACAGTTGCCCTATGGCGTGCTGCAACCGAACTTTTAGGTGATTATCAATAAAATTCCAGACTGTCCATTAGATTTGCATAAGTCCTGTTTTTAACTGACGACTATTCAAGGAGATAATATGCTACTTGAAAGATTATTTGACTTAAAGGGAGCCGGCACCTCGGTGAGGCGCGAGTTGGTCGCGGGGTTAACGAATTTTATGACAATTTCATATATAATCTTCGTTCAACCCGCGCTGCTTTCGTTATCCGGTATGGACTATGGTGCCGTCATGGTCGCGACCTGTCTATCCAGTGCGATCGCATCGTTTTTCATGGCATTTTTAACCAATTATCCCGTCGTCTTAGCACCCGGCATGGGGCTTAACGCCTATTTCGTTTTTGACGTTTGCCAAGGTTTAAACTTGCCCTGGCAGGAGGCATTGGGCATCGTCTTCATATCAGGTTTGTTGTTCTTCATACTTTCGTTCGTCGGCATCCGTGAAGCCGTTATGAATGCCATTCCGCCTTCGCTCCAGAATGCGATCGCTATCGGGATTGGACTGTTCATCGCCTTCATCGGCTTACAGATGAGTGGCATAATTATACGACATTCCGCCACTTATGTGACCCGGGGCGACCTGCTATCAACCCCTGTTTTACTTTCTCTTTTTGGTATTGCTGTAACACTCACACTCATGGTGCGCAAGGTGCGAGGGGCGATTCTCATCGGTATTTTGGTTGCGGCTGTTGCCGACCTCATTTTTGGGATCGCCACGTATGACGGTATTGCCGCGCTCCCTCCGTCCATTACACCGACCCTCTTTAAGCTGCAAATGCCGAATATTTTTGACAAATTGGAACTGATTTCTGTAATCTTTGTCTTTTTTGCCATTGACATGTTCGATAGCATCGGTACACTCACGGCTATCGGCTATAGAGCGGAGTTACTTGAAGAGGGAAAACTCACAAAAGCACGAGCAGCCCTTTTGACGGATGCCGGAAGTACTGTTGGGGGCGCGCTCCTCGGCACCTCAACTGTTACGTGTTACATCGAAAGCGCGTCGGGTATCGCCGAAGGCGGCCGAACGGGACTTACGGCTGTCTTTACAGGTCTTCTTATGTTGCTATCCGTCGCTCTCTACCCGCTTATTAAGATTGTTGGCGGCGGGTATTTGGTTAACCAGACGACCCTTTATCCGATTATTGCCCCAGCCCTCATCGTCGTTGGTGGATTGATGCTCAGAAGTGTCAGCCAGATCGATTGGGAGGATATCACAGAATCGATCCCCGCGTTCCTTACCATAATAATGATGCCGCTCTCCTTTAGCATTACAGATGGCATCGGGTTCGGGCTGGTCTCGTTAGCGTTTCTCAAGTTGGTCGCGGGTCGTGGAAAAGAGGTGAATCCGGTCATATACTACTTTGCTCTCTTCTTCATTGCCTGTTATATCGGGGATCTGTAGAAGCACCTTTCTCCTAAATTAGAAAGGTGCGGTTGACCCCAACCGCACCTTTAAACTAAACTCTCGACCTTACTTTGGAAAGGAGTTTCCTTGCACATTTCAAGTATCTCTTTTGATGGCGACATGACCTTGTGGGATTTTCATCAGGTGATGCGTCATTCACTCAAACATACACTGGTGGAACTGCAAAGACAGCGGCCAACGCCGCGCGTCCTAAACCTGACCATCGACGATATGATTGCTATTCGTGAACAATTTGCCGAAGCGGTGAAGGGTAAAGTCTGGAATTTGGAAGAAATCCGGCGAGGCGCGTTTGAGCGGACGCTTGAACACGTCGGTTGCCCCGATACAGGCCTCGCTGCCCATTTGAATGCGATATATCGGAAGCATCGGTTTGAAGATATAGCGTTATATCCTGATGTTGTTCCGACCTTCGATATTCTGGCACCGCATTTCAAACTCGGATTGCTCTCGAACGGGAACACCTATCCGGAACGTTGTGGTCTTGATGGACGTTTTGCTTTTGTCGTCTTTTCCCAAGATGTACAGGTTGAAAAGCCTCATCCAAGAATCTTTGAGATTACGGCGGAACGCGCAGATTGCGAACTTACGGAGATGCTACACGTAGGGGACTCGCTTGAAAATGATGTTGCAGGTGCCCGGAACGTTGGTGCTCCTTCTGTCTGGCTGAACCGTGAAGGGGTATCGAACGATACAGAGATTCAACCTGACTATGAAGTGGCTTCATTGGCTGAAATCCCAGCAATTTTAGGACTGTAGAGGACCAAACTGAATGCACCTTCTGCTTG
>JAJECD010000014.1 GCA_022822215.1 Candidatus Poribacteria bacterium | reverse complement strand
GATCGCATCAAACGCCTCTTTGCTGATTGCCGACTGCTGACAGCCATTCCCCTAAAAAGGAGAACTGATGAACACAGCATTTGACAGCATCTCCATAAAGATCGCTTCGCCGGAGCAGATTAAAGACTCGGCGAAGCAGACGAGTTGCAGACGTAGGACTCCTTCTGATGCTGCGGAGGGTCCCTTTATATGCCCAGAAAAGGGGACATGTAACTGCGGTGAGGTCAAGAAAGCGGAAACAATTAACTACCGTTCTTTCCGACCCGAACCCGAAGGGCTTTTCTGTGAAGCTATCTTCGGACCGCAAAAGGATTGGGAGTGTAACTGCGGCAAGTATAAACGGATTAAACATAAAGGCGTAATATGTGACCGGTGTGGCGTTGAGATTACGCAACAGCGCGTCCGTAGAGAACGGCTCGGTTATATCCAACTCGCTGCGCCTGTCTCTCATATATGGTATTTTAAAGGTATTCCGTCGCGCATCGGGACTTTCTGTGAGCTCTCCTCACGCCAAGTTGAGCTCGTGCTCTATTTTGACGCGTTTATTGTCGTCGAGGTGACCGACCCGGATTGTCCGCTCGAACCTCGGCAGGTGCTCACCGAAATTGAATACCTTGAGTATAGCAACAAATACCGAGGCGGATTTCGCGCCGGTACCGGGGCTGAAGTGATTCGCGAGATTTTGAGCAATATCGACCTCGAAGCGGAAAAAGAGCACCTCACGCAAATGCTGGAGGAAACCACGAGCCACCAGAAAAAACTGAAGGTTGCCAAGCAGCTGAAGCAGATAGCTGAGTTTGCCGAAGTTGGACAGCGACCCGAGTGGATGATTCTGGATGTGATTCCAGTAATTCCGCCGGACTTACGTCCACTGGTGCCGCTTGAGGGCGGACGCTTCGCTACGAGTGATCTCAATGATCTCTATCGGCGTGTCATTAATCGTAACAATCGACTCCGTAAGTTGATACAACTCCGTTCACCAGAGGTGATCCTCAGAAACGAAAAACGGATGTTGCAAGAAGCAGTTGATGCGTTCTTCGACAACGGACGACACGGTAGACGTGTGACCGGTCCTGGCAATCGTCCCTTGAAATCCCTCGCTGACGTTCTGAAGGGCAAGATCGGACGGTTCCGTCAGAACCTTCTCGGAAAACGGGTTGACTACTCTGGACGGAGTGTTATCGTTGTCGGTCCTGAATTGGGACTGCACCAATGTGGTATTCCAAAACGGATGGCGGTGGAATTGTTCAAGCCGTTTATTATTGAACGACTCCAAGCGCATAACCATGCCCAGACGATTAAGCGGGCGAAACATTTCGCTGAACATGTCGATGCGGATTCACCGGTGTGGGACGTTGTGGAGGAGGTTATTGCCGACCATCCCGTTCTACTCAACCGTCCGCCGACGTTGCACCGACTCGGCATTCAAGCGTTTCTGCCTGTCTTGGTGGAGGGCAAATCCATCAGAATCCCACCGCTTGTCTGCAAAGCCTTCAATGCCGATTTTGATGGCGACCAGATGGCAGTTCACGTCCCCCTGACTGTTGAGGCACAGGCTGAAGCGAAAATGCTAATGCTCAGTAGTCATAACATTCTCAAGCCTTCACACGGCGATCCAATTACTGTTCCTGAACTGGATATGGTGCTTGGACCGAGTTTCCTTACGAAGACGTTACCTGAACACACACAGGACGCTAAGGATTTGCATGCTGCTTATACTGCAAAGGATCCTTCTGCTTTTGAGGCACTTCAGGACAAAGCGTGGTACCATCGGCGTTACACCCGTCGGGAAGATGTCATCGCTGCGCATGTGGCAGGGCAACTTAAACTTCATGACGGTCTCCAACTGTTTTGTGAAAAGCTGGACGGCGAAAAAACCAAGGAGCCGATTCTCACGACGGTCGGGAGGGTCATCTTTAACGAGGTTTTGCCAGATGAATTAGACTGGGAAGACGAGTTGTCGGAGCAGCATGTTCGATTTTTCAATGCTGAGGCGGGAGGTCAGGAATTATCTGCCCTCATCTACAGATGTTTCAACCATCCTGAATTGGGAACACGCGCGACAACCGAAGTACTTGAGAAAATCCAAAAACTGGCTTTCGAGTACGCAACATTGAGTGGTATTTCACCGGGTATCATTGACTATCTGACGCCTGAAAACCGGAATGCCTTGGTCCACGATGCGCAGGCCCAAATTGATGCCCTCCTTGAAGGTGCTTCTGCGACTGAACGCGAGGAGTACGAAAACGAACAGATCCGCATCTGGATCGATGCGATGGATAAAATAGAAGATGAGATGTTCGATACCTTGCCAAGGCTCGGGACTGCCTTGGTCGAACGTGGAGACCCACGCAAGGTTCATCCACACGTGGATTCCACTGGCGCGGAGCTACACGACAAAGCCGTAGAAGGGTTTAGCCCGGTGCATATCATGGCAGATAGTGGTGCGCGTGCCCGGAAGAATCCGTTTATGCAAATCAGTGCCTTTATTGGATTGAAGGCAAAACAGGATGGCGATATTCTCATTCCGCCGATAGGAACATCGGCACTGCGTCAAGACGATCAACTCCCGAACTATTTCTGTTCTTATCGTGAAGGTCTGGATGTTATTGACTATTTTAACTCTACCTACGGTTCGCGTAAAGGGCTGGTGGACACGGCGATGAAAACCGCTGCATCGGGATACCTGACGCGGAAGTTGGTGGATGTTGCGCAGGATGTGCGAGTTACTGCCGAAGATTGTGGCACGCTTAACAGCATCCAGAAATTTTCGACGGCTGGTGGAGACCTCGACTTTAAAATTAATGGACGTGTTGCAGGCGAAGATATTATCCATCCAGAGACCAACGCTGTCATTGTTCCGGCGAATACTGTCATCTCAGCAGAGATGGCGGCACACATTGGCAAACTCGACATAAGGGTAGTGAAGGTGCGTTCCGTCCTCACCTGCGAAGCCGAAGAAGGGGTCTGCGCCAAGTGCTACGGCAACGATCTCACGACGAATCATCTCGTCAACGTTGGTGAAGCGGTCGGTATCATTGCTGCGCAATCTATCGGTGAACCCGGCACGCAGCTGACCATGCGGACGTTCCACACCGGTGGTGCCGTAGAAGATGTTACCGAAGCCCGGCAGCGGAAGATCTTATCCAAAGTCAGTGGAACCGTGCGTTTCCTCGATTTCCAACCCGATCGTACGGTGAAAAAAGAGGGCGAACGCTGGATATCCACCGAAAACCGAATGAGTTTTGATGGACCTGCCTATAAGGTATTGCAGATTAATCACCCCGATTGCCCGTTGCGTGTAGGCGAATTGCTGAGTGAAAAGCAGTATATCGAAAACACGGAACGCTATAAGGGTTTTGATACCAAGGCGTGGTTGTACGAAGTCACAGAAGTTTCGGATAGTAACTGCGACTTGGCAGTTGGCGATCGGCTCTCACAAGCAGAATACGCGAAAGCACAAGAAGTGTATGGCTTCCAGCGTTTTGTGAAGCAACACTACCGCGTGACAAAGGTGCATCATTCTAATGTCTCGTTGGAGCCTGGCGATCGGCTCACTGTTGAAGAGGTAGATAAATTAAAAGCCGAGATCCGGGACGGATTTGATGGCGAATGGCACTATTTAGATTCAGCCATCAGCGGTCAGGTCGCTGCGCTTTCAGCCGTCAGTCAAGAGGACTCCGGTTCGTCAGAAGACCTCTTGGATGCTGACAGCCGACAGCCGACAGCCGATAACCAATTCAAGCGGATTTATCGTATAACCGAGAAGACGAGCGATGCCTTCCCTTATGAAGTCGGGGATGAAGTGCCGACGGAAGAAATTACCCCGTGGCTGACCCCCTTTGAAGTGGATTCAAAGCCGATTTACATCATGAATACAGAAATCGCTGATGCGCCTGCTTTGCTTAAACAGTCTACTTTGTTGGAGGAGGGGTCAACTTCGGATGCACCGCCGTTCACGGTCGGTCAGGAATTAACAGAGCGTGAATATACGGAAGCGCGCGCGCAGTACAAGCAGCTTGAACGGGCGTTTAAGGTTGAAAAGCAGGAGACTGAAAAGTATGTCGTGACAGCCGTGTATCATTCTGAGTGTACTTTTGAAGTCGGTAATGAGCCGAAGAAAGCTGAAGTAGAACGTGCCCATCGACGTTACCTCGGTTTTAACGCACCGCCACTCCGGCACCGTGTAACACAAATTTATCATCCTGAGTGTCCACTGAAGAAAGGCGACTTCCTCACTGAGAGTGAGAAGAAGCAATTCGGGATAGAATATCCGGCTGTCGTCATTGATAAAAAAGAGTCGGAAATCGCCAGTGATGCCCTCAAGGCAGAACGTATCTATCGTGTTACGGCTCTGAATCGCGATGATTGCCCATTTGAAGAAGGGGAGCAACTCACATCCAAGGAAGTCAACGCGTCCCGTCGTCAATACAAAGGTTTTGATGTTGAAACCTATTTTGAAGTGACAAAAGTTGAAGGCAAAACGACCGCATTGACTGCTGGTCAGCGGCTCACAGAAGCCCAGTACAAGGAACTGCTGAAGTCGGATACCGCGCTCACAGTAGAACTCACGAAAGGCTACAAGGTTGTTGCTGTCCATCACGTTGACCTCAAGAAGGAATTGGAGGCGGGTGATGAACTGACCGAGGATACGTACAGGTCACACAATCGAAAGTTCAAAGGGTTTGATGCTGTCATTGACAGGTACGAGATCGTTGAGGATAAACGGGATATTGAGTCACCTCTTAAGACTGGTGTTGAATTTTCGGCGAAGGAATACCGTAAGCTCAAGAAGGAAAGCCAGCAGCCGACTTACACCCTCACCGGAATTTACCATCCGAGTGTTATGACGACAGAAACCTCTACTCCCAATAGAGACCACGAATTGGAACGCGCCCATTTTGTTCAGGTTGGGCAACGCGCTGTAGCTGCGGATATGCCTTCTGAGCGGCATCAAGCTCCCGATAGCACGGATCATTTCTATAGTGAAGGAGATGTGTTACCGACAGCTGTAGCTGAGGGTATCCAGAAGAAAGGGCTCTGCCCTGGATTTGAAGTGGATGACCTCGCGCTGCGGATGCGGATTGAAATCGAGACCTCTGATGGTACTCGGGTGCCGCACGTCATCCCACCCGGCTATTCTTTTGAGGTCAAAGAAGGGGATAGGTTGCGGACTGGCGAGACGCTCGCGGAACTCCATGAGAGAACAGCGAATAGCGATATTGTGGCAGGTATTCCGCGCGTCACAGAACTCTTTGAGGCGCGACGTCCGAAAAGCGACGATGCTGCTGAAATCGCTGAAATCGAGGGGTACGTCCGATCTGCAGGCACAAAGAATGGTGTTCCCAACTATCGCATTGAACATGAGGGGTACCAAAGCCGTCTCTATCCGATCCCTGATGAAAAACGGCGTGTCGCTGAAGGCGATTGGGTGAACGCCGGTGACTCACTCACCGACGGATTTCTCAATCCACACGATATTTTACGTATCGGACGCACTGCGATCGAAGGTGTATCTGTAGAAGGTGAAGAAGCGGTTTGGGCATACCTTGTTGACGAAGTTCAGAATGTCTATGGGGCGGGTACTGTCAATGATAAACACGTTGAGGCAATCGTACGGCAGATGCTTACGAAAATTCGGATTACTGACCCTGGCGATACGAACTTCTATCCGAATGATGAAGTGCAGCGCAAAGAGTTTGAGCGTGTTAACAATGAAGTTGAGGATAGAGGGGAGATACCTGCCACGGGTGAACCGATTCTCCAGAGCATCAGTAAAGCCTCTTTGAGCACGGATAGCTTCATCTCCGCTGCGTCCTTCCAGCAGACGACGAAAGTCCTGACGGATGCGGCTGTCAGCGGACAAAGAGATAAGCTTTATGGCTTGAAAGAGAACGTCATTCTCGGACGCCTCATCCCTGTAGGTAGTGGATTCTCTGATTTTCGGAACTTAGAGGTTGATGCTGTTGATACGGAAATCGCGGAAGCCTCTGATGATGATTAATTAGTTGTCAGTTATCAGTACGCAAATCTACTACGTAGATTTGCTTTCAGTCGTCGGTTAAGAGGGGTTGATTGCATCAACCCCTCTTTTATAAAAACAAATTTACTTCAGGATGGCAACAACGACGGCACAGATGGCAACAACGATGGAGATACCAGTAAGAACGACATGGCGTGTTTCCGCACGTCCTTCGAGTTTGCCTTTGATCCAGCCGACATCTGTTTTCAGATCCGAAACTTCCTGACGTAAATCCGCCACATCTTTGCGTAAATCCTTGAAATCCTGACTTAAGTTATTAAGTGTGGAGAGAACCATCTCCTCAAATCTATTTTTTTCGTTCATGGGTTGTGCTCCTATAATTCAAGTTTCGTCGTGGCCAAGGCTCTTTCAAAGAGTTTTATCGTAGTTTGGAGATCAAGACACATACGCCGGGCGAACCGGTCAAGGTAACCTTCAGAATATCGTCTGAGTCATGTCAACCGCTTTTGCGGCGGTCTTGTTTTCATCATGAGCTGAAAAACAAATTCAGCACATTCTCGTGAGTTACGAATCTCAATTTGATCCGCGTCTGGTACCATTGTATGGCGCGGTGTTCTGCCATCAGTGTACCAACAATCTATTAGAATGTTCTGGAGGCGAGAATCCAAATTGGATTCAATGCCCAAATCTGCGGAAGATGGATAGATCATTTGACTGCTATTTCTCCTTTGTATAGTTTGAATAGTGCATCAGGATCCGAAGAGTATACAACGCTTGACAGGAAAAGTCAAGAATTATAATGCCTAATAGATTTTTGGATATACCGATCCTCAGGACTGCATTCTCGCGTTAACCGTATCGTCGCGCCGCACAGATCGGGGCTTTGGGTGCGATGGAGTTCCCCATTCATTGATGCCTGCTTAACTTTCATTGATGCCTATGATTATTACGCTAAGTTCGGTCGCGTCATATCCCCTGGAACAACAAGTTCGTCAAAAGCCTCTCCCGTTAAGGCATCTAAAGCGATAGCAGCATCACGAAGCGTGCATCC
>JAJECD010000013.1 GCA_022822215.1 Candidatus Poribacteria bacterium | reverse complement strand
AAGATGCACCATATTTACCATCGGAAAATCGCAACGGACAACATTCAGAAGAATTAACTTGACATATTTTTCAAAAGTCGTTATAATGTCTAAATAAAGTATTAAGACGTGATTTTTGGATGTGAGTGGCTTGCAACATTTATTTGCAAGCGACATGATGAACCTAAAGGAGGAATTTAGAAAATGCAATCGAGATTAATGTGGCTCGTGCTTGCCATTTTCGCAGTAAGCATCATGAGCATCGGTGTCGTAGGTTGTGGTAGCGACTCTGAAGAGGAAGGCGCTGCTGAGAAGCCGACAGAAAGCTCCTCAAGCAGCAGTGCTACGACCGAATCAGCAGTTGCTGCGAAACCGCCTATTGACTTTGCTGCGGAAAAAGCAGCGATTCAAGAGGTGTATAGTGCCTTCTACAAAGCCTTCAACGACAACGATATGAAAGCCATTGCGGAGACCTTTCGGACGAGTGACGGCAAGGTCGCCTTCGGGACAATCTTTGCCGGAAACGAACCTGTCCCCATCGCCTACGGGTGGCGGAATGTTGAAATCGCTATCGAAGGGTTATGGATCGGTATCGGTACAAAAGGCTCCAGATGGGGACAGAATGATCAGTTGTCGGATTTTTGGATTCGCTATAAAGGCAGCAAAATTGAAGCCAGTGCTATAGGCTACAACTGCTACAAAGGCGCGTTCCCCGGTGAAACGCATCTCTATTTAGTCAAAGAAGCGAAGGATGGGTGGAAGATTCACGAGCTGGATAGCAGCACAGAAAACAATCTTGGTATCTTTGGCCTTCACAAAGGCAAGCCACGCCTTAAAGAGGCAGGCCGCTTCTTTACGACAGACGCTGACAAAGCCCCATAAGTTCGATGTCGGGGCACACGCTGCTAAAAACTGCCCGTTTTTGTGCAGCTTGAAAAACAGATTGCCCGTTTTTGTGCAGCATAACCCGCTTGATGCAGGGATTGATAGTGAATTCAGCGTTTCTCGAATTGGCACGGAAATTGCATATACGCCTGCATCAACAACTTTTGTTTTTTCGTAGGATACAGAAATACCCCTTGGAGGTAATAACGAATGAGTGCAAAACGAACCTCAGGTGCCTTTATGACTTCTTTGGTACTTCACGCGGTCATTGCGTTCATTGCTGGCATTTATCTTGTCACGCAGACTGAACAATTCAAAGATCTCGTCGGTGCCGAAGTGCTCCAACCCAAGGAGCCACCGAAGCCTAAGGTACGGAAACCCGTCGTCAAGCCGGTTATTAAGCCGACTGTCCCGACACAGAACACCGTCGTTGTTGAACAGGTGCAAGTGCAACCTCGTGTAACAACCGCGTTTGTCGCTAAGTCGAACTTCCAACCGCAGACGGTTCTCGAATTTTCTAACCAGACTGTTAAAGTAGACGCACCAATTAATCCGAACGTCCCGCGAGTCGTTACACCCAACGCTCCCGTGCCAACGGTCGTAACACATGCCGACCTCCCCGTTTCGGACGCTCCCGGTGCCTTGGCATTCTCAGCCCCTGTCGCAACTGCTCCCTCCGCTGGACCGGCTAACATCGGTCGTGGGGTCGCAGGCGGTGCCGTACAGGTCAAAGTCGCTTTTGAACGTCCACCCGGACTCACAATGGTTGAGAGCGTCGGTGCTGCACGCGACGCACTCAGAGATGTCGTTGAAAACATTACCCTCGGTAACGTTGAAGTACCACCCCTGCCCAGAGGCGAACCCGGTGGACGTGTTATCGGTAAAGGTAAGGACATCCGCGGCGTATTCCGTTTCACACGGATCCGTCACTCCCTCTCTGACTGGTGGGCTGATGCTTCCTCCCTCAACGCATTGACGAAGTGGCTCAACGAGCGTACAAAAATCAAAACCGACATGAACGTTGAAGGGGGCGCCCTGAAGTTTACGGATGCTAACCTCTTCAAAACTCCGTTCGTCTTTATGACAGGACACGACCCGTCACTCACCCGTTCCCGTAACTTGCTCGGACGGCAGTATGGTGGTGGTAAAATGGATAGCCGTCTCACCGAGACTGAAGCCGCTGGTATGCGTCGCTACCTCGTCGAAAGAGGTGGATTCCTCGTCTTTGACGACTGTGGTGTGAACGCTCCCGCACAGGCGATGATTCGTCTCTTCCTCGCACAGATGCGCTACGTCATGCCTGAATATCAGATTGAGCGGATCGCTAACGATCACGAGATTTACGATAACTTCTACGAAATGGGTGGCCCCCCTGTCGGATACGACATCTTCTGGTGGGGTACACGTCCGCCGAAACGGAACTTCCTCGAAGGTATCTCCGTCGGTGAAAGATTGTCGGTTATCATGGTCCGTCGTGATTACATGTGCGCAATGGAGTCTGTCAGTCTCCCGACCCGTAGTGTCCACTATTCACCCGGCGTCTATCGTTTCATGACAAACGTTGTGGTGTATGCCTTGACGCACGGCTCTATCTCTGACTACTCCGGTTATGTACCTGAAGACACGTTAGCCAGGAAGGAACTCCCGACAAGCGCACCCGAAGCTGCGAAAGTCGGCGGTTTTGAATAGCGTTTTTACAGCATACTGATTATAGGGCTGTTCGGTTTCCGCTAAAGGCAACTGAACAGCCCTATTTTTTTTCTCGCATACCCACTTTATTCAATCTATCCATCGACAACCTGACGACTGATCGCTGACGATTTCCGAAAACTGACAACGAAAAAAATATAGTGGCGGGTTGTTCCAGAACGCGACCTCCGTCCGGTAGGCGCGGTTCCTCTTTGCTCCAGCGGAGCAATATGTCTATAGAAGAAAAAGTGAACCCGCAATGCACTCCAGCGGAGTGCTATGTTTCATGTTAGTGTCTAAGGAACTCTAAAATCCACCATAGTTTAGGATAGTGCTAAATTTTTAGCATTTTTGCTTGACACAATTTTTTGTAAATGCTAAAATATTAGCATATTATCAAGAAGGAGTGGGAAATGGAAGATTATCGTACCGTCAAGTTAAGTCGTCGGGAAAGACAAATCATGAATATCGTCTACAGGCACGGTCGCGTTTCCGTTGCAGATGTGCTTGCGGATCTCCCTGATCCGCCGAGTTACTCTACGGTTCGCGCACTCCTACGGATTTTGGAGGAGAAGGGTTTTCTAATTCACGAAAAAGATGGTAGACGTTACATCTATCGTCCAACGCAACCTCGCCAACAGGCGGGACGTTCTGCACTCAAACAAATCTTTCAGACGTTCTTTGATAAATCTGTTGAGAAAACTGTGATGGCATTGATTTCCGATGCCGATCTCTCAGATGAGGAACTTGATCGTTTAAACGCACTTATAGAACAAGCTAAAAAGGGAGACCCTGCCTCATGATACTGTTCATTGAAACACTCTATACAGACTTATTGTTGAAATTTCTCGCTGGTACGACAATGAAAAGTATCGGGATTTTCGCCGTTGCAGTCGTAGTCACATACAGTCTCCGTCACAAATCGGCGGCGATACGCGGTCTGATCTGGGGTCTGGCAATCCTTGGATGCATTATTGTTCCGCTGTTTTCGTTTACACTTCCGAAATGGGAGGTCAATGTACTGACAAAAACGCCAAGTAGGTTTGAAACCCATCAATTCCCGGATAATTCGCAATCCCCGGCTTTCGTTGTTTCGACTGAACCGAGTTATCTGCTGTCACAGGTAGGTTCTTCAACACAAACGACATCAACACCGACACAATCGAAACTGGGGTCCAATGCGGACAGGATCCCCTTTGCGATGAGTTGGGCAGATTGGATAGGTGTCATTTGGGCAGGGGGCGGTCTGTTTTTTCTCGTCCGTTTGATCGCCGGTATCGGTGCGGTTTGGCATATCTCCACCCGTAGTGAGGACTTTAGTCGCGTTGTGAAGCCTAAGCTGCGTGATTGGAATCCACGAATCAGCGTCCGTCTCAGCGACAGAATCGCAGTTCCTATGATGTGGGGTGTCCTTCGTCCTGTGATTTTATTGCCAGTGGATGCGGGTAGTTGGCCAGCGGCGCGGCTTCGCACTGCCCTCTTACACGAATTGGCACATGTCAAACGGTGGGATTGGACGATGCAGGCGATTGCACAACTAACATGTGCTGTCTATTGGTTTAATCCGCTCGTGTGGTTTGCATCGCATCAGATGCGAATAGCAGCCGAACAAGCATGTGATGACCACGTGCTAAACGCTGGCTATCAATCAACCGACTACGCCCAACATCTCCTAAATATCGCACAAAATGTGAACATCGCGGGTTCGGTCTCGCGTACGGCTGTCGCGATGGCGCGTCCCTCACAGATTGAAAATAGACTCCGAACCATCCTCACCCCAAACCTGAATCGGCACCCCGTGACGAAGGTCTCCGTGGTAATAGGATTGTGCAGCCTCATCTGCTTTGCTGTCCCAATGAGTGCGATGCGTTTGGTGGAAGCGTTCGACCTAAAGGCACCGTTCGCGCGTCTTGGTAAAGGAGGTATGACGGATATAAAGTTCTCACATGATGGCACTCGACTTGTAGTAAGCGGACATACTGGGGTTTGGGTCTATGATGCACACACTGGAGACGAGGCGTTCCAGCTTGTAGAGACGAATGATACCGTCCGTACGATCGCATTTTCGCCAGATGGTTCTAAAATCGCAAGTGGTGGACTGGGACCAGATATTCGGTTATGGGAATTAGGCACGGGTGGCCATTTGACAATCCCAAGCTCACAAACTCATGGATTTACGGCTTTCGATTTCTCACCCGATGGGTCTATGCTGGCGAGTGGGGGTAAAAAAGGAACGCTGAAACTCTGGGAGACTGCTACCGGACAGGAATTGGCGGACTTCACTGTAGGTCAGGCTTCGATAGAAGTCTTGGTATTTTCTCCAGATGGTAGGACGCTCGCAAGTTGCAGCGGCGACCGAATTTCCTTATGGGACATAGCGACGAACACCAGACGGGCGACCTTTAAGGGGCATAAAGCCAAAATTAGCGCGTTGGTTTTCTCACCGGATGGGCAGCTGCTTGCAAGTGGCGGTCATAGTGAGATTCGCTTATGGGATGTCGCCGCACAACGTGAACGCCTCACCTTCAGCAGGCATACGAATACGGTACGGGCATTAGCGTTTTTGATGGATAACAAAACGCTGGCGAGTGCTGATAAGGATGGTGCGATCCGCTTGTGGGATACGGCTACGGGTGATTTACGTGCTACGGTCACGAAACTGATAGGGAATCCGAAGGTTTTCGCCTTTTCACCGAACGGTGCCACCATCGCTGCTGGAAATTGGGCAGGGAACCTTGAAGTCCGGGAAGTTCCCACCGGACGCGAGGTTTTCTCACGCCTCACAGCGCATATAGGTGTCATCTCAACGATGGCTTTCACACCTGATGGCAGAACCATCGTTTCTGGTGGGCATGATGGGGTCTTCCGAATGTGGGACGTGGCAGCTGACACTATGCAACTGGCGAATCAAGTTGGGCAGCCGACAGCAGAATGGAGGTTAGTAATTTCTGCCGATGGATCCACAATTGCCGCGGGGATGCCCGCGGATCAGGAGGCAAGTATTCAGATATGGGATACCGAATCTGGCAGCTCCATCGCATCGGTTAAGCCAAAACATACCGGCTTTGATTCGGTGTTCGTTATCTCTCCAGATGGTGCCCGTCTCGCAAGCGGTGGTAGAGATGGCAGCATTTTTGTCGTGGATACAAAGACGGGGAGAGACCTCATGCGTCTCACTGAACATACCGACACGATTAATGCGTTAGTATTCTCGCCAGATGGTAACCGATTGGCGAGTAGTGGCAGAGATGGAAAGATCCTCGTATGGGATGTCGGCAGTAAGGACCTACTATTGACACTCACTGACGAATGCGGCTATCTCGCTTTTTCACCCGACGGGAAGACCCTCGCAAGTGTTGGCAGAGGTATTAGACTTTGGGATATCGAAACCGGAGGCCTGACAACGCTCACGACTTATGAAGGAATCGGAGTCAGGGCATTGGTATTTTCTCCAGATAGCGAAACCCTTGTGACCGGCGGATTTGACCTGAGAGCCTGGAATGTGAAGGCTGGATCCCGCATAATAGACCATTCTCCCTATGTTGCCGCTAACAACCTAAGACTCATCCAAACTTTGGCATTCTCACCCGATGGGAAAACGATCGCAGTCGGCGACTGGGAAGGCATTCTCTTGTGGAACTGGGATAAAGTCGCCTTCTGGGGAGCACCCTTTGATAGGTAACAATATATCCCTTCCGTCCCTGCCCTAATTGGTAGGCGAGGTTTTGCAGCGTACTCGCTTCGGTTCATGCTCGGTGAAGCCTATACGGGCTTCATACCCGGTTCATGCCATAAGGCATGAATACCGTTGATTTTGATTCTGATTCATGCGATCTGCATTCTAACCTCGTCTTCTTCCTAACAGCCAATTCAAAAGAAAAAACTGGATTTCGCAGCCGAGTTATGCTATCATATCGCCAATAAACATGTTACGTGAGGTGATAAATTGAAACTCGGTGTATCTACGTATTCCTATTGGCATTTCAAACCCGAACGCGTACCGATTGAACACGTCATTGAAGAAGCAGCACGACTCGAACTCGACGGTGTCGAAATCTTACATCAACAGATGGCATCTGAAGCAAATCCGTATCTTCAAAAACTGAAACGGCACGCTTTCGTTCACGGACTCGATCTCTACGCACTCTCTATCCATCAAGGCTTTGTGTCGCCAGACGCAGCAACGCGACAAAAAAATATCAATCACACCGTTCACTGCATCCGATTGGCGCACGAACTCGGCATCCCTTCAATTCGTCTCAACTCAGGACGATGGGGAACCGTCCCATCCTTCGATGAATTAATGAAAACCGAAGGACAAGAACCGGCACTCCCCGGACACACAGAGGATGAGGCATTTGAGTGGGTCATCGCTGCCATTGAAAAGTGTCTCCCGGACGCTGAAAAATACGGTGTGATCCTCGGACTCGAAAACCACTGGGGATTAACGTGCACACCGGAGGGTGTTAACCGCATTGTCTCTGCTATTGATTCAGAGTGGTTGAAAGTAACGATGGATTGTGGTAATTTCCTCTCGAATCCTTATGAAAAACTGACACAGATTGCAGATGAGGCGGTGCTTGTCCATGCAAAAACCTACTACGGCGGCGGCGAATGGTATACATTAGATCTCGATTATGCTAAAATTGGCAATATTCTAAAAGATACCGGATTTCAGGGATACATCTCCATTGAATTTGAAGGCAAAGCGGATGCACACGTCGGTGTCCCGCAGAGTGTAGAAATGCTCCGCAATGCACTTTCTCAATAATCGACAGTTCCCTGTAGGCGGGATTTCCAAATCCCGACCACTGACTGATGGTTCTCTGTACGGGGGATTTCCGAATCCCGACCACTCTTGGAGGATGTAATGTTCAGAAAAATCATAACATCAATTTTGGTTCTCGTACTGTTCGGAACGATAGGAGGTAGCACAACAATGGCAGAGACCGGAGAAATGGCGGGAGTGACAAACGCTTCCGAGGTTTGGCGCGCCTTACAACGCCTACAGACAACTGCTACTGTCCTACACACCGTTGCACATCCTGACGATGAAAACGGCGCGTTGCTAACGTGGCTCAGTCGCGGGCGCGGGGTCAGAACCGGATTATACTCGACGACACGCGGCGAAGGCGGCGCAAACCTCATCGGACCTGAATTGTTCGACGCACTCGGTATTGTACGTACCGAAGAGCATCTCGCTGCGATACGTTACTACGGGATAGACCTCTTTTTTTCCAGTGCCGTCGATTTCGGATATTCTAAACGACTTGACGAGACATTAGAAAAATGGGATTACCAGATGCTTCTCGAGGATATGGTCCGTATAATCCGACGCTACCGACCCGATGTCATTATTTCCCGATTTCAGGGAAATCGGCAAGACGGACACGGACACCATCAAGCATCGGGGGTCGTAACGTTAGAGGCGTTCCGTGCTGCTGGCGACGCAAGTAAATTCCCAGAACACCTCGCAGACGGGCTGCAACCTTGGCAACCCAAGAAACTCTATATCTCGCGTTCCAGATGGCGACGCGGTAGTGCTGAAACTGGGGATACACCGCTACTAAAAATTGATACCGGTGAATACAACGCCTTGTTAGGACTCTCTTATGCACAAGTCGCACGTCAAGGACTCAGTTACCAGCGTTCGCAGGGTGCCGGACAGACACGCGCCTCTAAAGGGGCGTCGGTTACCGAGCTGCGGTTAGTCGATACAACGTTCCCTAAGCAAGCAGAACCCGAACAGAGCCTTTTTGATGGGTTTGACTCTACGATTATGGGGATGGCAGGGCTCGCCAACGCACCTAATCTGAATGCAACCTTTGCACAACTTCAGGAGAGCATTAATGCTGCGCTGAATGACTATGACGCACGGCAGCCTTGGACGGTTGTCCCTCACCTTGCTACCGGTTTAAAAGCTACCCGCAGCCTCATTGAAAGCGTCCAGGGCATAGACGTTGATGACGCCACGCGCGCACATCTCCTTTTTCTCCTTGAGAATAAAGAGCAAGAATTGATGGCTGCCGCGAACGCTGCGCTTGGGTGTTCACTGGAGGTTCTTGTTCAACCCGAAGGCGCCCAAGAAGGATTTTTCCGTTCCCCTGAAACTTTCGCTGTCGCAATTCCGGGACAAAAATTTTCAATCGGAATGCGGATGGTCAATCCTTCGCCGATTGATGCCGAACTCATTGATGTATCGCTCAGCACCCCAGAAGGCTGGCGCGTACGTCAAATGCAAACGGAATCGGATGAGAAAGAGAGAGGCTTCATACAGCCAAACCAGCCCGTTTCTACTACCTTTGCGGTAGAAGTACCACAGGGCGCGTCTTACACGCAACCCTATTGGACGCGCACCTCTGAATATCACGACGCTGTCTATACACTGGCGCGTCCAGAATTCCGTTTCTTACCCTTCGCACCGCCTGAAGTACACGGCGTTCTCACCTATCGCGTAGATGGTGTCGACTTCACACTGACGCGACCTGCACAAACCGTTTCAATCAACCGACCTTGGGGCGAGAGACGAAGACTGTTATCGGTAGCTCCCGCTATCAGCCTATCTATGGCGCCGCGTATCGGTGTCGTTCCAATATCCGGATCTGCGGTGGCGGGTGGAAAAACCACATTTACCGCTACGGTGGAAGTGCTGAATAACGTGAAAGGTGAAGCGGAAGGCACCCTTTCGCTCACATTACCGGACGGGTGGCATGCGTTGCCTGAAAGCGCGTCTTTTGACTTCACACACGAAGGTGCCAGCAAGACCTTTACTTTCGATGTGTCTGCTGTAGGTGTCGCGGCAGGCAAAGATTACGCAATTCAAGCCGTCGCTACTTATAACGGCGAGGAATATACCACCGGTTATCAAGCGATTGACCATACGGATCTCGAACCCCGCCACCTATACCGTCCTGCTACGATGGTGCTTCACGGCATTTCGATTGAACTCTCAACGGATATGGAAGTCGGATACATCATGGGGGTCGGTGATAGGGTGCCTGAGGCACTCCAACAGATTGGGATTGATGTTGAGATGCTGGATCGCGAAGAACTCCGCACGGGTGATCTGAGTCGATACGATACTATCTTAATCGGCATTCGGGCGTACGCTGTGCGGCAGGATCTCATCGCCTATAACGGACGACTCCTCGATTACGTCCATAAAGGCGGCAACCTCATCGTCCAATATCAGACGCCGGAATTTGATGCTGCCCCGTTCGGTCCCTACCCCTATACCATGGGAAGACGGCCAGAGGAGGTCTCCGAAGAGGACGCGCAAGTGACGATCTTGATGCCAGCGCATCCGGTTTTTCAGCATCCGAATCAAATTACAGAGGCGGATTTCAACGGGTGGGTCGAGGAGCGCGGTTCAAAATTCCTAACCGAGTGGGATTCAAACTATCAGGCACTTCTCACGTGCAACGATCGCGAGCAGGAACCGCAGCACGGCGGATTCCTCTATGCCAAATACGGACAAGGCACCTATACCTACGCCGCCTACGCTTTTTATAGACAACTCCCCGCAGGGGTCGCAGGCGCATACCGGCTTTTCATCAACATGCTCGCCCTCGGTCAGTAATGTTCCGAACTTCGCCTATCTTCTTGTAGGAGCGAGCTGTGCTCGCGATTTCTATACCCCTAATCTGTTTCCCACGGTGCCACATCCCCAACCGGCGGTGGTGCCGGGAAACGACTTACAACATCAATAGGTCTACCCGCATCGGACGATTCGAGGATCCGTTCACACACCTCTAACGCATGCCGCGCCTGTGCCCCATTACAACGCGGGTTCTGATCGGATCGAATCGCATCCGTGAAGTCAGCCACACCTTTCCCCCAATCCAACCCAGTAAAGGATTTCGGCGGCGAAGGTTCATCTTGCCACCGGTCCTGCGGCGTGAATTTTTGGATACCGCGTCCATCGTCGTGCGCTTGTAGAGAGAACCCACCCGCTGTACCGTGGATTTCGTAAGGCGGGATACCAGAAGCAACAGTAAAACTGTGATAGATGAGTCCGTGTGCCCCGTTCTCGAATTCCAGTACACCAAATCCGTGATCTTTCTCATTCACCGCAAATTCAGTCCCCTTCCGCGGTCCTTGGGTTAGCGTGCGTTTCGGGACAGCGAGCCTTGCGAAACCGTGCACCGTTTTAACGGGGGCAATCATCGTCGTCATCGCAGTGAGCGGATAAGGCGCGACATCGCGGAAGGGACCCGCATGCATCAGAAACGCGTCTGCGTTTGGATGCCAGTGTTCCAACGGGCCTCCGAAGTTGCCAATCGCCGAGATAACATCACCGATTTCACCTTCCCGTATCCGTTGCCAGACATTCTGCTGAACGTAGCCGAGAATTGCCGATGGTGCACACGCCAATTTCAAACCCATCGCTTTCGCAGTTTCGACGAGTTCATTCGCTTCGTCGGTTCGGATAGAGATCGGTTTCTCGGAGTAGACGTGTTTGCCCGCTTTCAGTGCCGCCAACGAAACCGGATAGTGCGAAATGTGAATTGTCAAATTCACAATCGCTTCTACGTTTGGATCGTTCAGCACTTCCTCAAGCGACGTGTAGACGCGACCCCCACCTTTTTCTGCCAATGCCGAGGCACGCGCTTCATCTTGATCATAGTAACCGACGAGCTCAATACGGTGTGGATATGCTTGGCAGCGCGGTTGGTAACCCCCCGCAGCGATCATACCACACCCAACAATCACCGTCCGGACTGGCGTTGTATTAGACATGCAATAGACTCCTTTTGTAGGGGTGATTTGTAACCCCGACTCTTTTTTAGACGCAAGAGCTAATGGATTGCGTAAGTTCTAGTATTGTTGGAGTAATTCCATCAAGACGCTCAAAGAAGAAGTTCATCTCAACGACTCTGAGGACATTCACGAAGCGAGAACCCGCATTGGACAGTTTATCACACAGGTGTATCACCAGAAACGCACGCGGCGCTAAGGGGTCTAACACCTATGAAATTTGAGCGAAAAAAACTCGTCTTAACTTTGCGAAATTGTGGTCTAAATAAGCGTATGCACTACATATTGCGTTTTTAGACAAACCCAATTATTATGTACTGACATTTATCAAAGTTATGTTCACACTACTAAAGGCGTTGCCTCAGAGCATGTC
>JAJECD010000321.1 GCA_022822215.1 Candidatus Poribacteria bacterium | reverse complement strand
TCGTATTGACTTGTTGTTCCTGATTGCCATTTTCGCTTATGGGTTATCTTTTCTCTCTTATGAGAAATCCGCAGACCGATGGGCGAAAACACTGAATACAGGCAAGCAAAAAACGTATGCCGTTAGCACGGTCATCAAACGGATCATCACAGAGCAATGGAGTCGAGAAAAACTCACAACGTGGTTCAAAGCGGTGGCATCCGCCGCATTTTCCATCACATAAGCACTGACTTTTTCTCCTTTTCACAAACTTTCACACAAAAAATATACATGCATAAAAATGGGGGTAAATGAAGTGCTTCACAAGCTTGACAAAGGTAAGAACTTGCTACCGGAACGGACGTACCTGATAAATATAGCGTGGAGCGACACAGCTGGAAATTGGGACCCAGGCGGATTTATTCAATTTACAACTGAAATAAAGGAGTGAAGTGTGATGCCGAGTTGTTTCTGAAGACCCCTAAATTGCTTGTGTATAAGTGAGATAGCAATACGCGTCTGCCTCGATAACGCGTAAGCCTTCTAACTCCACCGGCTCCCTAAAAAACGGGGCATCTAATACCCATGTGTGGTACTCGCCTTGTTCACCACAGGGGTCAATTGGCAACCGCTTCAGTTCTGAAATGAGTTCCAAACCTAAATACCTACCCGCGATAGTAGGCTGAAAATACTTCTTGTAAGCCAAAGAACAGACGACTTCAAATTGGTTGGCAATTAGTGTATCTAATATCGCCTCTCGGTCCAACTCCCATAACGGTTTATAGACTTCCGCTAAGCCAGCCGCAACACCGTCAATCCAATTCGGCATCCCACCTACAGTAGAAATGTCCCCCGTAATCAACACCTCAATCCCAGTGTCTTTAACCTTCTTAATTTGCTGACGATAACTCGACTCATAAGGCTCAGAGATCGGCATGAATTCAATCGGGAGTCCGATTTTCTGTGCCTGTAGTTCCATGAGTTGCGTCGGATGTGCGTAGAACTGCCGATTGTCTGCTGGAACAAAACAGACAAGCCTCCTTATATCGTAAAGATTTAAGGAGACTTGAAAGGCGAGAGCAGAATCTTTTCCACCCGTCCACAATACAGCTGCTTTCTTCATAGGACAGTCCAAAGATTACATATCCAACGGCACAACATCTGCATAGATATAGGTTGGTGACGTGTTTCTGCTGGAATGTATCTTGTCATTCTTATCTTTCGTAGAAACGATGTCTCTCTGGACAACTTTACCGGGTTTGGCAGCAACAGGCGAACTAAACATAGGTCCTTCAACAACACATGTATGGAATTCACCATTTTCACCGAGCGGATCTACCTCATCCGGCATATCCGCGAGGAGGTCGGCATCAAACCAGCGTCCCGCAAAGTCGGCAGGGACCTTGGTAGGATTGAGTGCTGTAACAATGGCGCGCAAGCCGGAGTCAATCATTTTTTTCGCAAGCTGCGTCGTGTCTTCACCCCATACCGGAAAAATCGGTGTGAAACCCGTCCCGCTGAGCTTATCTTCGCGATATTCACGGATGTCCTCAAGGAACAGATCACCAAATGCGAAATGCGATGCCCCCAAATGTTCAGGTAACGCTTCCACCTCAGCAAGAAATTTCCGCATCGCCGCTTCGTAGATCGCATTAGAACAAGGATAGGGGATCGGTATCTCGTACAACGGCACGCCAAGCTTTTCAGACTGTTGTTTTAGCACCCATGCTGGTGTAGAGTGAATAGACACCCGGTCAAACGTTTTCGTAACAGTCGTAAAGATACCGCGCACGTCATAGTGTTCCGGTTGCTGCCGTAGCGTATGTAATGCCCACGCCGAATCTTTACCTGAAGACCAAGACACCAAAATCGGCACGGGTGTCTTCTCGGTCGTCTGTTTTGCCATTATTAAACCTCTCTGTTAATCTATAGTGCCAAAAAGTTCCGCAACAGATCCTTTCCAGCAGCTGTCAAAATCGACTCCGGATGAAACTGCACGCCCCAGATAGGTAAGGTTGTATGCCGAAGTCCCATGATTTCATCTTCGTCCGTCCATGCCGTAACCTCAAGACAATCCGGCAGTGTTTCCTTTCGGACGATAAGCGAATGGTAGCGCGTCGCCTCAAACGGGTTGTCCAACCCTTTGAAGAGTTCCGCACCGTTATGTCCTATCATAGAAGTTTTGCCGTGCATCAACCGATCCGCACGCACCACCTCACCTCCAAATACATCCCCGATGCATTGGTGTCCGAGGCAAACGCCTAAAATTGGGACTTTTCCGGCGAAGTGCTTTATAACGTCATTAGATATGCCTGCTTCTCGTGGTGTACAAGGTCCCGGCGATATTACAATCCGTTCGGGCTGCAAGGTATCTAATGCATCCAGCCCTACTTTCCGACTCCGATGGACCACCAGTTCAGCACCGAGTTCGCCAAGATACTGCACGAGATTATAGGTAAAAGAATCGTAGTTGTCAATCATTAAGACCATCTTTTTAATGTTCCTTGCGGTTCGGTTAGATCCATTGGGTAATGTAGATGATAATTTTTCACAACAAGAACCCTTGTTCTGCTAATGCGATAGCACTCAGCATGGATCGAGCTTTACTCAAGGTTTCGTAATACTCGGTTTCAGGCACTGAATCCGCGACGACCCCGCCACCTGCTTGCACATAAGCGGTGCCATCTTTAATAACCGCGGTTCGAATGGCAATTGCAGTGTCTGCGCTGCCTGAAAAACTGAAATAACCGACTGCGCCGCCATAAGTCGCCCGACGCGTCGGTTCCAGTTCATCAATGATCTCCATTGCCCGTATCTTCGGGGCACCCGAGAGCGTTCCTGCGGGGAGGCAGGCACGGAGTACATCAAAAGCCGTCAGGTTTTCACGCAGCCGTCCGATGACATGTGAAACGATATGCATGACGTGCGAAAAACGCTCGACGATCATCAGGTCAGTGACTTCAACGGTATGGTATTCACAGACCCGCCCGAGGTCGTTTCGCCCTAAATCAACAAGCATGACGTGCTCTGCACGTTCCTTCGGGTCGGCGAGAAGGAATTCTTCGAGTTCCTGGTCTTCCTCAGCCGTTGTGCCACGCGGGCGTGTGCCTGCAATCGGACGTGTCTGAACAATGCCATCTTCCACCCGCACCATCATTTCGGGGGAGGCACCGACGATGTCGAAACCCTCAAGTTTCAGGTAATACATATAGGGTGATGGATTCACCATCCGCAAGGCACGATATATATCAAACGAATCTACGGACACTGGACAACTGAATCGTTGTGAAGGCACAACTTGGATGATGTCGCCTGCAGCGATGTATTCCTTTGCATGTCTAACAGCGGCTTCGTAATCGGATTTTGTGAAATTCGAGCAGGGGTCGGATATAATTTGATCATACTGTCCCTGATACTTGTCACTACTCCTGTGTAAATGCGGTTCGGAAGCAGCTGTAAGTTTCTCAACCAATGCCTCAATTTTCGCGAGAGCCTCCGCATACGCCGCATCCACATCCCCATCAATATGTGCGTTCGCCACAACCTTAATCTGATGGTTCACATGGTCAAATATCAAAAGCGTTTCGGTAATCATGAAAAAGCAATCCGGAAGCTGCAGTTCATCTTCAGTACTATCCGGTAATTCTTCGACGAAACGCACCATGTCATAACTCATATAACCGACTGCACCACCGTGGAATTTTGGTAACTCTGGATTATCAACAGGTCGGTAGTTCTGCATCAATTCTTCAAGAGCCTTCAACGGATCGTCATATTCTTGAACTACCGTTTCGCCTTTTTCCAAATACTCAATAGTAACCTGATGTCCCTTACTATGGAAAAGCACCGAGGGTTGACTCCCCAAAAAGGAGTAGCGCGCAAGCGATTCACCCCCCTCAACGCTTTCAAGCAAGAACGTATAATCATCTGGCATCAACTTGTAAAAGGCAGACACAGGTGTCTCCATATCCGCTAAAATTGATCGGTATACCGGTATCGTGTTTCCTGATTTCGCTGCCTCACGAAAATCTTCCAACGTGGGATAATACATCATAACTCCTTTTTCGTATACTCAGCATCAAAGTTCTTCGCCCCACAGTAATATATATTACAAAGGGCAGGACTATTTTTACTTTTCATCAGATTGAGAATAGAGGTGAACTTATCAAGCAACTCCCGAGCGGATGCCGAGGCACGAAAACCGATGAAATTGCCTACTTAAGGCGATTTGCCTTTACCCTACACTTATCGGAGGTTAATAGACAGCATCCGCGTCGAAAATCTTTTCACCTACCACACGCGTTGACTCTCCGTCGGGGGAAACTTCTCGAAAGAAACAGGAACGATAGCCAACATGACACGCTGCAACTTTCTGCTCAACTTTAATAAGCAAGGCATCGCCGTCACAATCAATAGCGACAGACTTAACCGTCTGTGTATGCCCTGAAGTCTCCCCCTTTATCCAGAGTTTCTGGCGGGAACGGCTCCAGAAGCAGACGCGACCGGTTGTTAGCGTCTCTTTTATCGCTTTCGTGTTCATATAGCCTACCATCAAAATTTCGTTGTTCGTGTCATCTTGAATGACTGCAGCGATTAAGCCATCGCGGTCATACTTTAGTTCCGATAAAATTTTCATCAGGATTCTCCTCTTTAAAAACAAAAAACCTTATGCCGATCTAACTCGGGGGCATAAGGCTTCAACAGGACTTTAAAATTTCAGAAATGAAAAACGACGATTTTCAATCTCTATTTCAACTATCTGTTTGAGCGCACACTCCCCCACAAGCAATTGGAACACCACCAATGCCAATGGTTAGATACGCTATGCAAGTTGGAGTGTGAATGGGCAAATATCATGTTTATCGCTCTTTGCAGATAGATCAACAACTGTTAAATACTTGTCTTCATCTGTGTCGTGTTTCAAAGACTAATGTTAATAATAACACATCTACCTTGTATTGTCAAATTTTTAATTTAGATAGGACTTACGCATTTCTTCTTAAAGCCCCCCTGATAAGGGGGGTTTGGGGGGTTTAATGCGGCGAAATGACGGCTTT